>JBQCIY010000246.1:0-13257 GCA_051953275.1 Devosia sp. | reverse complement strand
TGGTGACCGAGATCGACCCGATCTGCGCCCTGCAGGCGGCGATGGACGGGTTCGAAGTGGTGACGCTCGATGAGGCGGCGCCGCGCGCCGACATCGTCGTTACCGCCACCGGCAACAAGGACATCGTTACCGTCGACCACGTGCGGCAGATGAAGGACATGGCCATCGTCTGTAACATCGGTCACTTCGACAACGAGATCCAGGTGCAGGCGCTGCGTAACTTCAAGTGGACCAACGTCAAGCCGCAGGTCGACCTCATCGAGCTGCCCTCCGGCAAGCGCATCGTGCTGTTGTCGGAAGGCCGGCTGGTCAATCTCGGCAATGCCACCGGTCATCCGAGCTTCGTGATGAGCGCCAGCTTCTCCAACCAGACCCTGGCGCAGATCGAACTCTTCACCAATTCCAAGAGCCTCGAAAAGCGCGTGCACGTGCTGCCCAAGCGCCTCGACGAAAAGGTCGCCGAGCTGCATCTGAGCAAGCTCGGCGCCAAGCTGACCCAGCTCACCAAGCCGCAGGCCGACTATATCGGCGTGCCGCCGAACGGCCCGTTCAAGTCCGAGCACTATCGCTATTGAGCGGCCGTGCCGCACAGAACGAAGGGCCCTGCCGCATGGCGGGGCCCTCTTTGCTTGCGCACGGCGATTGCTTCAGTGCTTGTCCGCCAGCCGCTCGATCTTCAGCGACACGCCCCCCGCGTTGTCCCGGACGTCGTAGTCGAGGATGAAGAAGCTGAGCTTCTCCCTCTTTGGCAGCTTCAGCGTGTCGACGTAACGGGTCGGCCCACCCGACCTGATGAGTACGGGGAGGCGGGAATTGGGACCGCCAGGACCGGCTACAATCGGCTCGCGGGAGGCCGTAACCGCGTCGAGGCTTTTGTAGATGCCTCTGGCGATCGCCACATAGAGGAGCTGCCCCATGCCGCTGCCCTTGTTCACGGCGATGCCGAAGTTCCATACCCACCACTGCTCTGCGTTGATGCGCCATCCACGATAGCGGCCCATGGTACCGGCATAGCTCAACCTGTAGGTGCCCTCATCCAGCGTGATCGTCTTGGGTGAAATCAGGTGGAACGTTGATCCAGGCGGCAGGTGGTCGGCCGCGTTGTCGCAGGCATGCCCGTTGCTCCCGCAACCGGACGTTGTTGCGCTGATATTGACGATGAGCGGAGCCGATTGCGCCCGAGCCTGGGCGGCGGGCAAGAGGAGCATGGCAATCACTGCCGGCGCCGCAAGGCCAATCAAGATTCTCACCAACAGTCGCAGAGCAAGGTCGAGCCACATCAGCATACCCTCCTCCCGTCGCGTCATGGTGACAGCAACCATAGGGGCGATGCTGGAAGGGAAACTTGCGCTGCATCAAAGGCTCGCCGGCTACGACCGGCCGACCCGACTCTCGCGTTAACCACTTGTTCACTGTTCGGTCCCCGGTCAATCCCGAAGTCTGTCGATTTGCGCGCAATGCACAGGTCCGGGGACTCTTTTTCGTGGAGTCGCGCCCCGCTATGGTTGGGTGATTCGGGGGCTGCTTCGCACTGGCCAGAAGGCCGTGGACGTGCGGGGCGCAATGGTCTTGATGGCGCCAGCGTTTTCCGGCGGTTGAAGTAGTCTGCCCGGCTCGGGCAGGCGGTGGCGGGTTTCAATTTACCGGAGTGATGCATGCGGCCGGAGCGATTCCGGAGACGTTTGGGATTCGCGCTATGTGGCGCCGCTCCCCTGACCTTGCTGACGGCCGCTCCGGCCTTGAGCCAGGGACCGACCGCCAATCTGGTGGGCAGCGTACCGCTGGCCGTCGTGTTGGGGGCAGGCGCCTTCGCTGTTCTCGTCACCGTCGCACTGCGCAAGCTGCTCAGCGACACGCGCGCCAGCCAGAAGCGGTCGGGCGAGCAGATCGCAACGCTGCGCGCCCTGGTCGACGACTATGAGGCGCTGCTTTCCGGGTCCGGCGAAATCACTGTGGTATGGAGCGCCCGCGCCACCGGCCCGAAGTTCCTCGGCCCGGCTGCGGCGGTGCTGCCGCCCGGGCGCCGCACCGATACCATCCTCGACTTTGCGGGCTGGCTGGGCGACGCCGACGCCGCAACCCTGGCGGGCCACCTGCGCGACCTGCGGTCGGGCGGGCAGGGCTTCGATCTCATGTTCACCGCGCGCGACGGCCGCCAGGTGCGGGCAATCGGCTGGTCGCTTGGCGCCGGCGTTGCGATGCGCGTGCGCCCGACGCTTTATCAGCCGGACCACAAGCTGCCGAGCCGCTCCGACGACCTTGCCGCAACGCTCAGCATGATCCCCGGGCCGGCGGTGCTGCTGGATCAAGGCAAGAACGCCGTTCTTGGCAACGCCGCATATCAGGCCCTGAGCAAGGGCAAGGCCGGCACCGTGCCTGAAATAGCCGCAGTGACCGGCATGGAGCTGATCGAGCTGAGCCTGCCGTTCGGGCACCTGGGCTACCTGCGGCCCAAACCGCCGGTGATCGCGCCGGCGCCCGCCAACGCCGAAGGGCTTGCGCATCTGAGCGCCATCATTGATGCGCTGGCCACGCCCATCGCCATCTTCAATGCCGAACGCGAGCTGGTGCAGTCGAACCGCGCCTATGCGCAGCTCTGGCGGCTCGATGCCAAATGGCTGCAGCCGGGGATCGACGAGCGCGTCATCCTCGACAAGCTGCGCACCATGGGCATGCTGCCGGCGGAGCCCGACTATCAGGCCTGGCGCGCCCGGCATCTACAGTCGTATCAACTCAAGCAGCCGCGCGAGAGCGACCCGTGGTATCTGCCCGATGGCCGCGTGGTGCAGGTGATTTCGGCGCCGGCCGGCCCGCACGGCGGCGTCATCTACGTGTTCGAGGACATCACCGACGCGCTCAAGCTCAAGAGCCAGGCGCGCACCCAGATCGACGTGCAGCGCTCGACCCTCAACGCGCTGACCGAGGGCGTCGCGGTGTTCGGCACCAACGGCCGGCTGACGCTGTCCAACCCGCGCTTGTCGACGCTGTGGAAGCTGCCGACCAACCTGCTGGAGACCAACCCGCACATCGACCAGATCATCGAGGCCGCGGCCCGCGCGCTGCCCGAGGACGGTGCGGCGCTCTGGCGCGACCTGAAGCGCGGCATCGTCGACCTCAACCCCACGCGCACCGATCATTCCGGCCGCATCACGAGGCACGACGGCCGCATGCTCGACTACGCCACCACGCGCCTGCCCGACGGGCAGACGATGATGACTTTCGTCGACGTCACCGAGAGCGCCAACTACCAGCGCGTGCTGACCGAGCGCAACGAGGCGCTGGTCACCGCCGACCGGCTGAAGGACGCCTTCGTCCAGAACGTGAGCTACGAGCTGCGCTCGCCGCTCACCAACATCATCGGCTTTGCCGACCTGCTCGCCTCGGGCGCCGTCGGGCCGCTCACCGAGAAGCAGAAGGCCTATACCGACTACATCCGCGCCTCGAGCGCCCAGCTCGGCGTGCTGATCGACAACATCCTCGACCTGGCGACGGTCGACGCCGGCATCGCCGAGCTCCGGCCCGAGCTGCAGGAGGTTACCGGCCTCGTCGAGAAGGCGCGCGCCGGCCTGGTCGCCACCTTTCCCGAGATCGACGGCGAAAAGCCGCTCAACCTGCGCGTCGTCATTCCGGAGGAGCTGCCGCCGCTCCTTGCCGACGGCACCCGCATCGTCCAGATCCTCTACAACCTGCTGTCGACCGCGGCGCGCTTCTCCGAGCCGGGCGGCGAGGTGACGCTGACCGTGATTTCGCGCGGCGGCCGCATGCTGTTCACGGTGGAAGACGAGGGGGCGCAGACCAGCGACGAAATGCGTGCTGCCCTCAACGAGCGGCCCGAGGCCGGCTCCGGCCGGCAGCGCGGCGCCGGCCTCGGCCTCGCCATCGTCCGCTCCTTCGTGCACCTGCATGGCGGCACCATCAGCGTCGAGCGGCGCGAGCCGCGCGGCAGCCGCGTGGTGGTGAGCCTGCCGCTGAGCGCCGCATATTCGACCGCGGCCGAATAGATGCTAAAGGCTCGGGCATGGCGACCGAGCGAATCTTCCTCCCCGACGATGCGGCGACTGCGGCCCTGGGCGGCCGCCTCGCGGGTGAGCTGAGGCCGGGCGATCTGGTCCTGCTCGAGGGCGGGCTGGGCGCGGGCAAGACTGCGCTCGCACGGGCCATCGTTCGCACCCTGCTGGACGACCCTCGCCTCGACGTGCCGTCGCCGAGCTTTGCGCTGGTGCAGCCTTACGACGGCAACGGCCACATCGTGCTGCACGCCGATCTGTACCGCATTCGCAATCCGCGCGAGGTCGACGAGCTCGGCCTGTTCGACCGGCCGGAGTCTATCGTGCTGGTCGAGTGGCCGGACCGCGACCCTGAGCTGCTCTCGCGTCCCGCGATCAACGTCGCGCTGAGCGTCCCCGCCGACGGCAATGGCCGGAACGTGGAGATCATCCGGTGAGCCGGCGCGGCCTCTACACGATCGCGCCGAACGCGCCGTTCCTGCCGCTGCTCGTCGACCGCATCCTTGACGGCACGCTGCTCCATGGCTGGGACCGGTCCGGGCCATTCTGGCTCAGCGACATCACCATCATCCTGCCGACGCGGCGGGCGCGCCTGACCTTGGCCGAGCTGTTCGCGCAACGTTTGGGCGGTGCCGTGCTCTTGCCCGATATCCGCACCTTCGGCGGCGAAAGCACCGAAGAAGAGCCGTTCCTGCCGCCCGTCGACCTGCCGCTCTCGCCGCCGACGGCCACCCCCCTGGAACGGCGTTTGGTGCTGAGCCAGCTGGTCCACCTGTTCGCCAAGCGCGCCGCCGGCTTCGCGACGCCGCCGAACGCGGCCGAAATCTTCTGGCTGTCCGATGCACTGGGCCGGTTGCTCGATGATTTCACCATCGAGGATGTGCCGGTGGTCAAGCTCGACGCTTTGGTCCCTGACGAGCTCGCCGCCAACTGGCAGCAGATCCTGCAGTTCCTGCGCATCGCACTCGAGATGTGGCCGGCGTGGCTCAAGGACCACGGCAAGATCGATGCCGCCGCGGCCCGCAACGAGCGTCTGCGCCGCCAGGCGGCGACCGCGCCGCTGCTCTATGGCGACCGACCGGTGATCGCGGCCGGCTCGACCGGCTCGGTGCCCGCGACCGCCGATCTGCTCAAGGCCATTGCGGCGCTGCCGCGTGGCGCCCTGGTGCTGCCGGGGCTCGACACCAGCCTCAGCCCGACCCAGCACGAAATGCTGCTCGATGGAGAAAATACGCACGGCCACCCGCAATATGGGCTGCTGCGGCTGTTGCGCCGCCTCGGCGCCGGCGTCGCCGACGTCGAGGAGCTGGTAACGGAAACGGCGCGGACGCAACTGATGCGTGCTGCCCTTGCACCGGCCGAGCAGACCGCGCAGTGGGGCGCGCAGCGGCAGCAGGTAGACGTCGCCGAGGCCGTCAAGGGCGTCAGCATCGTCGCGGCGCCGGGCGCCGACCTCGAGGCCCGCGCCGTCGCGCTTGCGGCGCGGCAGGCGGTGCTGGAGCACCAATCCGTCGGCATCGTTTCGCGCGATCAGGTCCTCGCCCGCCGCATCGCCGCCGAGCTCGACCGGCACGGCATCGAGGTCGACGACCCGGCGGGAACGCCGCTCTATCAGTCCGGCGCCGGCCGGCTGGCGCGGCAGATTCTCGCCGTCGCCACGGGCCGGTTCGCGCCGGTCGATCTCATTGCGCTCTTGCGCAATGGGGCGGTCACCCTCGGACGTGAGCGCGGCGTGGTGCAGCGCCTGACCACCCGGCTCGACCTGAAGCTGCGGCGCGAACGGACCATGCCGGGTTTGCCTGGAATCCTGGTGCTGGCCGAAGAAGACGAGCTGCGCGATCTCCTGACGGCGCTCGGTGAGGCGCTGGCGCCGGTCGTCCGGCTCGCCGAGCAGGCCGAGATCGATGCCGGCCGGCTGGCCACGGCGCTGGAGCAGGGGGCCACAGCCCTCATCGGCGCGGGCGATGTGCCGGGCCTCCTCGAATTCCGTGCCTGGGCCCGCGCCCTGGTGGCCGAGCCCAACGCCGGCACACCCTTCGCCCCGGTGAACCTCGACGCTGTCCTCGCCGCGCTGATGGATGGAACCAAGGTCCCGCCGTCCGAGCGTCGCCGCGACGATGTCCATATCTGGGGCGAGCTCGAAGCCCGCCTTATGAACCCGGATCTGCTTATCCTCGCCGGCGTCAACGAAGACATCTGGCCGGCGTCTGCCGATCCCGGCCCCTGGCTCAGCCGCAAGATGCGGCTCGATGTCGGCCTCGAACCACCCGAGCGCCAGCAGGGCCAGGCGGCGCACGATTTCGAGCTGGCGCTCGGCAACGGCCGCGTCATCATCGCTTACGCGACGCGCCTCGGCACCGCCCCGGCGCTGCCCTCGCGGCTGCTGCAGCGGCTCGATGCCTTCGTCGGCGAAACCGAGGCCGAGGCGATGCGGGCTCGTGGCCGGCATTGGCTCGACCAGGCGGCGACGATCGATTTTGCCGGATTGCCCAGACCGGCCAGGCGCCCGGCGCCGATGCCGGCGGCCGCGGACCGACCGCGCCGTCTCTCGGTGACCGAGATCGAAACGCTGATGCGCTCGCCCTACGACATCTATGCGCGACACGTGCTCGGGCTCAAACGCCTCGATCCGCTGGGCGCCGAGCCCAGCGCCCGCGAGCGCGGCACCATGATCCACGCCGTGTTCGAGCAGTTCGTACGCGAAGGCCTCAATTTCTCGGCACCAGACGCCGCCGCACGGCTCGAGGCCATGGCGGTCGAGTCGTTCCGCAATCTCGAGAGCATCCGCGAGCGTCGCGCCATCTGGCTCGAGCGCTTCGGCCGCGCCGCCGAGCAGTTTCTCGAGTGGGAGCGCACGCGGCACGGGCACATCGCGTCGCGCGCTGCCGAGATCAAGGGCGAATGGCTGATCCCCGAACTCGGGAACTTCGTTCTTGTCGGCAAGGCCGACCGCATCGACCAACGCACCGACGGCCTGCTCGAAATCCTCGATTTCAAGACCGGCGGGGTGCCGGCACCCAAGGACATGACCGGCTTCGAGGCGCCGCAGCTCCTGCTCGAAGCGGCGATGGCCAAGGCCGGCGCTTTCCCCGACGTGCCGCGCCGCGACACCGCAAGCCTCATCTACATCAAGATCGGCCTCGGGCCCGCCGCCTTCACCCTTCGCCCCTTCAGCCTGCGCAAGGGCGCACATCTGATGCAGGCTGTCGGGGAGATCGAACGGCGCATGCAAGGCCACATCCACGCCTTCCTGCTTCGCGACGACCTGCCGATGACCGCGCATTTGCGGCCGCGCGCCGGCAACGGCCGCAAGCCGCGGCCCGGCGACTACGACCATCTCGCCCGTGTCGATGAGTGGACGCTGACCTTCGGGGTGGATGATCCATGAGCCGCCGCCTGCTCGACCCCATGCCGGCGCAGATCGTCGCCGACCAGCGCAGTGCCTCCGATCCCGAGCATTCGGTGTGGGTGATCGCCAACGCCGGCTCCGGCAAGACCTATGTGCTGACGGCGCGCGTGCTGCGCCTGCTGCTCGGCGGTACCCCGCCCGAGCAGATCCTCTGCCTCACCTACACCAAGGCCGCGGCGGCCGAAATGCGCGGCCGTGTCAGCGAGCGGCTGGCGCAATGGGCGCTCGCGGGCGACGCGGCGCTCGCTGCCGATCTCGCGCGCCTGACGGGGAGCGCGCCAACCGCCGGGGTGCTGCTGCGCGCCCGCTCGCTGTTCGCGCATGCGCTCGAAACGCCGGGCGGCCTGCGCATCCAGACCATCCACGCGTTCTGCGAGGCGGTCCTGCACCGCTTCCCGCAGGAGGCGGGCGTGCCATTCGACTTCAGCGTGCTCGAGGAACACGAGCGCGATGCCATGTTGCTCGAGGCGCGTGAGGCGATCCTTGCCGCCGGCCTGCGCGAAGGCGCGCACGCCCATGCCACCGAGACACTGTTCGACTTCCTGACCGACTTCCAGATCGAGACCGCCATCGTCGAAGCGCTCAACCAGCAGCGCACCCTGCGCCGGGTGCTGCAGCACACCGACCTCGCCAAACGTAACCTGCGCCGCCTCGTCGGCGTCGGGGAGGGGGAGCTGCGCGAGTCCGTGCTGACCGAGATCGCCGCAGGCTATGGCCCCACACTCGCGGATCATCGAGCGGTGTTCGATCTGGTCGCGCCCGACCCCGATGGCGATGACTTCGTCGATCGACTGTCCCGCATCGATCCGGCCCATCCGGAACTGGACCTGCTGTTTTCGGCCTATCTCACGCAGTCAGGGACAGCGCGCAAGACCCTGCTCAAGAAGCAGACGGCGCTGCTGATTCCGGAGGTCGCCCAGCGTCTCACGGACGAAGCCGCCCGGCTCGAACGGCTGAATAGCGAACTCACGCGCGCCGAGCTCGTCGAACGCAGCGAGGCCATGCTCGAAATCGTCGGCGCCATCTCGGCCGCCTACGAGGAACGCAAGCGCGCCCGCTCACTGCTCGACTTCGATGACCTCGTCGAGAAGCTGGGTGCGCTGCTGCGTGACGAGAGCCGCGGCGCCTGGGTGCGCTACAAGCTCGACAGCGGCATCAGCCACATCCTCGTCGACGAGGGCCAGGACACCAATCCGCAGCAGTGGGAGGTGATCGAAGCCCTGATCGCCGAATTCTTCTATGGCGACAGTGCGTCGGCCCGGCCTAGAACACTGTTCGTCGTCGGCGACCAGAAGCAGTCGATCTTCTCGTTTCAGGGCGCCGATCCGCAGAACTTCATCGATCTCGGCCGGCAAGTCTACTACACCGCGCGCAGCGTCAGCCTCGAGGTCGCTCCGGTGCGCCTGCGCCACAGCTTCCGCACGCTCGGCAATGTGCTGGCTGCCGTCGACCGCGTCTTTGCCCGGCCCGACCTGCGGACCGGCGTGCTCGAGGACGTGCAGCCCGTGCTGCACGAATCGGCGCGCGCCGAAGCGGGCGGCCGGGTGACGCTCTGGCCGCCGCTGCGCGAACTCGAAGACGCGGCCGATCCCGACAACTGGCCAACCGAGCCGCCGCTGCAGCAGACGCAAAGCGCCGCCCGCCGGGTTGCCGACCGCATCGCCGGCGAGATCAAGGCGTGGGTCGATACGCGGCGGCCGCTCGGGCCGCGCGGCCGCGCCGTCACGCCCGACGACGTACTGATCCTGGTGCAGGTCCGCAGCGTGCTCTTCCACGAAATCATCCGCGCCCTGGTGCAGCACGGCCTGCCGACGCCCGGCGCCGACCGGCTCGCGGTGACGAGCCACATCGGCGCGCTCGATCTGATGGCGCTCGGCGACGTGCTCAACAATTCCGCCGACGATCTGCAGCTCGCGGCCCTGCTGCGTTCGCCGCTGTTCAATTTGAGCGAGGACGAGCTGCGCGCCGTCGCGCAGCATCGCACCGGCGATCTCTGGCATGCGCTGCGTGACTCGCCGCTCCCGGCAGCGAAGGCGGCGTCTGAGACCCTGCACGACTGGCGCCGCCGCCTCGATTTCGAACGGCCATTCAACTTCTACAGCACCGTGCTCTATCGCGAGGGCGGGCTCAAAAAGCTGCGGGCCCGCTTCGGCGCCGAGATTGACGACGTGGTCGCCGAATTCCTCGAGCTCGCCTTGCAGCACGAGCAGTCGCCGCAGCCGTCGCTGCTCGGCTTCCTCGCCGAGCTCCGCTCGCGCGAGGTGACGATCCGGCGCGAGCTCGGCGAGACCGGCGCCGGAGTGCGCGTGATGACGGTGCACGGCGCCAAGGGACTCGAGGCGCCGATCGTCATCCTCGCCGATGCCGCCAGCACCGAAGTCGGCCGCGACCGCCGCTCCATCTTCATGCAGGCGCAGCCGCCACTCTTCTTCCATGCACCCAAAAAGGAGATGCACACCGCCGAGACCATGCTGCATCGCGACGAGGCGCAGGCGGCGCAGAAGGCGGAATATTGGCGCAAGCTCTATGTCGGGATGACCCGCGCCGAGGATGAGCTCTACGTCACCGGCACGCTGACCAGGCAGGGCAAGCTCGACGACACCTGGTACCAGGCGATCGAGCAGGCGCTGCGGCCGGAGAGCACCATTGTCCGCGACGCCGACGGCGCCGAGACGGCGCTTATCTATCCGCACGCCCTTGGCGAGGCGGCGGCCGCCGAAGCCGCAGCAATGGCGGCAAGGGCATCCGCGACCGCGCTCGTCCTGCCCGAACTGCCCAAATATCGCCTGCGCCGCATCATCCGGCCGTCCACTGCCTTTCTCGGCGGCGAGCGCGAGCCCATCGCCGAAGCCGTGCTCGAGACAGCGGCGGAGCGCGCCCTCGATCCGCGCGACCCGGAGGCGGCCCGCGCCGAGGGTCTCGCTCTGCACGCGCTGCTGCAGCACCTGAGCCGCCTCGCCCCGGCCGACTGGATTGCCGTCGCCGGCAAGGCGCTTCCCGTGCTGCTGCCCGAGCACCCGCAGAGCCACGCTGCGGTGCTGGCCAAGGCCCGCTCGATCCTGACCCGGCTCGAGCTGCGGCATATCTTCGGCCCGAACTCGCGCGCCGAGGTGCCCATTTTGGCGCAGGGCAAGCGCGGTGGCGCACCGGTAACCATTGCCGGACGTATTGACCGGCTGGTGGTGGAACCCGGCAAGGTCCTGATTATTGACTATAAATCCGATGCCCGGGTGCCGGCCACCGACCGTCAGGTCCCGCCGGAGTATGTGAGCCAGGTCGGTCTCTATGCGCTGATCGCAGGCCAGCTCTTCCCGGGCTACGCGGTGGAGGCGTCCATCCTGTGGACAACGTTGGAAATGCTCATGAATTTGCCATCGACGCGTCTGCGGGAAGCAGTGGCGAATTTCACCATCGGGTGATATTCGTTGTCACCTCGCTGGACTCTTCCTAACTTTAGGGTCACACACCCGCCACTTCGAAAGAAGGCGTAATCCCAAAGGGAAATCTTCCATGACAACGCATGTTTCCGACGCCAGCTTCGGCGAGGAAGTCCTTTCGTCCAAAGAGCCCGTGCTCGTCGATTTCTGGGCTGAATGGTGCGGCCCGTGCCGCGCGATTGCCCCGGTACTCGAGGAGCTCTCGAGCGAGCTCAAGGGCAAGGTGAAGATCGTCAAGCTCAACGTCGACGAGAACCCGTCCACCACCGTCAAGTACGGCGTGCGGTCGATCCCGACGATGATCCTCTACAAGGGCGGCGAGGCCGTCGACATGAAGATCGGCGCTGGCACGCCCAAGGCCGGCCTCAGCAAGTGGCTCGAGAGCTACGCCGCCTGAGCGACAGTCTTCAGAGGCAATCAGAAACGCCGTCGGGACCTCCGGCGGCGTTTTTGTTTTTGCCGAGCGGCCAGCGCAGAACGCCATGCCTTTCCGGCCGGCTCGACTCGGCGTAGCTTCATCGGTCGTTACCGATGGAGTAGATCATGGGCCTTGAGGTTTCCGACGCCAATTTCGCCGCCGAAGTGCTGGCTGCCAAGGAGCCGGTGCTGGTCGATTTCTGGGCGGAGTGGTGCGGCCCGTGCAAGGCCATGGACCCCATCCTGGACGATCTCTCGGTGGCGCTCGACGGCAAGGTCAAGATCGTCAAGCTCGACGTCGAGACCAACCCCTCGACGGTCACCATGTACAACGTACGCGCCATGCCCACGCTGATGGTGTTCAAGGGCGGCGAGCCGGTCGACATCAAAGTCGGCTACGGTCCCTCGCGCGTCCAGCTCACTAAGTGGCTCGAGAGCTACGCCTGATCGAGAAGCTCAGTCCGGCGGCGTGCCGTTGCGGGCGAGCACGTCACCCGCCAGATAGAGCGAGCCGCAGATGACCACGCGGGCGTTCGGCACCTGCGCGGCGTCCTTGAGTGCGGCTGTTACCGAGCGATAGGCCTTCGCATCGAGCCCATGCGACAGCCCGGCGGCCTCGATCGCGGCGGCCGGGTAGGAATTGACCTCGCCCGGGATGGTGAGCCCCATCACCTTGGGCGACATCAGCTTGAACGGTGCGAGGAAGTCCGCCGGCGGCCGCGTATTCATCATGCCCACGATCAACACGAGGTTGCGCCGGCGCCGCGCCTGCATCTCCTCGAGTGACAGCGCCAGCGCGGCAGCGCCGTGTGCATTGTGGCCGCCGTCGAGCCAGAGCTCGGCATTCTTGGGCAGCAGGTCGCGCAGCTTACCCCGGAGCGGCTGCAGCCGCGCCGGCCACACCACCTGCCTGAGGCCCGCGGCCATCTGCGCCTCCGTCACCGGCAGCCTGAAGTGCCGCACCGCCGCCACCGCGAGGGCCGCATTGTCGAACTGGTGGTGGCCGAGCAGAGCCGGGGGCGGCAGGTCGAGCAGCCCGTCCTCGTCCTGGTAGACCAGCCGCCCATCCTGCGCGAAACCGTCATAGTCGCGGCCCTGTACGAACGGCGTGACCTTGAGCCTCGCGGCGGCGCGCTCGATGGTCTTGAGGCCTTCGTCCCGCTGCCGACCGATCACCGCGAGGCTGCCGCGCTTCAGGATGCCCGCCTTGTTCGAGGCGATCTCGGCCACGGTGTCGCCGAGATAGGCCTGATGGTCGAGATCGACCGGCGTGATGATCACCCCCAGCGGATGATCGACGATGTTGGTTGAGTCGTAGGTGCCGCCCATACCGACCTCGAGCAGCAGATAGTCGGCCGGCGTCTCGGCGAACATCTGCATCGCCGCCGACGTGGTGATCTCGAACTGTGTGATCGGCTGGCCGGCGTTGATGCGCTCGACCTCTTCGAGCATGGCGTTGAGGCGCCGCGAGCTCACGAGTTTGCCGGCCAGCCGGATGCGCTCGTTGAAGCGCACCAGGTGCGGCGAGGTGAAGACATGCACGCGCTTGCCTGCCGCCTCCAGCATCGCCCGCAGATAGGCGACGGTCGAGCCCTTGCCGTTGGTCCCCGCGACATGGATCACCGGCGGCAGCCGCAGCTCGGGGTGGCCGAGCTCGGCCAGCAACCGCCGTTCGCGGTCGAGCTGCAGATCCATGAAACGGGGATAGAGCGCCGTCAGGCGCTTGAGGATGGCATCGGTGCGGGACATCGGAGAATCGCCCAGGAGAGAAGGTCTTCTAGCACCGCACCTGACGGTTTCCAGCAGCAGCGAAAAATGGGAGCGCTAGAAGCGGAAGCGAACGGCAGTTACTCCGACGCCGCCTGCGCCACCGGGCCTTCGCTGAGGTCGTCGTCGTTGGCGATGGCCGGGAGCGGAATGCGCGCCGGGGCCGAGGCAAGGTCGGCGGGGGTCTCGGCCTTGGTCAGCATCGCGAGCAGCGAGCCGA
>JBQCIY010000245.1:0-2401 GCA_051953275.1 Devosia sp. | reverse complement strand
CTCCATTTTCGGCGCGACGGTGAGCGGTGCGGGTTGATCGGGAGCCGGCTTGTCGAGCCAGTCGACCTTCGACATCTTGCGGACGATGACGAATTCGTCGCGGTTGGTGCCGATCGTGCCGTAGTAGTTGAAGCCGTAGGACTGCTGAGCGTAGCCGCCGATCATGTGCGTCGGCTTGACGATGGCGCGGGTCACCGAATTGTGGATGCCGCCGCGCTGTCCGGTCACTTCCGAACCGGGCACGTTCACGATCTTCTCCTGCGCGTGATACATCAGGCACATGCCGTCCTTCACGCGCTGCGAGACTACGGCACGCGCAACCAGCGCGCCGTTCGAGTTGTAGGCCTCGATCCAGTCATTGTCGGCGATGCCCACTTTCTGGGCGTCGTTCTCGCTGATCCAGACGATCGGCCCGCCGCGCGACAGGGTCAGCATCATCAGGTTGTCGGTATAGGTGGAGTGGATGCCCCACTTCTGATGCGGCGTGATGAAGTTGAGGACGATCTGCTTCTCGCCGTTCGGTTTGGAGTCGATCACCGGCTTGACCGCCTTGAGATCGACCGGCGGGCGATAGACGCACAGCGCCTCGCCGAAGGCGCGCATCCACAGATGATCCTGGTAGAGCTGCTGCCGACCGGACAGAGTGCGCCACGGGATCAGTTCGTGCACGTTTGTGTAGCCGGCATTGTAGCAGACCTTCTCGGACTCCAGCCCCGACCAGGTCGGCGCCGAGATGATCTTGCGCGGCTGCGCGACGACGTCGCGGAAGCGGATCTTCTCGTCTTCCTTCGGGATGGCGAGATGCTTGTGGTCGCGTCCCGTCGTCTTCGAGAGCGCCTCCCAGGCCTTCACCGCCACCTCGCCATTGGTCTCGGGGGCGAGCGACAGAATGACCTCGGTCGCGTCGATGTCGGTGTCGATGCGGGCCAGCCCCTTGGTCGGCCCCTCCTCCGTCACCTCGCCGTTGAGGCGCTTGAGGAGTTCGACCTCATGCTCGGTGTTCCAGGCCATGCCCTTCACGCCGTTGCCGAGTTTCTGCATCAGCGGCCCGAGCGCCGTGAAGCGCTTGTAGACGTTCGGGTAGTCGCGCTCGACGACCGCGACCGCCGGCATGGTCTTGCCGGGGATCGGCTCGACCTCGCCCTTCTTCCAGTCCTTCACGTCGAGCGCCTGCGCGATCTCGTTGGCGCTGTCGTGCTGGATCGGCGTCAAGACGACGTCCTTCTCGACACCGAGCACTTCCGGCGCAACGCGCGAGAACGCCTTGGCGATGGCCTTGTAGATTTCCCAGTCGCTCTTGGCCTCCCACACCGGGTCCACCGCCGAAGTGAGCGGATGGATGAAGGGATGCATGTCGGAGGTGTTGAGGTCGTTCTTCTCGTACCAGGTCGCGGTCGGCAGGACGATGTCGGAGTAGACGCAGGTCGTCGACATTCGGAAGTCCAGCGTCACGAGCAGATCGAGCTTTCCTTTCGGCCCGTCATTGCGCCAGGTGACCTCCTTCGGCTTCTTCATGCCGGTTTCGCCGAGATCCTTACCCTGCACGCCGTGCGTCGTGCCGAGCAGGTGCTTGAGGAAATATTCGTGGCCCTTGCCCGACGAACCAAGCAGGTTCGAGCGCCAGACGAACATGTTGCGCGGCCAGTTGTCCGGGTGATCCGGGTCCTCGCACGACATCTGCAATTCGCCGGACTTCAGCGCCTTGGCGACGTAATCTTTCGCCTCGAGACCAGCGGCCTGCGCCTTCTGCGCCAGCGTCAGCGGGTTCTGCCGAAGCTGCGGCGCGGAGGGCAGCCAACCCATGCGCTCGGCGCGAACGTTGTAGTCGATCAGCGCACCGTCCCACGGGCCGGCCGGCGCCGTCGGCGACAGGATTTCATCGATGCCGACGGTCTCGTAGCGCCACTGGTCGGTATGCGCGTAGAAGAACGAGGTCGAGTTCTGCTGGCGCGGCGGACGGCCCCAGTCGAGGCCGAAGGCCAGAGGCAGCCAGCCCGACTGCGGGCGCAGCTTCTCCTGGCCGACATAATGCGACCAGCCGCCGCCCGACTGGCCGACGCACCCGCACATCACCAGCATGTTGATGACGCCGCGGTAATTCATGTCGCAGTGATACCAATGGTTCATCGCCGCGCCGATGATGACCATGGAGCGGCCATTGGTCTTTTCGGCGTTGAGCGCGAATTCGCGCGCCACGGTGATGATCTGGTCGCGCGGCACGCCCGAGATTTTATAGGCCCAGGCCGGCGTGTAGGGCACCTTCTCGTCGTAGGACTTGGCGACGTGCTCCCCGCCGAAGCCACGATCGACGCCGTAATTGGCGACGAACAGGTCGTACACAGAGGCGACCAGCGCCTCACCGTCCTTGAGCGCGACGCGCTTGGCCGGAACCTTGCGCACG
>JBQCIY010000244.1:0-35523 GCA_051953275.1 Devosia sp. | reverse complement strand
GCGGCGACGCCGCGCAGGCCGGCAAGCGCGATGAACTGCTCCCTTGGCGGAGATTGCATCGCGCCAGCATGGCCTTGCCGGGCTAAGAAATGGAAAAGGCGGCGCCGGAATTGCGGCGGATCGAAAAACGAAAAGGCGCGGCTCCGCCGGAGCCACGCCCTTCGTCAATTGTGAAGATCGATGTGGTCTTACGACGCCATCGAGAGATTGTCGGCGGCGGACTTGCCGGTCCGCTTGTCCTTGACGATCTCGTAGTTGACCTTCTGCCCCTCATCGAGGCCGTTCAGGCCCGAGCGCTGAACGGCGGAAATGTGCACGAACACGTCCGCCCCGCCCTCGTCGGGCTGAATGAAGCCGTAGCCCTTCTGCCCGTTGAACCATTTTACAGTGCCGGTAGCCATATAAGTCCCTCTCGCAGTCCTCTGCCGTAGCGGCCCCCAAACCTTTGATGGGCTCGCCTATCGAAATCTCGGTAGTGACGTCAGCAGGCGCGTTGAGGCGTCGCCAGGCACGGACAGTCGGCCGCAATATTCGACCGGAGCGTTCTAGCCTGAATTGTTAACGGACACAATATGTCGCAGGCATGACAAAGCTTCGCGGCAGTGTTGCGGCTGCGCGATGGCAAAATACGACCAGAAATCGACGTGTTCAGGTCCTTGCGAACCTCAATCCGCGGCGCCGGTTCCACTCGCATGGGGCCCGAGCCGCGGCGGCAAGAGAATTGACCTTTACGTCAGCGCTAGGCACACGTCCAGTAAAACCCGTCCCTCTCACATGTTCGTGCCGAGCCTTCCGCCATGACCCACATTCGCGATGATTTCCGCTCGGACACCGTGACCCGGCCGAGCGCCGGGATGCGCGCGGCGATGGCCGCCGCGGAGGTCGGGGACGACGTGTTCGGGGACGATCCCACCGTCAAGCGGCTGGAGGCGACGCTGGCGGAGCGGCTGGGCAAACCGGCTGCCGTGTTCATGGCCTCGGGGACGCAGTCGAACCTTGCGGCGCTGCTCAGCCACTGCGGGCGCGGAGACGAGTACATCGCGGGGATGGACGCGCACTGCTACGCGCACGAGCAGGGCGGTGCGGCGTGGCTGGGCAGCATCCAGCCGCAGCCGATCCCGCACGAGGCGAACGGTACGCTGAAGCTCGAGGCCATCGCCGCGGCGATCAAGCCGGACGATCCGCACTACGCGCGGACACGGCTGCTGACACTCGAAAATACGCTGGGCGGCAGGGTCATTCCGCTGACCTATCTCAACGAGGCAACAGCGCTGGCGAAATCGCGCGGGCTGACGACGCATCTCGACGGCGCGCGCGTATTCAACGCGGTGGTCGCCTCCAATACCGATGTCGCGCAGATCGCGAAACCGTTCGATACGATTTCGGTGTGTCTCAGCAAGGGACTCGGCGCGCCGGTCGGCACAGTGCTGGTGGGCGAAACCGAACTGATCGCGCGAGCGCGGCGGCATCGCAAGGCGCTGGGCGGCGGCATGCGGCAGGCCGGCATCCTCGCCGCGGCAGGGCTCTACGCGCTCGAGCACAATGTGGCGCGGCTCGCCGACGACCACGCGAACGCGCGGCGGCTGGCCGATGCGTTCGCGCGGATCCCGGCGCTCGGCGTGACGCGGCCCGACACCAACATCGTGTGGGTCAAGGTCGCGCCGGACGTGGCCGAGGCCTTCACGCGGTACGTCGCGAACGAGGGTTTCGGGATCACCGGCGGCTACGGTTCGGAGGCGCAGCGCTGGGTGACACATCTCGATGTGGACACGGCAGCCATCGACCGGGCAATCGCCATGGCGGAGCGCTTCTTCGAGCACCACCGGGCATAGTTTTGCCTGACCGGCGTCGCTCTCGTCTGCTCCGTTCGCAATTGCGAGGAACCGGGCGGCTCACCACGGGATCGTCTGGTTCTCCCAGCGGGTGAAGGTGTTGGTAGGCCCGTCGGGTCCGAGCAGCGCGACACGCACGACTTCGCGCGAGCCGTCTTCGACCGATTCCGTGCCGGCGAAGTTGTTGAGGTTGGTGCTGGTAAAGGCGGGCGAGACCAGGTTCACCTTGATGCCTGACCCTTCGAGCTCGATCATGATGGCCAGTGCGATGCCGTTGAGTGCCGTCTTGGAGGCGGCATAGGTCGGCCCATACATCCTGCGGTAGCCGAACGCCGGGTCGGCATTGGTGGCCAGCGAACCGACGCCGCTCGAGACGATGACGATGCGCGCGTCGGGGGATTGGCGAAGCAGCGGCAACATCGCTTGGTGGACGGCGAGGACGCCGAACACATTGGTTTCCCACACGGCACGAACCTCGCTGATCGGTACGTTACTCGGCCGCACCGATTTGGCATATTCCTCGATGCTCTCGCCGGCCGGGCGCCCGGTATTGGAAATGCCGGCGTTCTGCACCAGGAGGTCGAGCCGGCCGAACTCGTTGCGGATGCGCTCGGCCGCTGCGGTGATCGATGCCGCGTCCGTTACGTCGAGCTGGATGGCGACGGCGCCTTGGCCGATCTGCCCGGCCGCTGCCTTGCCGCGCTCGAAATTGCGGGAGCCGACAAGCACGGTAAGGCCGTGCTCCACGAGCTCTTTTGCGAGCTGGAAGCCGACGCCCTGATTGGCCCCGGTGATAAGCGCGATGCGATCGTTAGGCATGTGGTGAATCCTCGATGGATGGTTGTCGCAGCCCCATTGTCGCGCTATGTAACGGAAACGGAGCAGTGTTCCGCATAGATACGGAACATTGTTCCGTTTATCAAGGGCCAAACTTGTGGGTGAGGACATTTCGGCCGGCGACAAGATATCGGTCGCCAAAACAGATCGCCGGGTGCGGGCCGATGCCCAGCGCAATCTCGATGCGTTGATCGAGGCCGCCAAGGCGGTTTTCGCGAGCTCCGGTGTCGATGCGCCGGTGCGGGACATCGCGGAAAAGGCGGGCGTTGGGGTCGGCACGGTATACCGGCATTTCCCACAGCGCGCCGACCTGGTGGCGGCCGTGTTCAGGCGCGAAATCGACGCTTGCGCTGCCGCAGCCGCGTCGCTTGCCGCCACGCATCCGCCGCGGGAGGCCCTCGATCTATGGATCGAGCGCTATGTCGTGTTTCTGGCCACTAAACGAGGTCTTGCGACCGCGCTCCATTCCAACAATCCGGTCTATGCGGACCTGCCCACGCGTCGCAACGGGCAGTTGATTCCGGCGCTGAAGCTGCTGCTCGATGCCGCGGTCGCCACGGGCGACGTGCGTCCCGGCGTCGACCCGTACGACCTGCTCAATGCTGTGGGCAGCCTCTATATGACGGTACACGACGAAGAGTCGGCGCGCTCTGCGCAGCGGATGGTCTCGCTGCTGCTGGATGGCCTGCGCTACGGCGCGAAACCCGCCTGAACCTCAGTTCGGCAGCGTGACCTTGGCCCAGATGGGCAGGTGGTCCGATGCCTCCCGCGACAATGCCGTCAGATGCACGCCGCTTTCCGCAATGGCGATATCCTCGGTGACGATGATGCGGTCGAGGGTAAAGACGGGCATCGAGGCGTGAAAGCTGGGACCGCAGGCGGCGATGGTGTGGCGCTGTTCGAAGGCACGCAGCACGCCGGATTTGAGGTCGGGCTCGTTCATGTCGCCCATCAGGATGGTGGGCATGTTGCCTTCGAGCGCACGCAGCTCGGCAACGATACTTTCGGTCTGCAGCTGCCGCCATTTGCGGGTGAGGCCCAGATGCATCCCGACGATGCGCAGGCGCACGCCGTCGCGCTCGAGATCGGCGACCGCGGCGCCGCGCGGCTCGAGATGCGGCAGCGCCATCGGCCGCGCCTCGACGACGCGGATCGACTTGCGCGCGAGCACGACATTGCCATGGTAGCCCAGGCTCTGCGGGCGGTGCGAGAAGCGGATGGCCTGGTAGTCGGTCTCCCGCTCGATCAGCTCCGGATCGAGCGCGGTAATGCGTGAGCCGAAGCGCCGGTCGACCTCCTGCAGGGCGACGACATCGGCACCGATCTCGTTGAGCACCCCGAGCACGCGGGCAGGCTTGCGCCGCCAATCGAGGCCGACGGCCTTGCGGATATTATAGGACGCGACTTTGAGCTGCATGGGTAGGAAAGGCGGAGGGCACTGAAGAGGTTGCGAAGCTAGCGGGCGTGAACGGTCCGGTCCAGCGGTCTCGAGGCTTCGTGCTTGGGCGGTCCAGCGTTGCTCGGAACACTCAGCTGGTCACGAGCCGAAGGCCGACGATGGTCAGGATGATCGCCAGCAGCCAGCGGATGATGCGCTCGTTGATCCGCGGCGCGAGGCGGCTGGCAATGAGGATGCCCGGAATCGAGCCGCAGAGCAGCGACACCAGCATGTGCCAGTCGACATCGCCGATGGCCCAGTGGCCGATGCCGGCGACAAGCGTGAGCGGCACCGCGTGGGCGATGTCCGAGCCGACGATCCGGTGCGTACTGAGCTTTGGATAAAGCAGGATCAATATGGTGACGCCGATGGCGCCGGCGCCGACGGAGGAGATCGAAACGAGGATCCCCAGCGCAGCGCCAGTGGCGATGGTCAGCAGTGTCTGCGGCAGCATGGGCAATTCGCGATGGCGACCGGCGAAGCGGGTGAGCTGGGGCCGCAGGACGATGCTGATGGCGGTGAGCACCAGCATGGTGCCGAGCACCAGCGCCAGCG
This sequence comes from Devosia sp., assembly GCA_051953275.1. Taxonomy (GTDB): domain Bacteria; phylum Pseudomonadota; class Alphaproteobacteria; order Rhizobiales; family Devosiaceae; genus Devosia_A. The sequence continues at coordinate 30,861 of JBQCIY010000244.1, read as the reverse complement.
CATGCGAGGCGCCGCTGGTCTGGGTGCCGGTGCTGGCGAGCACCCAGAGCGTGATCGCCGCGGCGGGCACGCTGCCCAGCGCTAGACGGCTGACCACCCGCCAATCGACCAGCCGGTTGAAGCCGTGGACCAGCGTTCCAGCGCTCTTGGTGGTCGCCGCATAAAGCAGGTCGGTGCCGACCGCGGTGGCGGGATGGATGCCGAACAGCAGGATCAGCAGCGGGGTCATCAGCGAGCCGCCGCCGACGCCGGTGAGGCCGACGACGAAGCCGACCACGAGACCGGACAGCGCGTAGAGAACTTCGATCGGTAGAGACAAACAGGCCCGCCCAGGCTTCCCCTCTTGAGGCGGAACCTAGTGGCGGCAGTCGCTGCTGGCTAGGGCGGCGCAGGGCAGGATTTCGCGCGCGCCGGGCGGTGCGCGCGAATTTGTGCCTCAGCGGAACGTTGCATCCGGATCCAGCGCCCGGTGGATGGCGATCTCGACCGGCGAATAGCCGCCGTCCGGGCGGTCGAGAACGAGCGGCTGCGGCAGCGGCAGGCTCGGCTGGGCCATGAATTTGACCCGGCTGCCGCGGTGCGGCTGGGCGGCATGCACGAGGAACGGGTGGCACAGATACACCGTGCCGGCCGGTCCGGTCGCCAGCGCCTCGGGCAGATGCGCGGTCGACGCGTAGCCGTCATCGCTGATCTCACGCAGGGTGAGGCCGACTTCCGCGGCCGGCGCCAGGCGGCGCGCAATGTGACGGTGCGAGCCGATCCGGATGCGGGTCGGTGCATCGTGCTCACCGACATCGGAATAGAGCATTAGCACGAGGAGGGCGCGGTCCCTCGAAAAGATGTTGGCCCGCCACGACATGAAGTCGTTTGGCCGTTCGCGCCAACCATAGCTCACGTCGATATGCCAGCCGTCGTCACCGGGCGGCTGATCGGAGGGAAAACGGATGGGAATGGTGCCTACGCTGTCGCGTGGCGCCCAGCGGCCCTTGCCGACCAGCTGGTCGAAGGCCGCGTGGAGGATGGGAGTATTGATGGATTTGAGGAAGGGCGGATCGGAGCGATATGCGATGCGGACGACCGGCCTGGTCCAGGTCGAGCGGTCGTTCGGATCGGCGCCGGTCAGCGGCCAGAGGATGGCGCGGCACTGATCGGCGATTTCGGTGGGGAAGGCATGATCGAGGCGGACGAAACCGTCGGTGATGAAGCGATCGATCTGAGCCTGGCTCAGCGCAGGAGAATTGGCAGGCATGGAGTGATTTCCGTTGTTCGCAAGCAGGCGCGAGCGGGCGTCGGCCACGCTCGGTGAAGGCCCGGACGAGACGGGCGCCGATCAGGCGCCGGAACGGCGGGCTGCGAAGTTGCGGAGCATCATCATTGCCGCGCGACCATAGCGGCGACGGTGATGAGGTCAAGCGTCACTTGCTTTTCGCATGGATCAGCGTAGGTGCTCTGCGCCCATCGAGCCGCCCCCTTGCGTCGCATCCAGCATTCCTCCGGTGATCTTGCCGTCGATCGCCGCGCCGCCTTTGCCGAGGCGATGGCGCTCGACAAGGATTATGCCGCAGCAGCCGAGGTCATGGCCGGAGCGCTCGAGGCGGCGCCGCACTGGGCTGCCGGCTGGCTGCTGCTGGGCGACTATCGCGCGGAAGCCGGCGACAGCGCCGGCGCGATGGCCGCTTACCGCCAGGTGGAAGCACTCGACACTGAGCGGGTGTTCGGGGCGGCGCTGAAGCTGGCGGCGCAGGGCGGTGGCATGCTGCCGAGCGGCACCGATCGCGGCTATGTCGAAGCGCTGTTCGACGAGTACGCGCCGCGCTTCGAGCACGAGCTGGTTGGAGCACTGCGCTACGGTGTGCCCGCCGTATTGGGCCGGATGATCGGCGACGCTCTCGCGGGACGGCGCGCGGAGCGATCGGTCGATCTCGGCTGCGGCACCGGGCTCATGGGCCAGCGTCTGCGTCCACACGCAAACAGGCTCGAGGGTGTCGACCTGTCGGCGCGAATGCTGCGGGAGGCCGGACGCAAGGGGCTCTACGATCGCCTCGTGCATGCCGAGTTGCTGGAGTTCCTCAGGACCGACGCCGGCGGGATCGGGATCGCGACGGCGGCCGACGTGCTGGTCTATTGCGGGCCGCTGCCGCCGGTGCTGGCCGCAGTGCATGCGGTGCTCGCACCGGGCGGTCTGTTCGGGTACTCGCTCGAGCTGCACGATCGACCGGGCACCCTGCTGCAGCGCCGGCAACTGCGCTATGTGCACAACGGCAACGAGGCGCTGGCGGAGTGCGCGGCTGCAGGGTTCGAGCTGGTCGAGGCGCAGCGCAGCCCGATCCGCAACGAGCGGAACCAGCCGGTCGATGGGCTGATCGCACTGATCCGGAAGCCTTCGGCCTGAAGCATCCGGGCGCCCCGCGTCAGGTCCGCCGACGACTGGATGAAATGACGGCGAGCGCGACGCCACCGATGATGGCGATCGTTGCGATGACCAGGCGCGGGCTCAGCGCCTCGCCGATGAAGAGGACGCCACCGGCCCCCGCGATTGCCGGCACCGTGAGCTGAACGATCGCGGCGCGGGTGCGGCTCAGCGACGGCAGCGCAGTATACCACACCGCGTATCCGAGGCCGGAGGCGAGGGCGCCCGAAACGATCGCGTAGATCACCGCGGCGAGGCTCACTCCATGGGTGAGGGCGCCGGCAACGATCATGACGACGGCGAGCGGCGAACTTCGCATGAAGTTGCCGGCGGTATCATCGAGGGGCGAGGTCGAGGCGCGGCCGATGAGGGTGTAGGCGGCCCAGCACAGGCCCGCGACGAGCATCAGCAGCGCGCCGAGCGGATTGGGTGCAACGACGCCCGGTGAGAGGAGATAGACGAGGCCGCCGAACGCGACGACGAACCCGAGCCATTCGATGAGGCCCGGCCGGTCGCCCCTGTAGACGGCCCAGCCGAGCATCCCGATCTGCACGCTGGCAAACAGGATGAGCGCACCGGTGCCGGCGCCGAGCAGGATGTAGGCGATCGAAAACAGGATCGCATAGCCGAACAAGGCGGCCACCCCGGACCACGAGCCGCCGAGCCGCACGTTCCGCCGTCGCAGTGCAAGCAGTACGGCCAGCGTGGCGGCGCCTGCCGCGAGACGGATGCCGGTATAGCTCAAGGGCTCGGCGCCGGCGGTGGCGAAGGCGAGACGGGCCAACACCGAGTTGGCAGCGAAGGCAATCATCGCGATCACGGTGAGCGCGATGATGCGCATGGTCAGGCGAAATAATCCTGCAGCGGTCGCACCGTGAGGTTGCCGTGCTTGTAGCCGAGGATGCCTTCGACGGCGGCGACGGCGCCGGGGATGGTGGTGTAGTAGGGGATCTTGCCCATCAGCGCGGTGCGGCGGATGTCGCGGCTGTCGCTGATCGATTTCTGCCCGGCGGTAGTGTTGATGACGAGCTGCACGCCGCCGTTCTTCATCGAGTCGACGATGTGCGGCCGACCTTCGGCGACCTTGTTGACCTTGGTGGCGACGATGCCGTTGTCGAAGAGGTAGCGGTAGGTGCCGGAGGTGGCGACGATCTTGAAGCCGGCGGCTTCGAGGTCGCGCATGATCGAGCGGATCAGCGGCTTGTCCTCGTCGCGCACGGAGACGAACACGGTGCCTTCGCGCGGCACCTTACTGCCCGAGCCGATCTGCGACTTGGCAAAGGCAATCGCGTAGTCGGTGTCGAGCCCGATGACCTCGCCGGTCGACTTCATCTCGGGGCCGAGCACGGTGTCGACGCCGGGGAAGCGGTTGAACGGGAACACGGCTTCCTTGATCGCGACGTGGTGGAGCGGCGTTTCAGTCAAGTCGAAGCTGGCGAGACTCTCGCCCGCCATGATGCGCGAGGCGATCTTGGCGATCGGCTTGCCGATGACCTTGGCGACGAACGGCACCGTGCGGCTGGCGCGCGGATTGACCTCGAGGATGTAGATGACGCCTTCCTTCAGGGCGTACTGCACGTTCATCAGGCCGCCGACCTTGAGGGCGAGGGCAAGCTCGGCGGTCTGCCGCTTGAGCTCGGCGATGATGTCGGCGCTCAACGTCTGGGGTGGCAGCGAGCAGGCGCTGTCGCCGGAGTGAATGCCGGCTTCCTCGATATGCTCCATGATGCCGCAGACGAACACATCCTTGCCGTCGCTGAGGCAATCGACGTCGATCTCGATGGCGCGGCTCAGGTAGGAGTCGAACAGCAGCGGGTTATCGCTCAGGACCGAGTTGATCTGGCCGGTCTTGTCGTTGGGATAGCGCAGCAGGATATCGGGCGGGACCAGCGAGGTCAGCGTGTCCTGCACATAGGACTCGAACGCTTCCGGCCCGTGCACGATCTGCATGGCGCGGCCGCCGAGCACATAGGACGGGCGGATGACAAGCGGATAGCCGAGGCGCTCGGCGACGATGCGGGCCTGCTCTAGCGAGTAGGCGATGCCGTTGCGCGGCTGGGTGAGGTCGAGGCGGCTGATAAGCTTCGAAAAGAGGTCGCGGTCTTCCGCAAGGTCGATGCTTTCGGGCTGGGTGCCGAGGATGCGGACGCCGGCCTTTTCGACGGCGTCGGCGAGGTTGAGGGGTGTCTGGCCGCCGAACTGGACGATGACGCCGTGCAGCGTGCCGTTCGACTTCTCGCGTTCGAGGATCTCGATCACGTCCTCTTCGGTCAGCGGCTCGAAGTAGAGCCGGTCGGAGGTGTCGTAGTCGGTCGAGACGGTCTCGGGGTTGCAGTTGACCATGATGGTCTCGTAGCCCGCGTCGGACAGCGCGAAGGCGGCGTGGCAGCAGCAATAGTCGAACTCGATGCCCTGGCCGATGCGGTTGGGACCGCCGCCGAGAATGACGACCTTCTTGCGGTCGGACGGCCGTGCCTCGTCCGCGACGGCGCCGGCGAACGGCACCTCGTAAGTCGAATACATGTAGGCGGTAGGCGAGGCGAATTCGGCGGCACTGGTGTCGATGCGCTTGTACGCCGGATGAATGCCGAGGCTCTTGCGGAGCGCGCGCACGTCCCTCGTCTGCTTACCGCTCAGGTCGGCAAGGCGCCGGTCGGAAAAGCCCATGGACTTGAGGCCGCGCAACATCTCGGCGTCGTTGGGCAGGCCGTACTCGCGGACCTTCTTTTCGGTGTCGACGATGCCCTTGATCTGCTCGAGGAACCACATGTCGATGCGGCACGCATCGTAGATGTCCTCGAGGCTCATGCCGAGCCGCATTGCTTCGGCTACGTACAGCAGCCGGTTGGGTGTCGCCACCGAGACAGCAGCGCGAATGGCGTTCTTGTTCTCGTCCTCGTTGAGGCCGAGGCCGGGGATGCCGATTTCGTTGAGGCCGGTGAGGCCGGTCTCGAGCGAGCGCAGGGCCTTGTGCAGGCTCTCCTGGAAGGTGCGGCCGCTGGCCATGGCCTCGCCCACGGATTTCATCGAGGTGGTGAGCCGGTTGTCGGCGCCGGGGAATTTCTCGAAGGCGAAGCGCGGGATCTTGGTGACGACGTAGTCGATGGCGGGCTCGAAGCTCGCGGGCGTGGCGCCGCCGGTGATGTCGTTTTCGAGCTCGTCGAGGGTGTAGCCCACGGCCAGGCGCGCCGCGACTTTGGCGATGGGGAAACCGGTCGCCTTGGAGGCCAGCGCCGATGAACGTGACACGCGCGGGTTCATCTCGATCACCACCATGCGGCCGTCGGCGGGATTGATGCCGAACTGCACGTTGGAGCCGCCGGTTTCGACGCCGATCTCGCGCAGGACCGCGATGGATGCGTCGCGCATGATCTGGTATTCCTTGTCGGTCAGCGTCAGCGCGGGGGCGACGGTGATCGAGTCGCCGGTGTGGACGCCCATCGGATCGACGTTCTCGATCGAACAGACGATGATGCAGTTGTCCTTCTTGTCGCGGACAACCTCCATCTCGAACTCTTTCCAGCCGAGCACGCTCTCTTCGATCAGCACCTCGTCGGTGGGCGAGGCATCGACGCCGCGCTCGACGATCTCGAGGAATTCTTCTTTGTTGTAGGCGATGCCGCCGCCGGTCCCGCCCAGCGTAAAACTCGGGCGGATAATGCAGGGCAGGCCGATCACCTCAAGCGCCTGCAGCGCTTCGATCATGTTGTGGGCCAGCATCGAGCGCGGCGTTTCGAGCCCGATCTTCTTCATGGCGTCGCGGAAGAGCTCGCGATCCTCGGCCTTGTCGATGGCGTCGGCGTCGGCGCCGATCATCTCGACGCCGAACTCGTCGAGCACGCCCATCTTGCGCAGCGAGAGCGCGCAGTTGAGCGCCGTCTGGCCGCCCATGGTGGGGAGCAGCGCGTCCGGCCGCTCCTTCTCGATGATCTTGGCCACCACCTCGGGGGTGATCGGCTCCATGTAGGTCGCGTCCGCCAGGTCCGGGTCGGTCATGATCGTCGCCGGATTGGAGTTGACCAGGATGATGCGGTAGCCCTCTTCCTTCAGCGCCTTGCAGGCCTGGGTGCCGGAATAGTCGAACTCGCAGGCCTGCCCGATGATGATGGGCCCCGCACCGATGATGAGGATCGACTTGATATCGGTGCGTTTGGGCATGAGGCTCTCACTTTGCGTCGCGGGCGCGCCGAAAGACCCGTCGCAAACGGGCTTTTTCGGGCGGAGTCGGCAGGTTAAGGCCGCTCTCTAGCGGATGGGCCTGGAGAAGGGAAGGGCACCCCGGTCGCTTCAGCCTTGCCCTTGCCGCAGAGCCGGCCGAAGATCGGGGAACCGCTGCATCAGGAGGCCGAGATGTGCCGCAATATCAAGCCGCTGTTCAACTTCGAGCCGCCGGCGACCAGGAACGAGATGCACGATGCCGCGCTGCAGTTCGTGCGTAAGGTCTCGGGCTACACGCACCCGTCACAGGCCAACGAGGCGGCGTTCCACGAGGCAGTGGAGGAGATCGAGAAATCGGTGCGCAAGCTCCTCAAATCGCTCGAAACCAATGCGCCGCCGCGCGACCGCGAGGTCGAAGCGGAAAAACGCCGGGAGCGCAGCAGGCTGCGCTTTGCCCGCGAGGGCGCCCCGGCCTGAGCGCGGCAGTTACTTGCCGAAGGTGATGCGCGACGAGGTCCTCTGGCCGTTCTGGTCGACCAGCGAGAAATCGATCACAAGGCTCGAGGGTGACATGGTCATGGTCGAGGAGGCCTGGCCCGCCATCGTCTGCTGACTGTCCGTGAACACCAGCGAGTTGCCGCGCTTCTGCCCTTGGACGACACCGCCGATGGTGCGGGCCTCGTAGTGACCGGTCCGATCGTTGTAGGTGATGGAGCCGTTGAACGCCTGCGTTGCGAGGTCGGGGATCGCGCAGCGGCCCTGGTACTGGGCGCTCTGGCCGCGGCCAGAAATGACGACACGGCAGGCAATCGGCCCGCTCTGGGCCCCGGTCAGGTGCCCACGGCCGGTCCAGCTGGCGGTGAGCTTCTGCAGGAACGCGGTTTCGGCGGGGCCGGCGAGGGCCGGGGCAGCGGAGAAGGCGAACAGGGCGGCGGTAGCGGCCGACGCAAGGAGGATTTGACGCATGAGGGGTCCATTCAGGTTGCGCATCGGAATACGCAAACAATGCGGCCGCGCAAGGGACGTTGCCGCTTAAGGTTTACGCCACGCCGTTTTGACTGAAATTGCCCGACCGCCGTCAGGTCTCGGGTTCGGTCGCAAACATCAGCGGAAAGCCCTCCTTGCGGGCCATATCGGTCGCCCGCGTGGCCTTGTCCTCGGCCACTTCCCGGGTAAACACGGCGACGACGCACGAGCCTTTGGTGTGCGCCGTGATCATAACTCGGTGAGCCTGGTCCTCGGTCATGCGAAATTCGGCCTTGAGGATGCGCACGACGAATTCGCGCGGCGTGTAGTCGTCGTTGAGCAGGATGACCTTGTAGAGCGGCGGCCGGGCCGTCTTTGTGCGGGTCTTCGGGCGTGTCTTGATATCGCTGTCTGCCATGGCGGTCTCCAGCGGCAGAATCCTACCACAAAAGGGGCCGAAATCAGATGCCGGCGTCGGCCGGGACCCGGGTCGTCCGCGGTGCTGCGGTTACCGGCTTTGCCGGACTTGCGGGGCCCGCGGCGCGGTCGGCGGCGATCGCCGCGGGCATCGGCAGCGGCATGACCGCGTCGTTCGAATCGCCGGCGGCGTCGGCCGCAGCTGAGTTGTCGGCGCCGGCCTGCGAGGCCTCGCTGCTGTCCGAAGAGGCCGGAGGCCCGGCATCCGGCCCCGCCACGACGAGACCTGGCATTGCCGTTGTGAAGCTGTTGGCAGGCGGGGTTGCGGACGAGGAGGCCGGAATGATCGGCTCGCTGGCCTCGGCGATCACCGGCAGGCTGGAGGCGGAGGACGCTGGCGCCGGGGGCGCGCCGAGCACCGGGGCAGTGGTCGCCGCCGGTGCGGCGCTTGGGGCGGTTAGGGTGGGTGCCTCAGCCACCGCGGTGGAGGACGATGCGGAGGTCCGCGGGGCCGAGGCCTCGATCTTGGTGGCCGAGGCGCGGCCGCTGTCGTTGGCGCGCAGATTGAGGAAGATCAGGATGCCGGCGGCAACCAGCGCCGCGTAGAGGCCGAAGGTCAGGATCGAGCCGCCGAAGCGGCCGACCCGGGCCAGTCCCGATTCCTCGTCGTCGTACTCGTCGTCGGGTGAGCGAAACACGGATTTCTGGCGCGGCGGCTCGGTGCGGCGACGCACCGGCTCCCAATTGGCCCGGCGATCGTCGCCAGGCTCGGCCTGGCGCAGTTGCGGTTCCGGCGAGCGGGCAATCGCCCCACGGAGCGGCGTTGCCGTGCCGGCATCGCCGAAGAAGGTGGCGTTGACCGGCACAGCCCCCTGTCGGTCGTTGGCGTCTTCGTCGTCCTCGTTTTCGTCGTCGTCCACTTTCGCCTGCCGGGGGGCCGGCCGTGACATCGCCATGGCCGCCCGCTGTGTCGCGATCGCGTCCTCATCCTCGTCGAACGGCTCGTAGTCGGGCTCGCGGCGGCGAACGAAAGCCAGCACGGCGAAGGCGGTGCCGATCAGCAGGAGCACCGGCGGTACGAGCATGACGTAGTCGGGGCCATGGTGCAGAAGGACCGATGCCACCACCCAGGCGATGGCGCCCACGACCAGCAGTGCGGCGCCGACCAGCGGGGCGGCGAGCGCGATGCCGGCACCGAGCACGCCGAAATTGGCGATGACGAACAGAAAGAAGCGCAGCAGCGATTCCTGCCGGCCATCGGCGATGCCCAGGGTCGCCGGATCCAGACCGCCGAGCGCCAGGATCAACGAAGCGACCAGGCCGGCGACGATTCCGAAGGCTAAGGCCGCGATGCGCAAAAAGCTCTGCTCCGGTCGCTACGACTGGGCCGCCAATGACCCGACGTGCCGCGAGAATTGTCTTCCGCGGTAGGCAATTAGCGGCAAATTCTGGCGCAAAATAGCAGTCAAGCCGGGGAAAACAAGGAAAAGCCCTGACATGATGAAGGCGCGCGGCGGCCTGTCGCGTGAACCTTCGGCGCACCAAGTGGTTCTGATGCTCAGCAACTGTGCTTCAGAAGGACCATGCCATGCCCGCTGCGATGCGCCAGACCGAGCCCCAGGGCCACCACGCCGTTCCGACCGTAAAGCTCTCTGACGGAAACACGATTCCGCAATTGGGCATGGGTGTGTGGCAGGTCGAGCCCGATATTACCGCGCGCGTGGTGCGGGATGGGATCAAGGCGGGCTACCGGCTGATCGATACGGCCGAAGGCTATCACAACGAGGAAGGCGTCGGCGAGGCGATCAAGAGCGCCGGGGTGCCGCGCAGTGAACTCTTCATCACCTCGAAGCTGCGCAATGGCGGGCATGATCGTGACGCCGCGCTCAAGAGCTTCGATGCCACCATGAAGGCGCTGCAGCTCGACCAGCTCGACATGTTCCTCATCCACTGGCCGGTGCCGAGCCAGGGCAAGTACGTCGAGGCGTGGAAGACGCTGATCGAACTGCAGCAGCAGGGCCGGGTGAAATCGATCGGCGTTTCGAACTTCAACCCGGACCATCTCGAGCGGATCGTCAAGGAGACCGGCGTGGTGCCGGTGGTCGACCAGATCGAGCTGCATCCCTATTTCCAGCAGCTCGACAAGCGGGACGAAATCCTGCGCCAGGGCATCCATATCGAGTGCTACTCGCCGCTCGGCTCGGGCAAGGTGCTCGAGGACAAGACGCTGGAGCGGATCGGCAAGGATCACGGCAAGTCGATCGCGCAGGTGATCATCCGCTGGCATCTGCAGCAGGGGCTGATCGTGATCCCGAAATCGACCCATGCCGACCGACTCGCGGCCAATCTCGACGTGTTCGACTTCGAGCTCAGCGACGACGAGATCAAGCAGATCGCCGGGCTCGACAAGGGCGCCTCGGGCCGCACCGGCAGTGACCCGGCGACGGCGAGCTTCCTGTTCTAGGCAGCAACGCGGCGCCGGCTGAACAGCAGATCGCTGGCGGCGAGCACGGCGCCGGCGGTAATCAGCAGGCAGGCGATGAGGATGGTGCTCGAGTAGGCGGCATAGCCCGAGAGCACCAGCAATGCGGTCGACAACAGGGGCGCGGAGTAGGATGCCGCGCCCAGCACCTGGATGTCGCCGTGCTTCACCCCGACGTCCCAGACGTAAAAGGCGAGGCCGACCGGCCCGAGGCCGAGCCCGGCGACCGCAGCCCACTGCCAGGCATTGGCCGGCCAGACGGTCGGCTCGATGGCGAAATGCACGGCCGCCGCGAGGATCGCCGTGACGAGGCAGAAGCCGGTGATGGAGTCGCTCGGCACATGCGGCAGGCGGCGGGACAGCACCGAATAGGCGCCCCAGATGACGGCGGCGACCAGCGCGGCGGTGTAGCCGGGCAGGTAGGCCGCGTCGAAGTTGAAGCCCTGGCCTTTGGTGACGACGAGGACCGCGCCTGCGAGGGCGAGGATGCAGCCGGCGATGTGCTGCCACTTGAGCCGCTCGCCGGGGAGCAGCGCGGAGAAGACAACGATCAGCAGCGGCCAGAGGTAGTTGATGAGACCGGCTTCCACCACCGGCGCATTGCGCAGCGCGATGAAATAGCAGGCGTGGTAGCCGAAGAGGCCGCCGACGCCGAGCAGATAGACCGGCCACGGCTGGCGCAGGGCTTTTGCCGCAGCGGGCCGCACCGCCCAGAGCCCCACGCCGGCGAGGCCGCCGATGCCGAAGGTCAGCGCCAGGAGCTCGAACGGCGGCACCGCGCCGCTCGCCGCGGTGAGCGTGGCGAGCGAGGCCCAGAGCAGCACAGCGCAAAAGCCGATGGCGGTAGCGGCGCGGCGGGAAACGGTCATGGCCGAGCCCTAGCGGATTTGCCGCAACAAGGGAAATTGCTCCGAGCGACGGAGCTGGGTTAGCCTTTGAGCATGGCCAATTTCGATCTTCCAGACCGCCTGGCGCTCGCCCGCCGCTCTGATGCTGCGTTCAATGTGCTCGAAGCCGAAATGATCGCCGAGAAGGCGTCGTCGCTGGGCCATCACGCGCGGCTGGTCGAAAGCGCGATGGCCGCATTGCGGACCTTCGACGCGGCGCCGGGCGATCCGGAGGAACGGCTGAAACTGGTCAAACGGGCGGCGCGCGAGGTGTGGGCGTTCTTCGTGCAGCGCGAACTGTGCGGCCTGCGCGACCAGAAGCAGATCATCAAGGACTACAATATCCCCGGCGAAGTCCTGGTGCGGCTCGGGGCGATCGAGCGCTAAAGGTAATACTTGAAGCCCTCGTGGCTCTGCTGGAAGCCCAGCCGGACGTAGAAGCGGTGCGCGTCGAGCCGCTTCTTGTTCGAGGTGAGCTGCACCATGCCACAGCCCTTTTCGCGGCAGCGTTCGAGCGCCCAGCGCATCATTTGGGAGCCGAAGCCACGGTTGCGTGACGCCGCCTCGATATGCACCACCTCGATCTGGCCGCGCGTCATGCCGCGCCGCATCAAACCGGGAATGTAGCTGAGCTGGAAGCAACCGATGGGTCGGCCGCCGGACTCGACGATGAACATTTCCTGGTTGGGATCGCGATCGATGGCGGCCAGCGCATCGACGTAGTCGGGATGCATGGCGTCGGCCGGGTCGTCCTCGGTCGCAACCACGTTGTCCTCGACGACCAGAGCAACGATGAAGGAAAGATCGGCTGGCGTGGCGTGGCGATAGGTCAGCGGCATCGGCTATCCGGCTGTGCGAAAGGGGGACTAGACTCGCTTGCCCTTGGGGCTCAGCCAATACGCCATACCGAGGGTCACGACCGCAAGGACCGCGGGCAGCACGGCGATCAGGTACTGGTCGCCGGCCACGAGCACGGCGGTGCCGGCCCAGAAGATCGAGCTCAAGGCTTCCGAGATGGTCGAAACGCGCGAGGCGACCTGGCGGCGCCGGAACATCGCGCGGCGCATCGGCACGCGGAACCAGAGCTGGATGGCGGTGGCCGACCCGGACGATAGCGCCGCGAACACCGCCGTGGTGGCGGCGAGCTGGAACGAGGCGAACATCATCAGGACAATGATCGGGGTGAGGACCACCAGCACGACGGTGGCTACCGCCTCGATCTTGGCCTGCAGGACGGCCGCCGCGGCGACGGGGGCGGTGACGACGAGGTCATGCGCGTCTTCACCGGAGATGGCGAGCCAGCTGAGGCCGCCCGAAAGCTGGCCGGTGGCCATCACCAGCACCGGGATGACGACGACATAGGTGCCGGCGGACTGGCCGTAGCTGATCCACAGATAGAGCGCCGGCGGCACCAGGTAGAAGACCTGCATCAGCGTCTGGCTCAGGAGCCACGGGTCGCGGGCGAGGAGCTTCCACTCCTTGACGCGAAGCTGCTGCTTCTGGCTGCGCGGCTTGAAGGCGACCGCGTGATGGCGCTGTTCGATGCGCTGCTGGCCGACGCCGGCGGCGGCGATCGCGTGCTGGCCGAAGCCGGAGGCGGCAAAGGCGATGGTGGCGGCGAGCGCGACAACCCCGAGCGCGACGACGCCAACCAGTGCCGTCCAGTCGCCCAGCGCGGCCCTTGCCGGCGCCCAGAGCAGGTTTTGTGCGTCGGGCATGGCGGCGACGAACTGTGGATCGGAAAACAGGGCGAAGCGCGACGACATGTTGCCGAAATGCAGGATGGCGATGGCCTGGATGCCGATGACGAACCCGGCGCCGATGATGGCGGCGATGATCTGCGCGACCAGCCGGGTGCGGCGCGGACCTGCGGTGCGGAACAGCGCGACGGTGATCAGCACGGCAATCGCGGTCGAGAGCGCCGACAGCGCAGCGAGGACGAGATAGGCCATCAGCCAGTGCGGGCCGTCGTGCACCACGAGCACATCGACGACAGGGCTCGCCAGCAGGCAGGCGAGCAGCAGTGTCGTCAGCGCGGTGATGCCGGTGCGCACGGCAAAGACGGTGTGCGAGGAGGCGGGCGAGCTCAGCAGCAGGTCGAGGTCGGCGCGCGCATAGTAGGCGCGGGTGACAGATTCCAGCGCCTGGCTCAGCATCACCGTCCAGAACAGGATTCCGGAACCGGTGATCAGCACCAGCGTCGGCTTGTCGGGGGCGATGCCGTGCGCCAGCCACGGTGCCACGATGGCGTTGGCGAGCAGATGCATCAGCACCGCGACGATGACCACGAAGATGAGGAGCGCGACGCGGCGGGCCGGATAGCCGCCCGTCATCATCGCCACACCGTCGCGCCACATCAGGCGCGCCTCGTGCACGGCGAACCAGGGCATGCCGGCGGGCGCGAACCTCATGCGGCGTCGCTCACGGCGCCGTCGGCGTCCATTTCCTCTTGCGCCACGAGATCGAGGAAGATTTCCTCGAGCGTCGTCTCGCGGCCGATCTGCGTGCGCAGCTCGGCGAGGGTGCCTTCGGCGACCAGCCGGCCGTGGTTGATGACGCCGATGCGCTCGGCCATGCGTTCGGCGACTTCGAGGATATGGGTGGTCATGATCACGGTGACGCCGGCATGTACCTTGTCGAGCAGCACCTGCTTGACCTGGCGCGCAGAGCCGGCATCGAGGCCGGTCAGCGGTTCGTCGAGGATGATGAGCTTGGGGTCGTGCACGAGAGCGCCGGCCAGCGCCACTTTCTGCAGCATGCCCTTGGAAAAGCCGCCGCAGCGCTGGTGCGCATGCGGGGCGAGGCCGAGCCACTCGATGAGCTCGGTCGAGCGGGCCTGCGCCTGCCGGGCATCGACGCGCCAGAGACCGGCGACGAATTCCAGGTACTCGTATGGGGTGAGCCGGTCGTAGACCATCGGCTCGTCGGAGACCCAGGCGATGATCGACTTGGCCGCGAGCGGGTCCTTGCGGGTGTCGATGCCGTAGACCGAGATGCTGCCCGCTTCGGGCTGCAGCAGCCCCGCGACCATGCGCAGGATGGTGGTCTTGCCCGCGCCATTGGGGCCGAGCAGGGCGTAGAATTCGCCGGCTTTCACCCGAAGCTGCAGGTCCTTCACGACGGGGCGGTCGAAGCTCTTGCTCAATCCCTCGATGTCGAGGGCGAAAGGCGAGGCCGGCATGGCGGGAGCTCTCTGTTGGTCGCGCGTGGCCGACGCGCACCGGAAGCGATTGGCGCCACAGTAGAATTCCTGCGGTTGAGGGCGGATGAAGCCGAGAGGTTAAGAAATTGCAACCCAGCCGCGCGGAACCTCGACCCCTCGGCCCCCATTAGGCCGATGAAAGGAGCAGATGACGGAGACATGACATGGCAGACCGCGAAATGGACCCCGGGGACGGCGGTGCGGCGGCCATCACGGCGGGCCTGCTGGTCGTTGCACTCGTCGTCATCGGTTTCTTCTTCTTTTTCGGTATTGGCGGACCGTCCGCCAATGTGATCGACCTCGACGCCAGACCGGCGGCGGTAGGAAGCGCCCCGTTGGCCACGGCGGCCGCACCGGTCCATCTGGTGCACCTCGAACGATAGGTTCTGCGGAAGAGCGGCTTCAGGGCCGCTCCTTGCATGTCCGGCTACTGTTTGCCCACCGCATCGACGATGCCGCCGGCACAGCCCGGACTGGTCTTGCCGGCCGCGGCGATGAGTTCCCCAATGCTGCCATCGTGCATCACGTCGCCGCTGAGGCCGATGGTGATCTCGCTGAGCAGGCCGCGGCCGTTGTGCGTCTCGCATGAAATCCGGACCCGGTCGCCTGCGCCGGCGCCGAACGCAGTATCGAAGGCCTTGCGGATATCGCTGCCCTCGAGGCGCTGGCCGATGTGGCTCGCGAACAGGGCACCGACAGCGGAATTGGCGATGGTGTCGGCGAACAGCGTCGCGCGGGTGAAGAACACCTCCTGCGAGACGCCCGCGCAGGTGCCGTGCTCGATCCATTCGTGGCGCTCGAGCGCCGACTTGGTGCCCGGCATGTCCTTGTCGAGCGCGGTGCGGGTGGCGGGCGTGACATCCACGGCGGGCAGGGCGGTCCAGGAATGCGCCTTGTCGCTGGCCTTGTCGGTATCAGAGACGCCGCAATAGGCCTTGCTGCGCGGCTGCGGCCAAAGCCCGTGCAGCGAGAAATGCGTCGCATCGTACGAGGTCGCCGTTTCCGCCTTGCATTCGGCCTTGCTGGGCATGGCTTCGCAGAAGGCCGGCTCCCAGCTGATGGCGAGGACAAAGTCGGTTTTGGCGGGCGGCGGTGCCACGGTCACGCCGTCGGCCTTGCCGCACTCCACCGGCACCCAGCGGAAGTCTGGCGAGGCGCCGGGAACGACGATCCAGTAGTACGTCGCCGGCTCCTTGTTGCCGCCGATGAGCTTGTAGGCGGTGCCGACGGTCAGAGTGACGTTGCCGGGGTTGGTGGCCTTCTTGATCGATTGCAGCGCCGGGCAGGCCTGTGCGGCAGTAAATGTCCCCGTCAGCCGCGTTTGCGCCGAGGCCGGTGCAGACAGCAGAAGCCCGGCAAGAACAATCAGCAGTCCGGCAATGATCTTCATGAAATGCCTCCCAAGCAATGGAAGGCATTTGTTCTCTCTTTGTACTCATCCGTCAAGGGGTGAGTCGTGCTTGCTTTTACCGCGCGAAGACGTAGCCGTCGGGCACGCCGGTGGGGCTCAGCACGAACTGCCAGACGTGCAGCACCCGGGCGCGGAAACCGCCCGCGCAGCACAGCAGGTAGTACTTCCACATGCGGTAGAAGCGCTTCTCCTCGGGGGTCGTGCGCTTGGTCCATTTGGCATCGAAGTTCTCGTACCAGGCGCACAGGGTCTTGTCGTAGTGCGGGCCGATATTGTGCACGTCGATGGTCGCCCAGATGCCGTCGATGGCCTTGCCGATCTGCGCCAGCGAAGGAATGACGCCGCCGGGGAAGATGTATTTTTCGAGCCAGGGCTCGATCGTCTCGGTGGTGGTGGTCGAGCCGATCGAGTGCATCATGAACAGGCCGTCGTCCTTCACGACGCTGCGGGCCTTCTCGAAATAGGTGCGGTAGTTCTTATGGCCGACGTGCTCGAACATGCCCATCGAGACGATCTTGTCGGTCTTGCCCTCGAACTCGCGATAGTCCTGAACGCGGAACTCGATCGGCAGGTCCTTGTAGCGCTCGCGGCCATAGGCGGCCTGGTCGGGGGAGACAGTGACGCCGACGCAGCGGGCGCCGTATTTCTCGGCGGCAAAGCCCATGAAGGCGCCCCAGCCGCAGCCGATGTCCCACACCAGCTCGCCCGGCTTGAGCTGGACTTTGCGGCAGACGAGGTCGAGCTTGGCCTCCTGCGCCTGGTCGACATTGGTGACCCCCTCCGGCCAATAGCCGCAGGAGCCGGTCATGCGCTTGTCGAGGGAGGCTTTGTACGCATCGGTCTCGCTGTAGTGCATCTTGGCCACGCGCCGGCTGCGGGCGATGGTCTGCATGTTGAGCACTTTCGCCTGGGCGATCTGCCAGAGCAGGTTGGGCGTGATCTTGAGCTTTTCGTTGAGCTTGCTGCGGAGGACCTTGTTGAAGAACTCGGCGAGGTCTTCGGCGTCCCACCAGCCGTCCATGTAGGCCTCGCCCAGCCCGAGCGAGCCCTGCGCGAAGACGCGGGTCCAGGTCTGTTCGTTGAGGATCTGGATGTCCCATGGATTGGGGCCGTTGACGGTCACCCCGGCGTCCTTGAGCAGTCCAATGATCCGGTCTTTCTCAGTCACGATTCGTACGCCCCGCGGGTTTTGCTGGTGGGGCGGACCCAAATCGCTGCGGCCGGTCCTGTCAATAGCATTGTCATGGAGATGGACGGCCGCGCCGCGGCGGCCGTCCGGTGGTCAGGCGTGTGCCGGGGGCGGTCCCTGATAGTGGCGCATTGCGCTGATCCCCCAGATCGAGATCGCCGCAACGAGAATACCCACGATCCAGCAGTCCCACGCCGCCGACAGGCTGGTGCCGGCAAAGCCGAGCACCCAAGGCGAGATGAAGAGCCAGGCGCCCAGGATGAGGTTGCACCAGTCTTCCCATTCGGTCACCTGGAACAGGGCGCCGAGGGACAGCAGCACAACGAGGATGCCGACAATCCAGGCATCGCCGCCGAAGGTGCCGACCGATGAACTCCGCAGCACCCAGGGCGATATGAAGAGCCATACGCCGAGGATGAGGGTCAGCCAGTTGGCCGTGGCCGCCGGTCCAGTTGCCATTTGTCTTGCCATGACATTCTCCTTCCGCTTCATCGCAATATGGACGGAATTTGAGCCATTGCCGCAGGTTCCGAGCCAGGGATCGCGGCGCATCAGCTTTTCGCGACTATGGGACCGGCAAATGGAACCGCCCGGCCGAACATATCGGACCGGGCGGGATGTCGCGGTAGGCTGGAAGGTCAGGCCCCCAGCGTGATCCGGTAGTTGCCGAAGCCGTCGGCGGAGTCATTGACGTAGTCGATCTTGACGCCCTTGACGTCGGCGACGTGATCCTTGGCCTTGGGACCGGACTGGAACATCACCGTGGTGCCGGGAAGCGGCGCCAGCGACCAGTTGCCGTCGGCCGCCGGGTTGATCGTGCCGGTCTCGTGGATGTAGCGCACGATGATGTCACGGTTGGTGTCGGGGCCCTGGAAGATGATGGTCTTGCCGTCGGCGCCCGGGAAGAAGCCACCGCCGCCGGCGCGGTAGTTGTTGGTGGCGACCACGAACTTGGCCGTCTCGTCGATCGGCTTGCCGTCGTATTGCAGGTCGATGATGCGGTGGGCATCGGGATTGATCACCACGCCCTTCTGGTCGTAGCGCGAGGGCTGGCTGACGTCGATCTTGTAGGTCACCCCGTCGATCACGTCGAAGTTGTAGGACGGGAAGGTGAGGTCGATCAGGTCGGCGTCCTTCGATCCGGGCTTGATCTGGTTGAAGATGCCGGCCGAGCGCTCGAGCCACTCGCGCACCTGCGCGCCGGTCACTTCCACGGCGCGGATGGTGTTGGGATAGAGGTAGAGGTCGGCGACGTTCTTGATCGCCACGGGGCCCACTGGAACGTCGGTATAATAGTCCGGTCCCGGCTTGCCGCCGGCCTTGAACGGGGCGGCCGCCGAAAGCAGCGGCAGGTTCTCCCATTGCGAGCCCTTGAGGTTCTGCTTCAGGTACCAGGTCTGGGCAATGGAGACGATCTGCACCGAGGGATCGTCGGCCACTAGCGAGAAGTAGGAATAGAGCGGGGCGGCCGTCTGTCCCACCGGCCGGCGCACATATTCCAGCGTCGCCTTGTGGTCCGCCTCGACCGGCGCTTCGACCGAAGCGACGTCCTGTACGGTCGGCACGACCTTCTTGGTGGTCGCGTCGCGGGTCCAGATCGGGCGGGCTTCGGAGGTGTGCGAGACGATCTTCCAGCTGCCGCCATCCTTTTCGAGCAGCAGGTCGATCAGGCCCATATGCGAGCCCCAGAAGCCGGCCATCACGGCGGGCTTGCCCATCAGCGTGCCCTTGCTGAGATCGGCACCCTCGATGTTGGCGAAGTCGTTGGAGTTGGGGAACACCAGGTGCTGGTGGCCGGTCAGCACGACGTCGATATCCTTGACGCCGGCAAGGAACAGCGCGGCGTTTTCCATCATGTCGCCCTGCTGCCCATCGATGCCGGTGTGGGCGAGGGCAATGATCAGGTCGGCGCCCTCTTCCTTCATCTGCGGCACCCAGGCTTCGGCAGTCTTGACGATGTCGCGCACCGCCACCTTGCCGACGAGGTTGGCCGAATCCCAGATCATGATCTGGGGCGGCACGAAACCGATGAAACCGAGCTTGATGGTCTGCGGGTTGCCGTCGCCGTCCTTGAGGGTCTTCTGGACGATCTTGTAGGGCGGCAGATAGGTCTTGTCCTTGGTCGGATCGTCACCGGTGATCTGGGCGGCATTGACGAGGTTGGCACAGACCAGCGGGAAGTTGGCGCCGGCGAGCGACTTGCCGAGGAAGTCGAGGCCGTAGTTGAACTCGTGGTTGCCCAGCGTCGAGACCTCGTAGCCGAGGGTGTTCATGGCGGCGAAGGTCGGGTGCACGTCGCCGTCCTTGAAGCCGCGCTCATAGGCGACGTAATCGCCCATCGGGTTGCCCTGGATGAGGTCGCCGTTGTCGATCAGGATCGAGTTGGTCGCCTCGGCGCGGATCTGGTTGATCAGCGCGGCGGTGCGGCCCAGGCCCATCGTGTCGTTGGGGGCGTCGGCATAGTAGTCGTAGGGGAAGATCGCGACGTGGATGTCGGTCGTCTCCATCAGGCGCAGATGCGCCTGGTTGGTGGATGCCATGGCGGCAAATGGGTGCATGACGATCAGCGCTCCGGCGCTGGCCGAACCGGCGAGAAAGGCCCGCCGCGACAACCGTGGTTGAAAATTCATGTCGTTCTCTCCCTGTGTGAGGCTTGCAGGCGGAACGGGCAGGCGTCAGTGCTTGTTGTATGCCGCAGGCAAGCAACCTCTTGTGCCGTGTCGAGGTGACGCCGCGATGACCGGCGAGTCGCAGCGTGTCAAAATTGGACCGGTTGGTCAAATTCTGGATTCGCGCGTTGTGAGGTCGTAGAGTCGGGTCCGGCTTGGGAGATAAGACCATGAGATGGCAGGGTCGCGAGGAGAGCTCGAACATCGAGGACCGGCGCGGTGAGGGTGGCGGAGGCGGCGGCCTTGGCGGCGGGCTGGGCGGCGGCTTCAACAATGGCTTCCGCATCCCGATCGGCGGCGGTCGCGGCGGTATCGGCAGCCTCGCGGTCATCATCATCTTCGTCCTCATCGCGATGGCGATGGGGATCAATCCGCTCGACCTGCTGACGGGCAACACGACCAGCGTGAACTCGCCCTTCGACAATTCGCAGGGGCAGACGACTTTGCCGCCGCAGGGCGCCGGCGAGGACCAATTGCGCCAGTTCGTCGGGGTGGTGGTCAAGGACACCGAGACGTTCTGGGGCAGCTACTTCCAGCAGCACGGCGGCACCTATAGCGACCCCAAGGTGGTGCTCTATTCCGGCCAGACCGCCTCCGGTTGCGGCACGGCGGACTCCTCTGCAGGACCGTTCTACTGCCCCGAGGACCAGAAGGTTTACATCGATCTAAGCTTCTATCAGCAGCTGCGCGACCAGTTCGGCGCGCCGGGCGACTTCGCGCAGGCCTATGTGGTGGCGCACGAGGTCGGCCACCACGTGCAGGACCTGTTGGGCATCCTGCCCAAGTTCAACCAGCGGCGGCAGTCGATGAGCCAGGATCAGGCCAATGCCTATTCGGTGAAGGTGGAACTGCAGGCGGATTGCTTTGCCGGCATGTGGGCGCGCGGCGAACAGCAATATCTCGACAGCGGCGACGTGCAGGAGGCGATCAACGCCGCCAACCAGATCGGCGACGATACGCTGACGCACAACACCATCTCGCCGCGGCAATATACGCACGGCACCTCGGCGCAACGCATGCAGTGGTTCAAGACCGGCATGAACTCGACCGATGTGAGCCAGTGCGATACCGGCATTCCGAATTGAGACAATTCGAGTCGGGCGGGAATTAGGGCGCGATTCTAGAAGAACGGCGTCTTTGTGGCACAATCGCCTGAGGCGCCTTATTGGCCGCCGCAGATTGAGCCGAATTGTTACCGTCCGGCCCGCCAGCCCGACGCAACCAATCGCCTGCTGATCGGTTGAGCCGGCGACGCATCCATTTATAGCGTCTCAAGCGCGCCGCGGCGCTTTCAACCTCAGACGAATAAGAGGATTCAAAGATGAATAAGCTCGTACTCGTGGCTGTGGCCGCGCTCACCGCCGGCGCCTTTGGTGTCGGTGCTTCCTACGCCCAGGCGGGCGGTGACTTCGCCAAGGCCGACGCCAACCACGACGGTGCGGTCGACATGGCCGAAGCGCAGGGTGTCTTCCCGAACCTGACGCAGGACATCTTCAACAAGGCCGACGCCAACGGCGACGGTAAGCTCGACGAAGCCGAATACGGCAACCTGCAGGGTCTGGCCGGCGGTCTCGGCGATACCACCGGCGGCAGCTCGTCCTCGTCGGCGGAGGCCAGCAGCAGCTCGTCGACCTCGGGCGGCTGATCCGCGGTCGCTTCAATCAAAAAGCCGCCCTCCGGGGCGGCTTTTTTGTGTCTCCGGCTCAGGCGGCAGCCGGCTTGTGCTCGGGCACCTGCGGCAGGCCCTTCTGCGCGCGCACCTGGTTGAGGAAGCGCGTGAACAGGTAGTGGCTGTCGTGCGGGCCGGGCGAGGCTTCCGGGTGGTACTGCACCGAAAAGATCGGCTTGCCGTCGACGCTGAGGCCGGCATTGGAGCCGTCGAACAGCGACACATGCGTTTCGGTCACACCGGCGGGCAGCGATTTGGTGTCCACGGCAAAGCCGTGGTTCATCGACGTGATCTCGACCTGGCCGGTGGTCAGGTCCTTCACCGGTGGGTTGGCGCCAGGGTGGCCCTGGTGCATCTTGCTGGTCGGGCCGCCGAGCGCGAGGCCCAGCAGCTGGTGCCCGAGGCAGATGCCGAAGATCGGCTTGCCCGTTTGCATCAGCTCCTTGATCGCCGGCACGGCGTATTGGCCGGTCGCCGCCGGATCGCCCGGGCCGTTGCTGAGGAAGATGCCGTCCGGGTTGTGCGCGAGGATATCCTTGGCAGTTGCCGTGGCCGGCACCACGGTGACGCGTGCGCCCTGATCGGCGAGCTGGCGCAGGATGTTGCGCTTGGCGCCGTAGTCGACCGCCACGATGTGGAATTGCGGGTTCTCGACGGTGCCGTAGCCCTTGTCCCACTGCCAGGGCGTCTGGTCCCATTTGTAAGTCTGCGCGGTGGTGACTTCCTTGGCGAGATCCAGCCCCTCGAGGCCCGGGAACGCCTTGAGCTCGGCCATGATCGAGGCCTCGTCGAACTGCCCGTCGGGCGCATGGGCGACGATGCCGTTGGGCATGCCGTTCTCGCGGATGCGGGCCGTCAGTGCCCGGGTGTCGATGCCGGCGATGCCCACGATGTTGCGCTTCCTGAGCCAGGCGTCGAGCCGCTCGACCGCCCGGTAGTTGGCGGGGTTGGTGATGTCGGCCTTGAGCACGACGCCGCGGACACCCGAGAGCGCCGCCATGTTCACCGTCTCGATGTCCTCGTCGTTGGTGCCGACGTTGCCGATATGCGGGAAAGTGAAGGTCACGATCTGGCCGGCATAGGAGGGATCGGTGAGGATCTCCTGGTAGCCGGTCATCGCCGTATTGAAGCAGACTTCGCCCGCCGCGTGACCCACCGCGCCGATGCCGCGACCCGTAAGGCGCGTCCCGTCCTGAAGGATCAAGAGGGCGGTCGCAGGCGTGGGTTGCCAGCCGGACATGGCGGGTCTCCTTGGAGTGGCGGTGCGGGTTAGAGGCTTCCCATAGAAGGGCGGCCGCGCGGGCGCAAGTGGCGGCGCGCCGCGTTACGGTCTATATGGGGCCAAACCATTGGATTTGAAGGGGTGACAGCCATGCGCGAGGTGATCAGCGAAGGCTACAAGACGGCGATGAAGGCGCGCGACCAGCGCCGCACGGCGACGCTGCGCGCCATCAATGCCGCCATCAAGGACAAGGACATCGCGGCCCGCGGCGAGGGCAAGGGGCCGCTGAGCGACCAGGACATCCTGGCGCTGCTGCAGAAGATGGTGAAGCAGCGCGAGGAGAGCTTTGCGATCTACGCCAATGCCGGCCGCAACGACCTCGCGACGGTCGAGAAGGAAGAGATCGACATCCTCAACGAGTTCCTGCCCAAGGCCCTGACCGACGCCGAGGTCGACGACGCGATCAAGGCGGCGATCGCCAAGACGGGCGCTGCGGGCGGCAAGGACATGGGCAAGGTGATCGCTTCGCTCAAGGCGGACTATCCGGGCCGGATCGACTTCGGCAAGGCCAGCGGCAAGGTGAAGGCGGCGCTGGGATAAGACACGAGATTGGTTCCGGATCGATAAAAATGCGACGGCCGATGTGGTGATGCCGAAAGCCTGATTCCGAAACGGACAAAAGCCTGACGTTGCTGTCAGCGGAACCTCAGGTTCGCTTGGCTATCTTCCGCGCCGTTCTGATTTGCGGAAGAGGCTACAAAATGACCAATCGCTTTGCGGCGGCAATCGCACTCTGTAGTTGCGTTCTAGTCGCGGCACCGGGTGTCGTGGCGGCCCCCAACGCGCATGCCAATGCGCACGCGCAGGCCAACAGTTCGAACGGTAACGGCAATGGCAACGGCAACAGCAGCAACAACAATGGCAACGGCAACGGCACGCCGCATTCGGTCGTGCGGCAATACGCCATCGCCAATGGCTTGAGGCAGGGCCAGGTGGCGAGCAGCCTCAAGTCCTGGAATTCGCTCAACGCCAATCCCAAGGCCTTCCTCAACAACCTCGACAATCCCAATTCGCTGCTCGGCAAAGAGGCGGCTTATATCTGCGCCAGCAGCACCGCCCAGGCGGCGCTGGGCGAGTTCACCGACCTGGCTGGACCTTCCGGCACTCCGCCGACCTCTGCGGAGGTCGACGCAGCGCAGGCATTCCTCACCGCCAAGGCTATGCTGGGCTCGCTCGATCCGAAGACGGTGAGCGGCGATCCGACAAACTATACTCAGGAGGAGGTGGACGCCGCCAATCTGCTGCTGGCGAATGCGAAGCTTGACACGCCGCTGACGACCGAAACCGCACAGGTGACGCTCGACGAGGCCGGTGCGTGGGCCGCCTACCAGAAAGCCGACCAGACCGCCGCCGGCGCCTTCGCCGCCGCCAGCGTCAGCCAGAAAGGCGACGCCGACCTGACCCAGTTGCGGGCCAGGGTAGATGCGATCGTCGCGCTCAAGGGTCTCGATACGACGAAGCTCTGCTCGACCTCGACCGCTTCGGCGCAGTAGGGCTGCACAGGATCGGCGGCTGCTCCGACGCCTGGGCGGCCGCTGGATCTATTGCCTGCGGTAGAACACGTCGCCCCAGACCGAGATGGTGGTCTGGTTGATCCAGACGATGTTGAACTGCACCTGGGCCGGGCCGCCGATGGTCGAGTACCAGATGGAGAGGATGCCGCCGCGGGCCGACGGGTTCCAGCCGCAACTGCCGCCGACATTGGTCCCGGCGGTGGCAACGAACGAGCAGAATGGGCCGGCCTGGACCAGCAGCCGCTCGCTGTTGTCGGCGGTGGTCCAGTAGCCGAGCGGCACCGGTGCGGCCTGGGCGAAGGCGGCAGCGGGCAGGGCGGCAAGCGTGATGGCAAGCAGGACGGTCGTCAGTCGCATGATGAAGTCCCCCTTAGACGCCATTCTAGCGCGGGGACGTGGGGCCGAGAAGCCCGCCGGCGGAGAGGAGGTCTAGGGCTGCGCCTTATGCTCCTCGTGCGCCGCTTCCCAGACCTCGCGGGCGGCGCCGAGGTTCATGAGCGCGATCGCCAGGCCTACGATTACGTCCGGCCAGACCGAGCGCCAGACGTAGGCGGTGACGAGCCCTGCGGCGATGATCGCGAGGTTGGCGATGGCGTCGTTGCGGGCCGACAGGAACGCGGCCTTGGTGAGGCTCCCGCCATGCGCGCGGAAACGGGCGAGCAGCAGGGCGCAGCCGGTGTTGATGACGAGGGCGCCAAGCCCGGTCGCGGAGAGGGCAAACGGCTCCGGCGGCACCGGGTTGGCGAACTTGCCCCATAGCGACCACAGGAACGCCAGCGCCGGCACCAGCAGGATCGCAGCCATCGCCATGCCGATGCGCGCCCGCGTTTTCGGCGACCAGGCGAGCGCGAAGAAGATCAGCAGGTTCACCGACGTGTCTTCGAGAAAATCTACGCTGTCGGCGAACAGCGACACGGACCCGATATGCAACGCGACTGCGAACTCCACGCCGAAATAGGCGAGGTTCAGCAGCGCGACGATAAGGACGGCTGCACGCAGGCTCATTGTCATGCAGCTCTGCGTTCGCGCGCCCACGACACGCCCGAAATCGCGGTGGCGACGACGGCGCTCGCAACGCCGATCCAGGGCAGGATGCCGTAGCCGAAGCCGCGGTCGATCAGCACGCCGCCGAGCCAGGCGCCGAGCGCGATGGCGACGTTGAAGGACGAGGGGATCAAGCTCGAGGCGAGGAGCGGCGCGTCGCGCGTGTTGACCAGGATGCGGGTTTGGGCCGGCGAGCCGAAGGCGAAGGCCAGCGAGCCCCAGAGCAGGACGAGGATGCCCATGATCCATGGACTGGTGTCGAACGGCAGCATCAGCGCGTAGACGACGATCTGCGCGAACAGGATGCCGGTCAGCGAGGCCATCAGCTTCCAGTCGGCGAGACGGCCGCCAACCAGGACGCCGATGGTCGAGCCGACGCCGAACAGCAGCAGCAGCCAGGGCACGAAGTCGAGCTGGATGCCTGAGACCGTGGTGAGCAGCGGCGAGATGTAGGTGAAGAGGGCAAACTGGCCGATGGTCTGGACGATGATCACGGCGATCGAGGTCAGCACGGGCTCACGCCAGAGTGCCTTCACCTCGGCGAGCAGATTGCCGGCCTGCTGCGGCTCGGGCCGCACGAACGGGACGAGCAGCAGGATCAGGAGGAACGCGACGATGCCCAGGCCGCTCACGGCCCAGAAGGTCATGCGCCAGCCGAACGCCGTGCCGATGGCCGTGCCGAAGGGCACGCCGACAATGTTTGCGACGGTGAGGCCGGCAAGGATCAGCGCCACGGCGAAACCGCGGCGTGATGGCTCGACGATGGTGGTGGCAACGACCATGGCGCTGCCGAAATAGGCGCCGTGGATCAGCGAGATCACCATGCGCGCGACGAGCAGCGAGGCATAGTTCGGCGCGACGGCGCACACGGCGTAGCCGACGATGAAGATGCCGACATAGATCAGCAGCAGGAGTTTTTTGGGATAGCGGCCGGTGAAGGTCGCGAGCAGCGGGCCGCCGATGGCGACGCCGAGCGCGTAGAGGCTGACCAGCAGCCCCGCGGTCGGGATCGAGATACTCAGGTCGGATGAGACCGCGGGCAGGATGCCGGCGATCACGAACTCGGAGGTGCCGATCGCGAAGGCGGCGGCGAACAGGGCGAGAAGAGCGAGCGACATCAGGCGAACTGCGTTGTTTCGGAGGATTGCGGCAGGCGCAGCGAAACGATGCCCACGACGCCGGCGATGGCGCTGCAGATGACGCCGCAGGCGGGCAGCAGCGCGTAGTCCATGCCGGCGTCGAGCAGGCTCGCGCCGAGGAAGGCCCCGGCCGCGATGCCGACATTGTAGGCGGTGGAGACGAGGGTCGAGGCAAGACGCGGCGCGGCCCTGGCGCCGTTGAGCACGCGCATCTGCATCGGCGTGGAAAGGCCGAAGCCGAAGAGCGAGCCCAGGAACAGCATCGGCGCGACGAGGATGGGGCTGCGGATGGTGACGAGCAGGAGGGCGAAGCTGACGATCTGGCCGGCAATGATGATCATGATGGCGGGGCCGGGACGCCAATCGGCAAGGCGGCCGCCGAGCCAAATACCGGTCACCGCGCCGGCGCCGCCGATCAGCAGGTAGAACGGAACTCCACTGATCGGATCGAGGCCGGTGACGTTGACGAGGATGGCGACCTGGAAGGTGCCGAAGGCGAGCTGGCCGACCATGATGATGGCGATGGCGAGGTAGGAGAGCCAGACCTCCTGGTGCCGGAGCTGCCGGGCCTGCACTGCGAGCGGGGCATCGGCCTCCTCCTCGCCCTTGGCCCTGCCGGGCAGGGTCAGTGCGACGGCGATCACCGAGAGCACCGCCATCGCGGCGATGCAGACGAAGGCGACGCGCCAGCCATAGGCGTTGCCGATCGCAGTCCCGGCGGGCAGGCCGAGGATGTTGGCGACGGTGATGCCGCCCACGAACAGCGACAGGGCGGCGCCGCGTCGCTCGGGCGCCACGCTCTGCGCCACGGCGATGGCGGCGACGCCGAAGAACACGCCGTGGCCGCAGGCCGAGATCAGGCGGGCTGCGAGAAGGAGCTCGTAGCTCGGTGCGAAGGCGCACAGCAGTTGGCCGAGCGCAAACACCAGCATGACGGCAATGATCGCCGGTTTCAGCGGGATGCGGGTCGTGAGGAGCCCGAGGATCGGACCGCCGACAGCGACGCCCGCGGCGTAGCCGGTCACCAGCAGGCCGGCGGTGGGCACCGAGACGCTCAGGTCATGCGCCACCGGCAGGAGGATGCCGGAGATGATGAACTCGGTTGAGCCAATGCAAAAGGCGGCGAGCGCCAGCGCGAAAATAGCAAGCGGCATGAAAACGACCCGGGAAAGGGCCGCGACATGATCATCCGGCCTGCAAAAGGGCAACCCCCATCAGGCGCGTTCGCGCCGCCACGACCAGAAGGTAATGCCGGCTGCCAGCAGGCCCCCGACGATCCCCACCACCGGCAGCGACGGATAGCCGAGGCCGACGGTCAGAAGCACGGCGCCGATGACCGCGCCGAGCGTGTAGCCGAGATTGAAGGCGGTGGCGGTAAAGGTCGCGGCGACGGTCCCCGAGCCTTCCGAATGGTGCACGATGCGTGTCTGCGGCGGGATGCTGAAGGTCCATACGGCGACGCCCAGCAGCACCATCAGCACGAACATGGCGACCGGCGAATGCATGCCGAGGAGGATGGCCGCCGAGACCGCCGCGTAGGCGAGGGCGGCGCCAATGGTGGAGGGGACGAGCTTCCAGTCGGCGAGGCGGCCGCCGAGCACGATGCCGGCCACCGCGCCGGCCCCATAGGCGAAGAGGTAGGGCGGTGTGTTGTCCTCGGGCACGCCGGTCATGTTGATCAGGAACGGCACCTGGAAGGTGTTGAACGCCAGCGTGCCGATCATCAGCACGAAGAGCGCGGCGTAGCTCAGCGCCACCTGGTGGCGGAACAGCACCTTGATCTGCGTGCGCCACGGCACCGGATCGGCCTTTTCCTCCTCGATCTTGGGCAGCGTCAGTGCGATGGCGATGAAGGCGAGGGCGGCGAGGATGGCGACGCCCCAGAAGCTGGCGCGCCAGCCGAGCCAATGCCCGATGGCGGCGCCGAACGGCACGCCGAGGACGTTGGCGATCGGGACGCCGGCGAGGACGACCGAGATTGCGGCCCCGCGCCGCTCGAACGGGACAACGCTGGCAGCGGCGATCGTCGAGTTGCCGAAGAACAGGCCGTGGGTCAATGCCACCAGCACCCGGGCGCCGAGCAGGACGGCGTAGTTCGGTGCCATGGCACACAGCACGTGGCCGACGGCATAGAGGCCGACCAGCCACAGGATCATCGGCCGGCGCGGCAGGTGCGCCGTCGCCAGCGCCAGGATCGGGCCGCCGACGGCGACCCCGATGGCGTAGCCGCTGACCAGGAGGCCGGCGGCGGGGATACTGACCGAGAGGTCGGTCGCGATGGTGGGAAGGAGGCCGGCAATGATGAATTCGGCGGTGCCGATCGCGAAGGCGGCCAGCGCCAGCGCGTAGAGGGCGAACGACATCGCGCCGACTCCGGTGAAATTTCCCGCATATTTCCTGCAAAACACGGGCTGCAAAAGCCATATGTGTGATGCATATTTATTATGGTTGCAGCGCTGAAGGAGCGTCCCATGGCCGGTACCGATCTGCAGAAGCGCTGGGGCCTGATCCTCGGCTTGCGCGCCCTCATCATGCTGCTCGGCGGGCTCTACGCGGTGATCTGGCCGGGCACCGCGCTCCTCATCCTGGTGATGGTGGGGGCCGCGGTGCTCCTTGTCGACGGCCTGCTCGGCCTGTGGGCGCTCACCTTCGGCGGCGCCAAGACCGGCAACTTCTGGTTCGACGTGATCCGCAACATCCTCGCCGTAATCGTTGGCGTGCTTGTGCTTTTGTCCCCCGTGCTGTCGGCGCTGCTGACCGTCTGGTTCTTCGTCTATCTCGTCGCCATCCAGGCCATCGTGGTTGGCGTGATGGAAATCATGTTCGCGATCCGCGAGCGCAAAGCCTACGCGCACATCTGGCCGATCCTGCTCTCGGGCATCCTTTATGTGCTGTTCGGCATCGTGCTGGCCTTCGAGCCGCTGATGGGCGCGCTCTTCTTCACGATCTTCGCGGGCGTGATGATGATCCTGTTCTCCATCGGCCTGTTCACCCTGGCCTGGCGCATCTACAGCGGCACGGGTGCCCCGGCCTGAGCGTACCGCCTCGATCGCCCGGATCGCGGCTACAGAATAGAAAGCGGGTGCCGAGTGCGCATCGACAACATCCTTCCTGCCATTTCGGCGCGGCTCGCGACCATACCGCACGATACGCCGTTCCAGGATGCGGCCCGCCTGTTCGGCGCCGGTGCCTATCGGATGCTGGTGGTGTGCGGACCGGGCGGAGAAGCGATCGGCATCGTCACGCGTACCGACGCATTGCGCCATGTCGGGCAGCATCCAGATCCGCTGACGGCGACGGTCGCCGAACTGATGATCCGCACCTTCACGTCCGCGCGGCCGTCCGATGACCTGCTGACCACCTGGCGGGTGATGGCTGCAGGAGGACTAAACCATGTCCCGGTTCTCAGTGAATCAGGCATGCCGGTGGGGACGCTCACGTCCGACGATGCGCTCAGGGCCTTGCTCGATGCCGAAGACTACGAGGAGCAATTGCTGCGCGACTACATCGCCGGCATCGGCTATCGCTGAAGGACGCTAGCTCGAGGTCACTACGCCCGTCTGCGGACTCTCGCCGGCGTCCTTTTCAAGTACTGCATTGAGGGCAGCGCCGAGCACGAGGATCTGCGCCGAGTTGTACATCCAGAGCAGCAGCACCACGGCGGCCGAGACCGAGCCGAAGGTGGCGTTGTAGTTGCCCCAGTTCTGAACGTAGATCGAGAACACCGCGCCGGCGACGATCCACAAGACCGAGGCGAGCACCGCGCCCGGCCAGATGAAGCTCAGCTTGTGCGGATGCCGGTCGGGCCCGAAGCGGTAAAGCACTCCCATCACGATCGCCGAGATCACCAGGAGTATCGGCCATCGCAGCACGAGCACCAGCCATTCGCCGCCGGTCGGGAACGGAATGAGCGCCGGTAGGCCCGCGACCGTGATCAGCGCGATCACCACGAAGATCGAGCCCCCAATCGTAAGGCCGACCGCCACCAGCACCTCTTTCACGAAGCCGCGCCGTTCGGGCGCACCGCGGACGCGCGACATGGCAAAGAGCAGCGCCTCCACCCCACGCGACCCGGACCAGAGCGCCAGCGGGATCGAGATCACGAGGCCGATGCCCAACGTCGCGTGCGGCGCCGCGGCGAGCATCTTGAGCTGCTCATCGAGGATGCCAACAGCCATCGCCGGCAGGACGTAACTCAACTGGCCGGCTATCTTTACCGACAGCGGGCCGTTGGCCAGGATGCCATAGATCAGCGCAACCGTCGCAATGGCCGGAAAGAACGACAGGAAGCCGAAGAAGGCAGTGGCGGCGCAGCGCGGCGAGGTATCGGGGTCGAGCAGGACCTTGAGCGTATCGAGGACGACCCGCTTGAGGTGATCGAAGCGGGTTTCTTGCTGAGTTGCAGTCAATGCCAACGGACGG
>JBQCIY010000243.1:0-28694 GCA_051953275.1 Devosia sp. | reverse complement strand
GACATCGAGCGCATCTGCGGCCTGCTGCCCGCCCGCCGGCAAACACTGTTCTTCTCGGCCACGATGCCGCCCGAAATCCAGAAGCTGACCAATCGCTTCCTGCGTGATCCGATCAAGATCGAGGTAGCCCGGCAGAATTCCACGGCCGAAACCATCGACCAGAAGCTGGTCAAGGTCTCCAACAAACCCGAGGAAAAGCGCGCCGCACTGCGCGCCCTGATCCGCGGCGAAAAAGATCTGAAGAACGCGATCATCTTCTGCAACCGCAAGCGCGACGTGGCGACCCTCGCCCGCTCGCTGCAGCGGCACGGCTTCTCCGCCGGCGCGCTCCATGGCGACATGGACCAGAAGAGCCGGATGGAAACGCTCGATGCCTTCAAGACCGACAAGCTCAAGCTGCTGATCGCGTCGGACGTCGCGGCCCGCGGCCTCGATATTCCGGCCGTGAGCCATGTCTTCAACTTCGACGTGCCCACCCACGCCGAGGATTACATCCACCGCATCGGCCGGACCGGCCGGGCGGGTCGCTCGGGTGTTTCGATCACCTTGGCAGCGCCCTCCGACGGCAAATATCTCGACGCGATCGTCAAGCTGATCCAACGCGACATACCGGTGATGAAGCTCGATGGCATCGTCATTGAAGCACCGGCCGACGAGCGGGCCAGCGAGTCCGGCGAACGCCGCCGCCGCGGCAGCCGCACGCGTGGTCCGCGCCTCAAGCCCGAAGCTGCCGAAACAGCCGAGACCGCCCCGGCGGCAAAGCCACATCGCGAGCCTCGGCCCGAGCGTCCACGGCAGGAAGAGCGTCCACGGCATGAGGAGCGCTCGCGGCAGGAAGAGCGTCCGGTTCCGCGGGCACCGCGCGAGCGCGGCAAATCTTCGTCGCCGTTCGGATCGGATGGCCCCGTGCCGGCCTTCTTGCTTCGTCCCAGCAGTACTCGCTGAGTCACTGGACCGCATCAGGAGAGGCACTTTCGCGTGACTTCCCTGACATATCAGTGATCTTTACTACACTTTAAGTGACTCATCGGAAAACTATCGAGCGCTGGAAAAGGGTCAGAAGACCTCTGGGGGCACAGTGTCGGAACAGGAATTCAGGCGCGCCCTGGGATACGCCAACTCGGCGATGGACCTGCTGAAGCGGGGACAAATTCCTCCCTATCCACAGTTCTACGAGCTCCTCTACACCTATGCGACGGGCGTCAACCCGACGCTGAACCAGCGCATCAACCAGATCTTCCGCGACGGTTCGGCCACGCAGGAGCTGGCCGAGCGGCTCTACAACGAATTCCTCAAGGCGGCCGACGCCAACGAGCGCATCTCCAGCGTCTCCGAACGCATGGCCAACCGCATCGAGGCGGTGCACGAGGCCATCGACACGGCGATGACCACTGCCAATGCCTATTCCGGTACCCTGCAGGCGGCGAGCGGCGATCTGAGCCAGGTCGATCTGGGCGAGACCGAATTGCGAGCTTTGGCACAGCGCCTGCTCGGCGAAACCCGCCGCATGCAGGACGCCAACGCCCAGCTCGAGGAAAAACTGATCGCCTCGCGCGACGACATTGCGGCGCTGCAGCGCGACCTCGACGAGGTGCGCCGCGAGTCGATGCTCGATCCGCTGACCAAGATCTACAACCGCAAATCCTTCGACGAGGGAATGCTCAAGGCCTTCGAGGACGCCGAGCTTGGAACGTCGTTCTGCCTGATGCTGCTGGACATCGACCATTTCAAGCGCTTCAACGACACTTGGGGCCACCAGACCGGCGACCAGGTGCTGCGGCTCGTCGCCATGACGCTCAAGTCCAACATCAAGGGCAAGGACATAGCGGCCCGCTATGGCGGCGAGGAGTTTGCCGCGATCCTGCCCGAGACCGATCTCGAAGGTGCCGTGATCGTTGCCGACAACATCCGAAAGGCCGTTCAGGCCAAGGAACTGCTGAAACGTTCCACGAATGAAAAGCTGGGGCGCATCACCGCGTCATTCGGCGTCGCCATGTACAAGCCCGGCGACACGCCCTCCACGCTTATAGAACGCGCCGACCGCTGCCTTTATGCTGCCAAGCACGCCGGCCGCAATCGCGTGCTCAGCGAAGTCGAGCTCAAGCCTGAGGACGATCGGACTGTCGCCGCCTAGCGCGCAATCAGCCTCACGCCGAGCGATCGCAGCGCATCCCAATAGCCCGGATAGGTTTTTCCCACACAATCGGGATCGAGTATCGTGATGCCGCCTATTCGTAGGCCTGCAAGCGCCATGGCCATGGCGATGCGATGGTCTTCGTAGGTTTCAATTTCAGTGACTGCGTTGCGATGCGCCGCTGAGCGCAACCGGGGATCGGCCGCGATCACGAGATCGTCGCCCTCCTCATGCGCCAGCCCGGGCTGGATGCGGCTGAGCTCGGTCGAAAGCGCCCGGATACGGTCACACTCCTTGACGCGCAGATTGGCAATACCAACGAAGCGTACCGGCGTGTCGTTGAAGGCCGCGAGCACCGCCAGCGTTGGAACGGCGTCCTGCATCTGCGAACCGTCGATGATGTCTGGCATGCGCGGGAACTTGCGGATGAACTCCGCGGCCCTGGCGTCGGGCTGGGTAAACGCCTCCATCGGCACACCGAGGTCGATACGGCCGCCGGTCAGCGCCTCAGCGGCCCACAGGTACGTTGCCGCGGAGGCGTCTGGCTCGATGAGGAAGTTCGTGGCGCTATACTTCGTCGGCGCCACCCGCCAGGTGGTGTGGTCGACCGGCGTGACGCTGCCGCCGAAGGCTTTCATCGCCGCGACGGTGAGGTCCACATAGCCGCGCGCGTCAAGGTCCTGCCCCGTCAATGCCACGTCAATGGCCCCATCGCCGAAGGCCGCCGCCATCAGCAGCGCGGAGACATATTGGCTCGACAGGCCGCCGTCGATCTCGACGCGGCCCGAGCCAAAATTGCCCTTGCCCTCGACGGTGACCGGGGGGCAGCCAGTGGGCGCACTGGCGGCAATGCCGAGCGACCTGAGCGCATCGACCAGCGGTCCAATCGGCCGCTTGCGCATCGCCTCATCGCCATCGACGACCACCGTGCCGTCAACCAGCGCGACCGCGGCGGTGAGAAAGCGCGTGGCGGTCCCCGCGTTTCCGAGGAACAGCGGTTCCGACGGCGCCGCGAGGTAGCCATGTCCGGTGACGATGAAGCTCGCCGTATCCGGCTCCTCGATCGTCACCCCCATTTGCCGGAGCGCCGCGGCCATGAGCGCGGTATCCTTGCTCTTGAGCGCGCCCGTCAGGCGGCTCGTGCCGCGCGCCAAGGCGGCCAGCAGCAGTGCCCGATTGGTTATCGACTTGCTGCCCGGCGGCGTGACGCGTCCAACGAGGGCGTGGCCTGGCGGGATGATTTCGATCCGGTCCGTCATGGGCCGGCAGTTCGCACGGCGCCCCGCGAAAGTCCAGTTACTCGACCGTGACAGACTTCGCGAGATTGCGCGGCTGGTCGACGTCGGTACCCATGAACACGGCGGTGTGGTAGGCCAGCAACTGCACCGGGATCAGCGCCAGGATGGGCGCCACAAAGCTCGACACCTTCGGGATGACGATCGTTTCGGCGACGCCCTGCCCGATATGGCGGCCGCCTTCCTCGTCGGTCACGAGGATGATCTGCCCACCCCGTGCCGCAACCTCCTGCATATTGCTGAGGGTCTTTTCCATCAGCTCGTCCGAAGGCGCCACGACGATCACCGGCATGGTCTCATCGACCAGCGCGATCGGCCCGTGCTTGAGCTCGCCCGCCGGATAGCCTTCGGCATGGATGTAGGAAATTTCCTTGAGCTTGAGCGCCCCCTCCATCGCCACCGGAAACATCTGCCCACGGCCTAGATAAAGCACGTCCTTGGCTTTGCTCAGCCCCTTCGCAATCCGCTCGATCTGGCCTTCCGTGCCGAGCGCCGCACTGACGGCGGCCGGTAGGGCAACCAGCTCGCGCACCAGCTCCACCTCCTGCGTGCGGTCGAGTACCCCGCGTGCCACGCCGGCGGCGACGACGAGGCTCGCGAGCGCGCTGAGCTGCGCCGTCAGCGCCTTGGTCGAGGCGACGCCGATCTCGGGGCCGCACAGCGTCGGGAACACCACCTCGCTCTCGCGTCCGATGGTCGACTCCGGCACGTTGAGTAAACTCACGACATGCTGGCCCGACTTCGCGCAGTAGCGCAGCGCGGCCAGCGTGTCTGCAGTTTCGCCGGACTGCGAGATAAAGAGTGCGGCGCTGCCTTTTTCGATAGGCGGCTCGCGGTATCGGAACTCCGACGCGACGTCCACGTCGACCGGAAGCCTGGCGTATTTCTCGAACCAGTACCTGGCGACGAGGCCCGCATAGTACGCCGTCCCACAGGCCGAGATCGTCAGCCGGCTGAGCGCGGCGAAGTCAAAAGGTAGTTTCTCGCGCAGCGCCACCCGGTCGGCGCCCATGTCCACATAGTGGCTGAGTGTATGCGAGATGGTCTCGGGCTGCTCGTAGATCTCCTTTGCCATGAAGTGGCGATGGTTGCCCTTGTCGACCATCAGCGCCGACGCCTGTGACACCAGCATCTCGCGGCGCACGATGGCATCGGAGCCATCACGGATCGTGACCCCTTTCGGCGTGATCACAGCCCAATCGCCATCGAGGAGGTAGCTCAGCCGCGACGTGAACGGCGCGAGCGCCATCGCGTCGGATCCCAGGTACATCTCGGTCTCGCCGTACCCTACGGCGAGCGGCGCGCCATGCCGGGCTGCGATCAGCAGCCGGTCGTGGCCCCTGAACATGAAGGCCAGCGCAAACGCGCCACGCAGGATTTTCAGCGTCCGCCCGACTGCCATCTCCGGATCGAGGCCGCGGTCGATCTCACGCGTCACCCACAACGCCACCGACTCCGTGTCAGTCTGCGTCTTGGGCAGGTAGCCGTCCTTGCTGAGGTCCGCGAGCAGCTCGCGGAAATTCTCGATGATGCCGTTATGGACCACCGCCACCTTGTCCGTCGCATGCGGGTGTGCGTTGCCCTCGGTCGGCGCCCCGTGCGTCGCCCAGCGCGTATGGCCGATGCCGATGCGACCCTCGAGCGGCTCCATGCCGAGCTTGGTCGCCAGGTTGCCCAGCTTGCCTTCGGCCCGGCGGCGGGCAATGGAGCCATGTTCCAGCGTGGCCACGCCGGCGCTGTCATAACCGCGATATTCGAGGCGCTTCAATGCATCGACCAGGCGCGGCGCAACTGGCTCAACCCCGATGATCCCGACGATACCGCACATTAGGCTTTCCCCTTCTGCTTGGCAGCCTTGCGGGCGAGGGCTTTCTCTTTGAGTTTCGGCGCGTAGCCCGGCTTGTTCTCCTGCCGGGCCCGCCCGAAGGCGAGGGCATCGGCCGGCACATCGTGGCTGATGACGCTCCCCGACGCAGTATACGCGCCGTCGCCAACGCTCACCGGCGCGACCAGCGACGTGTTGGACCCAATGAAGACGTTCGAGCCGATGGTCGTGACATCCTTGTTCACGCCGTCGTAGTTGCAGGTGATGGTCCCGGCCCCGATGTTGGTCTTTTCGCCGATCACGGCGTCACCGAGGTAGCTCAGATGACCGGCCTTTGTGCCGGCACCGATCTTGCTCTTCTTGACCTCGACGAAATTGCCCAGATGCACGTTGGCGCCCAGCTCCGCCCCACCGCGGATGCGCGCGAATGGCCCGATCGTCGAGCCTTCACCAATGGTTACGTCTTCGATATCACAGAACGCCCGGATCTCGACACTGTCGCCGATCTTCACCCCCGGACCGAAGACAACGTTCGGGAAGATCGTAACGTCGCGGCCAATCTCGGTGTCGTAGGAGAAATAGATGCTCGCCGGATCCTTGAGCGTCACACCCGCCTTCATGAAGTCGTCGCGGCGCAATTCCTGGAACTGCATTTCAGCCTTGGCAAGCTTGGAACGGTCGTCAACGCCAATCACTTCGCCTGCGTCCGCCACGGTGTATTCGATCGTGCGCCTGTCGGCGTTGGCGATTTCGACCGCATCGGTCAGGTAGAATTCGCCTTTGGCATTCTTGTTGGCGATCCGGTCGATGACCGACGGCAGCACGCCACTGCGAAATCCCATGATACCTGAATTGACGAGACCGATCCGCTGCTCTGCCGCGGTCGCGTCCTTGTGCTCCCGGATCGCAACCAACCGGTCGCCCTCAGTCAGCAGCCTACCGTATCCGGTTGGATCATCCGGCTCGAAACCGACCACGACGATATCGGCTCCCGCATCGAGCTTCGCAGTGATGGCGGCAATAGTAGCAGGCGTCACAAGCGGCGTATCAGCATAAAGGACAATCACGTTGCCCGGCGACGAGGTGAAGGCATCGCGAGCCTGTTTCACGGCGTGACCGGTGCCAAGCCGCTCCGCCTGCACGAACACCCAAGCGTCCGGAACGCTCGCTGACACCGCGGCGCGCACCGCGTCATGCCCCGGTCCAATCACGACGGCGATCTGTCTCGATCCCGCCGATTGCGCGGCCCGGATCGCATGCGACACC
Source organism: Devosia sp. (assembly GCA_051953275.1). Taxonomy (GTDB): domain Bacteria; phylum Pseudomonadota; class Alphaproteobacteria; order Rhizobiales; family Devosiaceae; genus Devosia_A. The sequence continues at coordinate 22,174 of JBQCIY010000243.1, read as the reverse complement.
ATCGGCAGGCCGCCGATCGGGTGAAGCACCTTGGGCATTGCCGACCGCATGCGGGTGCCCTCGCCCGCCGCCAAGATGATCGACAACAATTCCGTCATGCCCGCCCCGTTTTCCCAAACATAAGTGGCCATGTTTTATGGCAGCAACGTGTTTGAGAAACATTACGCCGCTGCGATGGTAAACTAGCAAAAGAGCCGTGATTCGAGCGGCTTGGCGAGATTTTTGGACTTGGCGAAAGCGGCAGACCAGTTCCGGGCGGCAGATGTCACCTTCTGGGGCGTCGTCGCCCTCGCGGTATGGGGGGTGGCGCTGCTCAGCGGCAGCCTGTCGGCGGCAATCCCCGACGGCGTCCTTGGCGGTCTGCATGCATCGCGCCTCGACGGCGGTAATCTCAACCAGCTCCGCGGCATCGTCGCCTCTCTGCAGAACCAGGCCAGCGATCTGCGCCAGCAGAATGCCGCACTCGAGCAGCGCCTGTCACTGACCCAGCAGGCGACTCAATCAGCGACCCAGCGGCTCGCCGCACTCGAGACGACCGTGCCCAATCTGGTCGAGACGGTGAACACGTCCGGCCCCCCGGGCCTGGATCGGGGCAGCATCACCGGATCAACCGGCACCAGCCCCGTCAGGCGCTTCGACACCGATGGCGGCTCGGTCAGCTACACGCAGGTTCCGCTTCAGAGCGTCGGCCTGCCGGCAAGCGGCCAGACGCAGCAGGCGATGCCGCAAACTCTGACCGCTCCGATCACCCCCAATCCAAGCGCCTTCGGCATTGCACTCGGCCCGCCCATCGAGGCCGGTCAGGCGAGCGCCGCGTGGCAGACGCTGAGCTCGCACGTGGGCACCATGCTGATGGGCTTGGGCCCGATCCTGGGCCACGTCGAGGGTGGCAGCGGGCGACGGCTGGTCGTAGGCCCTGTCGCGATGCAGGCCGACGCCCAGGAACTTTGCGGGCGCATGGCCGCCGTGGGCGTCGCCTGCGCGACGGTGCCGTTCGTTGGCGATCCGCTCAACTGAACGGCTTTGACTTGCCCGGAGTCCACTTTTAACCTCGCCTCGATTTTTCGAGGTCCTGTTTTGCGATTTTTGGCGTCGGTCCTGATGATGGCTCTCCTGGCCGGCTGTTCGTCGCTGGCTGTGCCGATGCCCTATATGCCCAATGTCAGCATCAGCAAGGACACCGAGCCGTTGCCGCCCGATTATCTGATCTGGGTCCGCGACTACATCGCCTCGACCGACGAAACCGAAATCTCGGAGCCACGGCGGCTCAATTCCTGGTCGATCTACGATGCCGCCGGCTGGTACGTTTGCACCCGGACCGCCTCGGGAACGACGGCCCTCTATGCCCTTGCCAAGGACCGCGTTGCCGGTCGCATCGCCAACCCCGACGCGAAACTATGCGGCGGACTGACCTATTCGCCGGTCCCCAAGGCCTAGTGGCTCCCGCCAGCCGGGCGCAATTTACTTGATCGCTTCAAGATTGAGGCTGATCGGCACGCCGACGAACGTCAGAATGCTCGTGTCGCGAAACAGCCCGAAGTCCCGCACACGTCCCACCTTCTTAAATCCGGCCTCGATCATGAAGTGCGCAAGAAACTCGGCGGTAAGCCCCACATAATGGACGTCGTAGTCGGTCATGCGTCCGCCGAACATCATCCGCATGACATGAAACCGCTGCGCCTGCGTCAGGTCGGGTCGAACGAACAGCCGGCAAAGGACGTCGAGGTCGGGAACCGAGGCCCGTAAGCGGCCGCCGGGCTTCAGGACCCGCACAATACCGCGCAATGTTTGTTGCAGCTCGCCGTTGTAGCCCAGATGCTCGAGCACATGCGAGGCATACACTTCCGAGCAACTTTCATCCGGCAGGAACGAAAGATCGTTGCAGTTACCGACGAAGTCGACGATCGGCCCGGGCAGTGCGTCGAGGATCTTCCATCCCTCGCGCTTCTCCTGCCCTCCGATATGGAGCTTGATGTCGTCGGAGTGCGTCTCGGTCGGCAGCACAGTCATCCTTCAGCCCGGCGCGCTTTGACCTGAGCGCCTGCCAACGTCCGGCGGGTTGGTAGGCCGGGCGGGAATCGAACCCGCGACCATTCGATTAAAAGTCGAATGCTCTACCCCTGAGCTACCGGCCCATCCTCGCGGGAGAGCCCGCCGGATTGCGGCGGAACATAACGGCGAACCCTTTCGAGTCAATCGCAAACCGCCGCAACCCTATCCCGCTGTTTTCGTTCACCTCTCGATGCGAGCGCGCGTCAACCGGACGCGGCGGCAAGGGAAATGGCGCGATTTTTCCGGTTTCTCGCGTCAGCCAACGAAACGGCAGACGAGTCCATAACCCGCCCGCGTTCGCATCGTCTTATTTGTCCCGCAGCCGGTGGTAGTGGGCGAGCAGCCCTTTGGTAGAGGCGTCGTTGCCCTCATCGGCCGCGGTGCCCTCGACCTTGGGCAAGAGCGCCTTGGCGAGCTGCTTTCCGAGCTCGACCCCCCACTGGTCGAACGAGTTCACGTCCCACACCGTCCCCTGTACGAACACCTTGTGCTCGTAGAGCGCGACCAGGCTGCCCAGAATTTCGGGCGTCAGCTTGGGGTACATGAGCGTGTTGCTCGGCCGGTTCCCCGGGAACACCTTGTGCGGCGTCAGTTCCTTGATCTTGTCCTTGCTGAGCCCCTGCGCCGTGAGTTCGGCGACAACCTCCGCCCTGGTCTTGCCCAGCATCAGCGCCTCCGACTGCGCCAGCACATTGGCGACGAGCTTGGCGTGGTGCGGCGGCATGTGCTCATGCGGGTTGGCCGCGATCAGGAAGTCGCAGGGGATCACGGAGGTTCCCTGATGAATGAGCTGGTAGAACGAGTGCTGGCCCACGGTGCCCGGCTCGCCCCAGATCACCGGACCGCTCTGGTAGTCGAACGGCTTGCCCTCGAGCGTCACCGACTTGCCGTTGCTCTCCATGTCCTGCTGCTGCAGGTAGGCCGTGAAGCGGCTCAGCCGCTGGTCGTAGGGCAGCACCGCATGCGTCGCGAAGCCCCAGGCGTTGCGATACCACACGCCCAGCATGCCCATGATCACCGGCAGGTTCCTGTCGAGCCGGGTCTTGAGGAAGTGCTGGTCCATTTCGTAGCCGCCACGCAGGAAAGCGGCGAAATTGTCGAACCCGACGGCGATCGCGACCGGCAGGCCGATCGCCGACCACACCGAGTACCGACCACCCACCCAATCCCAGAAGCCGAAGATGCGGTCTTCGCGGATACCGAACTTGGCACAACCTTCGAGGTTGGTGGAAAGCGCCGCGAAATGGTCTTGCACCGCCGCCTCGCCCAGTGCCTTGGCGGTCCAGGCCCGCGCCGAATGCGCGTTCGTCATCGTCTCATCGGTGGTGAAGGTCTTGGATGCGATGATGAACATCGTCCGCTTCGGGTCGAGCCCCTGCAGCGTGTCATGCAGATGCGCCCCGTCGACGTTGGAGACGTAGTGCACGCGCAGGTCCGGCCGCGTGTACGGAGAGAGCGCGATCGTCGCCATCGCCGGGCCGAGGTCCGAGCCTCCGATGCCCATGTTGATGACGTCAGTGAACCTCTCGCCGGTTGCGCCCCTCACGGTCCCGTCGCGCACTTGCGCCGAAAACAGCTTCATGTGGGCGAGGACCTCGCGGATCTCCGGCATCACGTCCTTGCCGTCGACCTTCACCGGCTTGTCGCCCTGGTAGCGCAGCGCCATGTGCATCACGGCGCGGTCCTCGGTCACGTTGATGTGTTTGCCTGCCCACATCGCCTTGCGGTGGCCCTCGACGTCCACCGCGCGCGCGATGTCGAACAGCGCCTCCATCGCCTTCTCGTCGATACGGTTCTTGGAGTAGTCGAGCAGGATGTCGCCGGCGCTGACTGAAAAGCGCTTGAAGCGGTTGGGATCGAGCGCGAATTGCACCCGCATCGGCGTCTCCTCGAGCCGCTTGCGATGCTTCATCATCGTGTTGAGGAGAGACTTGCGGTTCGTCGCCATGATGGTGGTCCCTTAGTTGACGGGGAGGTCGCCCTCGGCCCAGCGGGCACGCGTTTGTGCCGCAAAATCCGCCATGGTGCCAGCCTCGATCGCGGCGCGGGTTCCCTGCACGAGCTCTTGGTAGTAGCTGAGGTTGATCTGGCTCAGGATCATGGCCCCGAGGATCTCTTCGGTCCTGACCAGATGGTGCAGATAGGCGCGGCTGAAGCGGCGGCAATTCGGATTTGGTGACTGCTCGTCGAGTGGGCGCGGGTCGTCCCTGTGCCGGGCATTCTTGAGGTTGATGACGCCCAAGCGCGTGTAGGCGTGGCCGTGCCGGCCGGCTCTGGTCGGGTGGACGCAATCGAACATGTCGATGCCGCGCTCGATGCCCCCGAGGATGTCGTCTGGCTTGCCCACACCCATGAGATAGCGCGGCTTATCCGCCGGCAGTTCCGGCGTGATCTCGCTCAGGACCCGGAACATTGTTTCCTGCGGCTCCCCCACTGCGAGACCTCCGACGGAATATCCGGAAAAACCGATCGACTTGAGACCGGCAGCGGACCTGGAACGCAGTTCCGGATCGTCGCCGCCCTGGTTGATGCCGAACAGCGCGCGATGCGGCTGGTTGCCGAACGCATCCTTGCTGCGCTGTGCCCACCGGAGTGACAACTCCATCGCCCGCTCCATCTCCTTGCGGTTGGACGGCAGCGGAATGCATTCGTCGAGCTGCATGATGATGTCGCTGTCGAGCAGCGTCTGGATTTCGATCGAGCGCTCTGGCGTCAGCTCGTACTTGGCGCCATCGATATGCGAGCGGAACGTTACCCCCTGCTCCGTCAGCTTCCGGAGCTTGGCGAGCGACATCACCTGGAAACCGCCGCTGTCGGTGAGGATTGGCCGCGGCCAGTCCATGAAGACGTGCAGCCCGCCCAGCGCCGCAACGCGCTCGGCGCCCGGCCGCAGCATCAGGTGATAGGTGTTGCCGAGGAGGATATCGGCGCCGGTCTCGCGCACCTGCTCGGGATACATCGCCTTGACGGTGCCGACCGTGCCCACCGGCATGAAGGCGGGAGTCTCAATGGTGCCGCGCGAGGTGGAAATCCGCCCGCGGCGCGCCATGCCGTCGGTCTTGAGCAGGGAAAAGGCGAAGTCAGCTGGGTCGGTCATGCCCGCCACTTACCACGGAGTCATTCCCGCGAAAGCGGGAACCTCGGTTTTTGTGGGCGGCCTACTCCTCGCTCTGCTCCTGCCGGAACAGCAGCGAGGAATCCCCGTACGAATAGAACCGGTACTTGAACCGGATCGCATGCGCATAGGCGGCCTGCATCGTCTCGAGCCCGGCGAAGGCCGAAACCAGCATGAACAGCGTAGATTTCGGCAGATGGAAATTGGTCATCAGCATGTCGACTGCCCGGAACCGGAAGCCGGGCGTGATGAAAATGTCGGTTTCCCCGATGAACGGCTGCAACTCCCCCGTCGCCCGCGCCGCGGTTTCGAGCAGCCGCATGCTGGTCGTCCCCACGGCAACAATCCGTCCGCCCTTCGCCTTGGCCTCGCGCAGCCGATGTACGGACGCTTCGGTCAACTCGCCCCATTCCGCGTGCATGACATGGTCGTCAGTGTCGTCCGCCTTCATCGGCAGGAAGGTGCCAGCCCCCACATGCAGCGTCACCCGTTCGATCGCAACGCCCAGGTCGCTGAGCTTCTGCAGCAGCCCTTGCGTGAAATGCAGGCCCGCGGTCGGTGCCGCGACCGCACCATCCACCGCCGCATAAACCGTCTGGTAGTCGGTCTTGTCGCGCTCCTCGGTGTGCCGCTTGGCCTCGATATAGGGCGGCAGCGGCATCGCTCCGTGCGCCTTGATCGCTTCGTCGAGCTCGGCCCCACCGAGGTCGAACTCCAGCGTCACCTCGCCGGTCTCGCCCTTCCCGGCCACCGCCGCCAGCAGCGAGCCGTCGTCGCCGAGCTCCAGCCGGTCGAGCAGGTGCAGCCGCTTCGCCGGCCGGGCAAAGGCGCGCCAGGTGTGGCTATCGACCCGCTTGTGCAGGTTGAACGAGACCGTCGCCCGCGCCTCGCCGCGGATGCGCGTGCCCTTGAGCTCCGCCGGCAGTACCTTGGTGTCGTTGACCACCAGCACGTCGCCCGGCCTCAGGATGTCGACGAGGTCCGTCACGTGCCGGTCCTCGAGCGGCTGCCCCGGACGCACCACCAGCATTCGTGCGCTGTCGCGCGGCTCGGCCGGATGGAGCGCGATCCGCTCCTCCGGCAGCTCGAAATCGAAAAGGGAAACGTGCATGGCGGCCCTACAAGCGGTTGGCCGAGCGAGCCGTCTTCGGATCGCTTGGACAGAGCAGGGAAAACTACAATAGCCGGATCATCAGCGCGCCGGCGACCAGCAGCATGGCGCCCCCGATCCGGCCGGGGCTGATATCATGCTGCGGGGCGCCGAGGAAACCGAGCTTGTCAACGACGAGACCGGCCAGAAGTTGCCCCGTGACCGCCAGGCCCATCACCGCTGCGGCGCCGATTTGCGGTGTCAGGACGACCGCCGATGTCACATAAACCGTGCCCAGCGTACCGCCCGCGACGAACAGCCACCAGGCCGGCTGCGACCATGCGATGGTCGTATGCGTCGCCGCCGCGACCGAAAAGGTCACGACCGCAAGGACGACCGCGCCGGCCGCAAATGACACGAAGGCCGCCGCGAACGGCAGCCCGAGGTCACGCCCCAATTGGGCGTTGATCGGCGCCTGCACGGCAATGCAGGCGCCCGAGATGACGCCGAGGAGAACCCAAAGTATCGCCATCGGCTTCACCAGCGGTCCTTATTTCGCGTCGGCAGCGACCTTGACCGAGACCATCTTGTCGGGATCGCGCACCGGCTCGCCGCGCTTGATCTGGTCGACATTCTCCATGCCCTCGATGACCTTGCCCCACACCGTGTACTGCTTGTCGAGGAAGCGGGCGTCGTCGAACACGATGAAGAACTGGGAGTTGGCGCTGTCCGGGTTCTGCGCCCGGGCCATCGAGACCACACCACGCACATGCGGCTCGCGGCTGAACTCCTGCTTGAGGTTCGGGTAGTCCGATCCGCCGGTACCGGCGCGCGACACGTCGCCCTTGTCGGCGTTGCCGTGCTTGACGTCGCCAGTCTGCGCCATGAAGCCGTCGATAACGCGGTGGAACACTACGCCGTCATAAAGGCCCTCGCGGGCGAGCTTCTTGATGTGCGCCACGTGGTTGGGCGCGAGATCGGGACGCATCTCGATGACCACCGGACCCTTGGTGGTTTCGATCAGCAGCGTGTTTTCGGGGTCTTTGTAGTCGGCCACTCTGTGTTCCTTACTTATAGACGATCTTGGCGGAGAGGATTTTGTCCGGGTCGTCCATCTGCCCGGTCTGCGGATCGCCCTTCTTGATGTTGTTCACGTGGTCCATGCCGTCGACCACCTTGCCGAACACGGTGTACTGGCCGTCGAGGAAGCCGGCGTCGGCGAACGTGATGAAGAACTGCGAATTGAAGCTGTCGGGGTCGGACGAGCGCGCCGCGCCGACGATGCCGGGACCGAAATGCGTGTCCGAAAACTCCGCCTTCACGTCGGGCAGCTTCGAGCCGCCCATACCGGTGCCGGTCGGATCGCCCGTCTGCGCCATGAAGCCGTCGATGACGCGATGGAACGTCAGGCCGTTGTAGAAGCCCTGGTTCGTGAGGGTCACGATCCGCTCGACATGCTTGGGCGCGATGTCGGGCATGAGCTGGATATCGACATCGCCATCCTTGAGCGTGAGGATGAGGTGCGGCGTACCCGACGGATTGTCGGCGAGAGCAGGCGCGGCGAGCCCGAACAGGGTGGCCGCGATGATGGCCAGGATGCCGAACGCGGCACCGGCGCGCTTTAAAAGAGCAGTCATTTCGATTTCAGGGCCTGGAGGACGTTGGGGGGGACGAACTTGGAGATGTCGCCCCCGAGCTGCGCGATCTCGCGCACCAGCGTGGCCGAGATGTGGCGGACCGGCGGAGAGGACGGCAGGAACACCGTCTGCAGTTCCGGCGCCATCTGGGCATTCATGCCCACCATCTGCATCTCGAAATTGTAGTCGGTGGTGTCGCGCAGGCCGCGCAGGATCAGTTTGGCACCATGGGCGCGCGCCGCGTCGACCATCAGCCCGTCGAAATCGACGATGCTGATCTCGGTGTCGGTGCGCTTGCCGATCGGCGCCAGGGTCTGCTCGAGCAGCGCAAGCCGGTCTTCATGCGAAAACAGCGGCTTCTTGGAGAGGTTGACGCCTACGCCGACGATCAGCGTGTCGACGAGCTTGCAAGCCCGTTCGATGACGTCCAGATGGCCATTTGTAAGGGGGTCGAATGAGCCGGGATAGAACCCAGTGAGCCGTGTCATGTGCGCCCTCGCCGGTCGTCACGCCGAACTGCCGGGGTTCTGTCACGGGCCTGCCCGCAAGGCAAGCCAACCTATCGGTGCAAGGTCGCGAGCCAGATCGCGGCGCCAATCAGAATGACGCCCGCCACCCGGTTCACCCAAACCAGCCCGCCGCCCGTCAGTAGGCTCCTCGCTCCCACGGATAACGCAATGTATCCGCTGTCCGTGATGAAGGCGGCGCCGATTTCGATCAGCCCCAGGAGAATCACCTGTGGCCAGGCGGTGTAATGCGGGTCCACGAACTGCGGAATGAAGGCGCCGAAGAACAGCAGCGCCTTGGGATTGCTCCAGATCGTCAGGAATCCCGCCGTCGTCTGCTGCCACCCGCGCAGCGTCCCGCCCTCGTGCTTGAGCTTGATGCCGCCATGGGACACCAGGTATCGGACGCCGAGATAGAGCAGGTAAGCGGCGCCGATATATTTGATGATATCGAACAGCATCGACACGACGCCCGTGACGGCCTCGAGGGCAACCGCGACGATGATGACCATCGAGAGACGCCCGAGCGCCGCGCCGAGTTCGAACCGGTAGGCCGGGAGCAGTCCCCGCGCCAAAGCGGTGCTGACCACGCCCGAAACGCTGATGCCGGGCACGGCCGTCACGACGAACGCCGCAACGACATAGGCGATGAGCGTCCCGGTTTCAGGCAGGTGGACGATGGCGCTTACGCCTTCTTGAGCAGCGCCAGCCACACCGCCGCGCCCATCAGGATCACCCCCGAAACGCGGTTCATCACTCGCACGCGGGCTGCGGTCAGCATCGTGCCGGCACGGCCGGCGAGCACGGCGTAGATCGAGTCCGTGCTGGTCGCCACAACGACCACGATCAGCCCGAGTACCATGATCTGCGGGAAGGCCGGCTTGGTCATGTCGACGAACTGCGGCAGGAACGCACCGAGAAACAATAGCGTCTTGGGGTTCGACCAGTTGATCACCGCTCCCTGCAGCACGTAGCGCCACAGCGGCTGCGCCTGGGCCCGCTTGTCAAAATCCAGGTGGCCGGTCGAGGTGAACATCTTCCATCCGATCCACACGAGATAGGCAGCGCCCGCCAGCTTGATGATCGTGAACGCGCTCGACACCGCCGTCATCACCGCCTGCATGCCGAGCGCCACGACGAAGATCATGCTCAGCATCGCGATCTCGGTGCCCAGGATCGTCAGGAGCCCCGCCTTCGTGCCACGGGCAAGCGAATTTGCGACCACCACGGTGACCGACGGCCCCGGCACGAGCGTGAAGAGAAGGCAGGCGGCCACATAAGCCAGAAGCGTCGTCATCGAAAACATCGGCAGCCCTCCAAGGCTGCCGCACTCAAGCCATGCGCCCGGAGAGTTGGCAAGCCCCCGGCATCGCTCACTCTTCGGCAGAATCCTCCGGCGGCGCGTCCTCGGATGCCTCGCCCTCGGGCTCACTGATCCGCTCGACCGAAACCACCTTCTCGCCGTCGGCGGTGCGGAACACCCGGACGCCCTTCGAGGCCCGTTTGGTGAACCGGATGCCTTCGACCGGCACCCGGATGAGCTGGCCGCCATCGCTGACCAGCATGAGCTGGTCGCTCTCTTCCACCGGGAAGCCCGCGACCAACACGCCCGTTTCCTTGATCTTGTCGAGATCGGTCGCCTGGATGCCTTTGCCGCCGCGGTTGGAGACCCGGAAGTCGTAGGACGACGAAATCTTGCCGAAGCCGAGTTCGGTCATCGTCAGCACAAACTGCTGATTGGCGTCCATCTCGGCATATCGCTCGACCGATAGGGCCACTTCACCGCCCTCCTCCTCGGCCTCGTCGGCAGGCGCAGCCACGTCTGCATCGATCCCGTCGCCGGTCTGGGCGCGGCGGATCGCCCCGTACTGCTTGAGGAAGGTGTTGCGCTCCGCGGGGGTTGCCTCGAAGTGGCGCAGGATCGACATCGAGATGACGTTCTCACCCTCGCCCAGTGTGATGCCACGGACGCCGGTCGAGTCACGACCCTTGAAGACGCGCACGTCGCCGACTTCGAAGCGAATCGCCCGGCCGCCCGAGGTCGTCAGCAGCACATCATTGGCGGCCGAACAGGTCTCGACGCCGACGATCACGTCGCCTTCGTCGAGCTTCATGGCGATCTTGCCGTTCTTGTTGATCTCGACAAAGTCGGCCAGCGAGTTGCGACGCACGCCGCCCGAGCGCGTGGCGAACATGATATCGAGCTTCTGCCAGTCCGCCTCGTCCTCGGGCAGCGGCATGATCGAGGTGATGCGCTCGCCGTCGTCGAGCGGCAGCATGTTGATCAGGGCGCGCCCCCTGCCCTGCGGCTCGGCGATCGGCAGGCGCCAGACCTTGAGCTTGTAAACCTGTCCGGCCGACGAGAAGAACAATACCGGCGTATGCGTATTGGCGACGAACAGCCGTGTGACAAAATCCTCGTCGCGCGTCGCCATGCCCGAGCGGCCCTTGCCGCCGCGGCGCTGCGCCCGGTAGGCGCTGAGCGGCACGCGCTTGATGTAGCCGCCATGCGTGACGGTCACCACCATGTCCTCGCGGGCGATGAGGTCTTCATCCTCGAAGTCGCCTGCCGCCTCGTCGATGCTCGTCAGGCGCGGCGTCGCGAATTCGTCCTTGAGCGCCTGCAACTCGTCGCGCACGATCGCCTGCACGCGCTCGCGCGACCGCAGGATGTCGAGGTATTCCGCGATGTCCTTGCCCAGCCCGTTGAGCTCATCGCCGATCTCGTCGCGTCCCAGCGCGGTGAGGCGGCTCAGGGTCAGCGCCAGGATCGCGCGAGCCTGCTCGTCGCTGAGGCGGAACGTGCCGTTCTCGGCGATCTTGTGCCGCGGATCGTCCACCAGCGCCATCAGCGGCGCCACGTCACGCGCCGGCCAGTCGCGGCCCATCAGCTCTTCGCGGGCCGCCGTCGGATCGGCGGCACGGCGGATGACCGCGATCACTTCATCGATGTTGGCTACGGCCACCGCGAGTCCGACCAGCACATGCGCGCGGTCGCGCGCCTTGCCGAGCAGAAACCGCGTGCGGCGGGTCACCACGTCTTCGCGGAAATCGACGAACGCCTGCAGGATCTGCCGGATCCCCATCAGCTCCGGCTTGCCGCCGTTGAGCGCAACGAAATTGCAGCCGAACGAGCTCTGGAGCGGCGTGAAGCGATAGAGCTGGTTGAGCACCACGTCCGGTACCGCGTCGCGCTTGAGCTCGATCACCACACGGATGCCGTGCCGGTCGGATTCGTCGCGGATGTCGGAGATGCCCTCGATACGCTTGTCGCGCACCAGTTCGGCCATCTTCTCGATCATCAGCGACTTGTTCACCTGGTAGGGGATCTCGGTGATGATGATGGCCTCGCGGCCGCCGCGCATGTCTTCGGTGTTGGACTTGCCACGGATCAGGATCGAGCCGCGCCCCGTCTCATAGGCCTGCCGGATTCCGGCACGCCCAAGGATGATCCCGGCGGTCGGAAAGTCCGGCCCCTGCATCAGCTGCATGATCTCGGGCACGGTGATGTTCGGGTTCGCAAGGATCGCAAGCGTCGCGTCGATCACCTCGCCCAGGTTGTGGCTCGGAATGTTGGTCGCCATGCCGACGGCGATGCCGCCGCCGCCATTGACCAGCAGGTTCGGGAACCGCGCCGGCAGCACGCTCGGCTCGGTGCGCGAGCCGTCGTAGTTTTCACGAAAATCGACCGTGTCGTTCTCGAGATCGTCGAGCAGCGAGCCGGTGATCTTCTCCATGCGCACTTCGGTGTAGCGCATAGCCGCCGGCATATCGCCGTCGATCGAACCAAAATTGCCCTGCCCATCGACCAGTAGCTGGCGCATGGAAAAGTCCTGCGCCATCCGGACCAGCGACATATAGACCGCCTGGTCGCCATGCGGGTGGTACTTGCCGATGACGTCGCCGACGACGGTCGCGGATTTGTGGTACGGCCGGTTCCAGGTGAAATTCTGCTCGTGCATCGAAAACAGGATGCGCCGGTGCACCGGTTTCATGCCGTCGCGCACGTCGGGCAGCGCGCGGCTCACGATCACGCTCATGGCGTAATCGAGATACGACCGGCGCATCTCGTCGGTGATCGAAATCGGGGCGATGTCGTCGGGCGGCAAGGGCGGCGTGCCGCTTTCGTCTGGAGTGTCGGCCAAGGGCTCTGTTTGGGTCTGTTCTGACTGGCAGTGGGTCTATTCGATTCCCCGCCGAAAGCCTAATTCGGCCGGGACTTTCCGGGCTCGAGAGGTCCGTCTTCCACCGCTATCGCATATAGGGAGGAAATCAGCCGATTTCGAGACCCCGGGAGGCTGTTTCGCGATCGAAATCGACCCACGCCGCAAGCCCGGCCAGAGGTTCTGGTCGGGCCAATCCGCGCCCACGGTTCGAGCGGGAACTGCCGTCAGCCGGTCGACGCCTGCCGGCGGCACTGGCAACCTTCGACCCGGATATGGCGCAGCCGTCCGCAGCCTTCGGCGTCATTTCGCGCTGTTGCTGCAACAGGTCCCCAGGATTCCGTGCGCGCCCGGCAGGGATAGCCCCCTGCCCTTGTTTGGCCGGTGGTTTATGATAACGCTCCGGCCGGACTTCTCGGGATGATCGACTCATCCCGGCACCCTGCTATCGCCGGGGGGCGATTTCCTCATTCGCTTGGAGGCGTAACACTATGAACCTGCTCGGATCCTTCACTCGAGCAATCGCGGTTGCCGGCATCCTGGGGAGCAGCTCGCTGCCCGCGCTGGCCGCTCAGTCCGACATCGATGCACTGAGCAAGTATCTCGGCACCTACACGGGCAAAGGCACCGTCACCGGCGCGCAGGCGCAGTCGGTAAGCTGCAAGATGCAGCTGAGCTCCGGCAACGGCGGCAAGCTGAACTACACCGGCCGCTGCGAGCTTGGTGGGGCCCAGCTCTCGGTGACTGGCACCATCGCCTATTCCGACACCAACCATCGCTACGAAGCCGTGATGAACTCGGGCATCGGCGGCTTCCGCGGCGTCGCCATCGGCCAGAAGCAGGGCGACCGTATCGTGTTTGACCTGCACCAGCGCGCCGACGACAACGAGGGCAACGACATCACTATCGCCTCGACCGTGGTCCTCGACAACAAGGGCCTCAGCGTCGATTTTCACGCGGTATTCAATCAGAGCGGCGACAAGGTCGACGCCAAGATCCCCTTCACCAGGGTCTGATCCTCAGCCTCGCAGAAACGCCAAGGGCGGCCTAGGGCCGCCCTTTTCGTTGGCCGGAGCCGACCGGCTCAGAACGGAATGTCGTCGTCCATACCGCCGGACTCGAACGCCGGGGCGCTCGCCGACGGGCGGCGTCCTTCCGACCGCGTGGTCGGGGGGCCGGAGAAACCGCCGGCATCGCCGCTGTTCTCCCCGCGACCATCCAGCATCGTCAGGTTCGAGTTGAACCCCTGCAGCACCACCTCGGTCGAATATTTGTCCTGACCCGACTGGTCCTGCCATTTGCGGGTCTGCAGCTGTCCTTCGAGATAAACTTTGCTGCCCTTGCGCAGATACTGTTCGGCCACCCGCGCCAGCCCTTCCGAGAAGATCACCACCCGGTGCCACTCGGTCTTTTCCTTGCGCTCGCCGGAATTCTTGTCTCGCCAGCTGTCCGACGTCGCGACCGACAGGTTCACCACCTTGTTGCCGCTCGGCAGCGTCCGCACCTCGGGGTCCGCCCCGAGATTGCCCACCAAAATCACCTTGTTCACGCTGCCAGCCATCGCTCTTGTCCTTCGCACTTACCTCGCCCGCTCGGGGCGGCTGTCCATCTTATCCGACCGGCCAGGGCGCCTGCTTGCCTCTCGATCGGGTTTCACACAGGCACGCTCGATCTGTTCCCATTTTGTTCCGGTCGCCCGTTAACGTCAAGGCCAATCGCCGCACGCCACGGTCATTGAGGGTTCAGGTGAAATCTCCTAAGTACCGGACTTCGTCAGTCAGGATTTCGTAAAGCATGAGCGACACGCTGAATCAGAGCGGTGCCGGCAATACACCAAAGCTCGGCGGATCCCTCCTCGCGACGCGGGCGGCAAACACGTTGCGCTACTCGCTGATGAACATTTTCATCCTGGCGGGGACGGCGGCGATCGCCTGGGGTGGCCCGCTGACGTTCAGCGGCCTGCTGTTCTCGTTCATCCTCATCGGCTACGTTGACGAGCTGTTCGGCGATGCCGCCAACAAGGAAGCCATGCCGCCGGTCTGGTACTGCCAGACCATGCTGTTCGCCACGCTGCCGCTCCTGGTCTTCGCCACCCTCGTCGCCTTCAACGTCACCTCGCCACATGGCTTTGCCTGGCTCGACGCCATCTCGCGCGTCGTTGGCATCGATCCCGAAGCGGCTCGTGCCCGCACCAACGGTTTCTTCCTGTGGAACGAAGGCGCCTATGTCAGCCTCGGCATGTACTACGGCGCCGCCGGAGTGAACGTCAGTCACGAGCTCATCCATCGCATGGACAAGCCGTTCGACCGGCTGTTCGGCACCTGGCTGCTTGCCTTCACCTGGGACACCGGCTTTGCCATCGAGCACGTCTACGGCCACCACCGGAATGTCGGCACCGAGCTCGACCCGGCGACCGCTCGCCGCGGCGAATATATCGTCGCCTTTGTCTGGCGCTCCACCGTCGGCCAGTGGCTCGCCGCCAAGCGCTTCGAGGACGAGCGGTTGAAGCGCAAGGGACTGTCGAACAACCTCTGGTCCAACCGCTTCTGGCGGAACCAGCTGATGACCGTGGTCGTCGCCGTCTTCTATGTCGCCTTCCTGGGCCCCATCGGCATTTTGATGTTCGTCTTTGCCGGCGCGATTGGCAAAATCTATCTCGAGGTGGTCAACTACATCGAGCACTACGGCCTGGTGCGCATTCCGGGCACCCGCGTCGAGGCTCGCCACTCATGGGACAGCCACCGCCGCGTCTCGGGCGGCATGTTCTACAACCTCATGCTCCACGCCAATCACCACAAGATCGCCACTAGGCGCTTCTGGGAGCTCGAGCAGTCGCCGCCCGAGGAAGCCGCCACCCTGCCCCGCGGCTACATGGCGATGATCCTGTTCGCCTTCCTCGGCCCGCCGTTCTTCACCTACATCAATCGGCACCTCGCCCGCTGGGACCGCGACCTCGCGAGCCCCGAAGAGGTCGCCTACCTCAAGGGCAAGGGCCTCTATCTCGGAGACATTGCGCAAGCCGCATGAGGCCTTGACCGACTCCCGTCTGTTCCGCATATGTTCACCTCGGCGCGAGGGGCTGTGAGATGACAGCCGCCCGGCGCCGTGGTTAGCTTGCGGACGCGGCGGCGCATCCCTATTTCTGTGGCTCGCCCGTCTCCAGACCCGAAACCCTGACAGCAACTGGCAGGCCATTTGAGTATGGTCTCCGGCTACTGCCGATGGATGTCCGATGCCCGCCAAGTCTCCTGCCGCCGCCCCCAACCGTGAAATCGTCATCCGCGGTGCCAAGGAGCACAATCTCAAGAACGTCGACCTGCGCCTGCCGCGCGACAAGCTGATCGTGATGACCGGGCTGTCCGGCTCGGGGAAATCCTCGCTGGCGTTTGACACCATCTATGCCGAAGGCCAGCGCCGCTACGTGGAGTCGCTGAGCGCCTATGCCCGGCAGTTCCTCGAAATGATGCAAAAGCCCGACGTCGAGCAGATCGACGGGCTCTCGCCGGCTATCTCCATCGAGCAGAAGACCACGTCCCGCAATCCGCGCTCGACCGTGGGCACCGTCACCGAGATCTACGATTACCTGCGCCTGCTGTTTGCCCGCGTCGGCATCCCTTATTCGCCCGTCACCGGCCTGCCGATCGAGAGCCAGACCGTGAGCCAGATGGTCGACAAGGTCCTCGCTCAACCAGAGGGCACCCGCCTCTACCTGCTGGCTCCGATCGCCCGCGGCCGCAAGGGCGAGTACAAGCGCGAGCTCAACGACCTCATGCGCAAGGGCTTTCAGCGCGTGAAGATCGACGGCGAGTTCTGGGACATCGAGGACGCTCCGAGCCTCGACAAGAAGATCAAGCACGACGTCGAGGTGGTGGTCGACCGCATCGTCGTCGGTCCCGACATCGCGCCGCGCCTCGCCGAAAGCTTCGAGACGGCGTTGAAGTTGGCCGAGGGCATTGCCTTCGCCGAGTTCGCCGACGAGAAGGCCGAGGACGGCAGCGCAAAACGGCTGGTCTTCTCCGAAAAGTTCGCCGATCCGATCTCGGGCTTTACCATCCCCGAGATCGAGCCGCGTCTGTTCTCGTTCAACAACCCGTTCGGCGCGTGTCCGGTGTGCGACGGCCTCGGCACCGAGCAGAAGATCGACCCTGACCTGATCGTTCCCGACGTCACGCTGTCGTTGCGTGACGGCGCCATCCTGCCGTGGAGCAAGACCAGCGCCCCCTACTACCAGCAGACCCTCCAGGCCGTGGTGAAGCACTACGGCGCCTCGACCGGGACCGCCTGGGAAGAGCTGCCCAAGAAGGTGCAGGACGCCGTGCTGTTCGGCACCGGAAACGAGGCCATCCAGTTCACCTATGACGACGGTCTTCGCACCTACAAGACCAAGAAGCCCTTCGAGGGCGTCATCGGCAATCTGGAACGGCGCTACAAGGAGACCGAAAGCGCCGGTATGCGCGAGGAAATCGAGCGCTACATGTCGAGCAAGCCCTGCCTTGCTTGCAACGGCTTCCGCCTGAAACCGGAAGCGCTCGCGGTCAAGATCAATGGCCTCCACGTCGGGCAGGTCTCGGACATGTCGATCCGTACCGCCGCCGAGTGGTTCACCGATTTGCCCAAACACCTCACGGCGCAGCAGAACCAGATCGGCGAGCGCATCTTCAAGGAAATTCGCGAGCGCCTCGGCTTCCTCAACGATGTCGGGCTCGATTACCTGACCCTGTCACGCGGCTCGGGCTCGCTCTCGGGCGGCGAGAGCCAGCGTATCCGGCTCGCCAGCCAGATCGGCTCCGGCCTCACCGGGGTGCTCTACGTGCTCGACGAGCCCTCGATCGGCCTGCATCAGCGCGACAACGCACGCCTGATCGAAACACTGAAGCGCCTGCGCGACCTCGGCAACACCGTGATCGTCGTCGAGCATGACGAGGACGCAATCCTCACCGCGGACCATGTGGTCGACATCGGTCCCGGCGCCGGCGTCAACGGCGGCCACATCATCGCCGAGGGCACGCCCGAAGACATTCTCAAGAGCAAGAATTCGATCACCGGCCAGTATCTGAGCGGCAAGCTCCAGATCCCGACCCCGCCCGAGCGCCGGGTGCCGCAAAAGGGCAAGAAGATTCATCTCGACGGCGCTACCGGCAACAACCTCAAGAACGTCTCGGTCGACGTGCCGCTCGGCCTGTTCGTTGCCATCACCGGCGTAAGCGGCGGCGGCAAGTCGACGCTGATGATCGACACCATGTATCAGGCCATGGCGCGGCGACTGAACGGCGCGCGCGTCAATCCGGCGCCGCACAACCATCTCACCGGCCTCGAATTCCTCGACAAGATCATCGACATCGATCAGTCGCCGATCGGCCGCACGCCGCGCTCGAACCCCGCCACCTACACCGGCGCCTTCGGCCCGCTGCGCGAGTGGTTCGCCGGCCTGCCCGAGGCCAAGGCCCGCGGCTATGGCCCGGGGCGCTTCAGCTTCAACGTCAAAGGCGGCCGCTGCGAGAAGTGCGAAGGCGATGGGGTCATCAAGATCGAGATGCACTTCCTGCCCGACGTCTACGTGACCTGCGAGGTCTGCAAGGGACACCGCTACAACCGCGAGACGCTCGAGGTGCAGTTCAAGGGCAAGTCGATCGCCGACGTCCTCGACATGACCATCGACGAGGCGACCGAGTTCTTCGCCGCCGTGCCCTCGATCCGCGAAAAATTCGCGACGCTGCAGCGCGTCGGCCTCGGCTATGTCAAGGTCGGCCAGCCGGCGACGACGCTCTCAGGCGGCGAGGCGCAGCGTGTCAAGCTCAGCAAGGAGCTGAGCAGGCGCGCAACCGGGCGCACCCTCTATATGCTGGATGAGCCGACGACGGGCCTGCACTTCCACGACATCGCCAAGCTCCTCGAAGTGCTGCACGAGCTGGTGGACCAGGGCAATACGGTGGTCGTGATCGAGCACAATCTCGAGGTCATCAAGACGGCCGACTGGATCATCGACATGGGTCCGGAAGGCGGCGACGGTGGCGGCGAGGTCGTGGGCGTCGGCACGCCAGAGGACATCGTCGAGAACGAGCGCTCCTACACCGGCAAGTTCCTCAGGGAAGTGATGGACCGCCGGCCGGTCAAGAAGCGCCCGGCCCGCCAGGCGGCCGAATGAAGGCCGGCAACTGAAGCTTTGGTCATCCGTCGTTAGGTCTTGCGGCGCGGATGGGGCAGCTCGCCGCGATTTGGTCCAGCTCCGCACCAGAAACGCTGCTTCGTGACCTCCTGATGACGGAGCCCTCCCGAAAACGCATGGCCCGGATGCCCTCCGGCCGGTGGAACCGTTCGGCAAATCAAACGATCTTCGGGGTGTCCTGCACTCGGAGAAGGAGCCCATCCTGTGTTCGTACGAGCCGTCTGGCGTCAGCAGCGGCTGGTCGATGTCAGGCCGACATTGCGGGAAATGGGGGCCCCGCCCAAGCGAAATGCCGATCTTCTGGGGCATTCCCGCTCGGACTTCCCCCAAATGACCCGCGGCCTGTTCGACCGGCGCCACTGAGACCGCCGTTCCAGCATTCGAGGCGCCCACCGGAACCACCGGTGGGCGCCTTTCTTAAAGTCCCGTGAACGGAAGGCAGAATGAGCTATGCATTTTCTGCACCCTCGGCTTGACCAATCGACCTCTGCTCAGACTCCGGCATCACGACTATCTCAGCGTCGTGGCGATCAGGACGCATCGCCGAAGAAGGAGAAATGAAAATGGGTATTCGTCAGACTTTCAAGAAGTGGGCCGCCTACCAGCAGACCGTGCGTGAGCTTGCCGCTCTCGACAACCGTCAGCTCAACGACCTGGGCATTTCGCGGACCGACATCCAGAAGATCGCCCGTGACCATGCGCGCAGCCTCTAAGGGTTCCGCGCCGGGCCACCAGGCGGCCACGATCCGAACGCTCGCTTCCTGATCAAGGCAGCGAGCGTTTTGATTCTTGAGGCCCCGCCGAGCCTGCTCAGTTCGTCGGCTTTCCCGCCAGCTCCGAATAATCGATTTCGACCGTCTCGCGATACGGCGGTCGCGCCCTGAGCTCGGCGTGCCAGCGCTCGACATTGGCAAAGCTCCTCCGGTTCTCGAGCCCCATCGTCGTCCACCGGAACATCGGAATTCCGGCGACAATATCAGCATAGGTCAGCTGATCCCCGGCCAGGTACCGCGTTTCCGCGAGCCGGCCATCCATCAGCGCAAACGTCCGCTCCGCCACCTCGCGCGACTTGGCGATCGCGGCTGCATCCCGTTCGGCCGGCGCAGTGCGGTAGAAGCGATAGAACGTATCCATCCAGGCCGGCTGCAGCGTCGTCGCCGTCCAGTCGGTCCACCGGTCGGCCTCTGCCCGGTCGGCGACGCGCTCGGGCCATAGCGTTCCGGCGCCGTATTTCGCCGCCAGATAGCGCACGATCGCATGGCTCTCCCAGAGCACCAGGTCATCGTCGCGCAGCGTCGGGACGAGACCCTGCGGATTCAACGCGAGATACTCGGGCGTGCGGTTGCCGCCATACTTGCCCCCAAGCTGGATGTGCTCATAGGGCAGCCGCAGCTCCGCCAGCGTCCAGCGCACCTTCTGCACATTCGCGGACGTGTCCCGCCCCCACATCGTGATTGCCACCCGATCCTCCTCGTTGCAGCCACTTTCTCCGGCTGTTAGGACGCCCGGCATGTCCGATCAACCCATACATATTATCGGGGCTGGCCTCGCTGGCTCTGAAGCCGCCTGGCAGGCAGCCGAAGCTGGCGCCAAGGTTGTCCTGCACGAAATGCGGCCGCAAAAGCTCACCGAAGCCCACCTCACCGGGGGTTTTGCCGAGCTCGTCTGCTCGAACTCCTTCCGTTCCGATGATCACGAGCAGAACGCTGTCGGCCTCCTGCATGAGGAGATGCGGCGCTGCGGCTCGCTGATCATGCGCACGGCCGACGCCCACAAGCTGCCGGCGGGCGGTGCTCTAGCCGTCGATCGGGTCGGCTTCTCCGACGCCGTGACCGCCGCGGTGCGCAGCCACCCCAATGTCACCGTCGAATTCGCCGAGATCGCCGGCCTGCCGCCGCCCGACTGGCAAAATGTGGTTGTCGCTACCGGTCCGCTCACTTCGCGGCCGTTGGCCGAGGCGATCCAATCCCTGACCGGCGAGGCCGAGCTCGCCTTCTTCGATGCCATTGCGCCGATCGTCCACTTCGAGTCGATCGACATGGACATCGCCTGGCGGCAGTCGCGTTACGACAAGGTCGGCCCCGGCGGCACCGGCTCGGACTACATCAACTGCCCGATGGACGAGGCGCAATACAACCGCTTCGTCGACGCCCTGCTGGCCGGCGAAAAGCACGTCTACCACCAGTGGGAAAATGTGCCCTATTTCGACGGCTGCCTGCCGGTCGAGGTGATGGCCGAGCGCGGCCGTGACACCCTGCGCTGGGGACCGCTGAAGCCGGTCGGCCTCACCAACCCTCGCAATCCGACGGTGAAGCCGCACGCCATCGTCCAGCTGCGGCAGGACAATGCGCTCGGCACGCTCTGGAACATGGTCGGGTTCCAGACCAAGCTCAAATACGGTCGGCAGGCCGAGATCTTCCGGCTGATCCCGGGCCTCGAGAACGCGCAGTTCGCGCGGCTCGGCGGCTTGCACCACAACACGTTTCTCAATTCGCCCAAGGTGCTCGACCGCCAGTTGCGTCTGAAGGCGCAACCGCGCCTCCGCTTCGCGGGCCAGATCACCGGCGTGGAGGGCTACGTCGAGAGCACGGCGATCGGACTCATTGCGGGCCGCATGGCCGCCGCCCAGGCACGT
Organism: Devosia sp.; assembly: GCA_051953275.1. Lineage (GTDB taxonomy): Bacteria > Pseudomonadota > Alphaproteobacteria > Rhizobiales > Devosiaceae > Devosia_A. Next base: position 810 of record JBQCIY010000243.1, on the reverse strand, counting down.
GGCGAGAGCATCGATGCTCCCGTCGCCACTACTGCGCTCGGTGGCCTCTTCGACCACATCCTCGGTGGCCATCTGGCAGCCGAAGGCGAGCCCGGACCGCGCAGCTTCCAGCCGATGAATGTCAACTTCGGCCTGTTGCCACCGGTGACCGTGAAGAAGCCCGAGGGCCTGGTGGGCCGCTGGAAGTCGACCGAGAAGGCACTGGCGAAGCGCAAGGCGATGAGCGATCGCGCGCTGGCCGATATCGCTGCCTGGGCTTAGCCCCCAGACTCGCCTTAACCCATGATGTCACTCCCGCGCAGGCGGGAATACAGGGCTGCAATCCCAGGGCTATGAGCGGGCGACTCCTGGATTCCCGCCTGCGCGGCAATGACAACGCGGTTAGCCGCGCAGTCGTGCCCACGTCAGCAGTGCGATCTTCCGCCAATCCGGCAGATCGTCCACCCGCGCAAACGCCGCATCCGGATCGATCCGCTTGAGCTGTGCAGCCAGCACTGCTCGCGGCGCGAAGATCGCGCGCAGGTTTCGCGGCAGCGCGCTGATCGCGACATCGGCCTTGCGCAGGTGCTCTGCCGCGGTCTCGCTGAGCCTGGTCAGCGCCACCGCGATGCCGTCGCTCTGCTGGCCGGCGAGCACCTCGCCCTCGGCCACCCCGCAGATCGCGAACACGTCCCACGGCAGGAAAATCCGGCCCTGGCTGGCATTGAAGCCGAAGGCGCGCAGGTGCCCGATCAGCGCGTGGGCGACCCCAAGATGGCCCGCCGCGTCCCCCGTCTCGACCGGCCGGCCGTCATTGAGGGTCATCGCACC
>JBQCIY010000242.1:0-5455 GCA_051953275.1 Devosia sp. | reverse complement strand
TCGCCGATATCGTCAACCGCGCCGGCTACGCCTCGCCGGTGCGCACGCCGCGGGGCCGCGACATCTTCGCCGCCTGCGGCCAGCTCAAGAGCGAGACCGAGCGGCTCCGCAAGAAGGACCGCGAGGCCCTGGCGGGTGTCTAGCATCGGCCGCGTAACGCCCGAGCTCGGCGTCACCGATCTCGCGCAGAGCCGGCATTTCTACCGCGACATTCTCGGCTTCCGGCTGGTCTATGACCGGCCGGAGGAGGGGTTCGAGTTCATTGCCTACGAGGGCTGCGAGCTGATGCTCGACCAGATCGGCTTGGGCCGCACCTGGGCCACCGGCGCGCTGGAGCCGCCGTTCGGCCGCGGCCTCAACCTGCAGCTCGAGGTTGCCGCCGTCGCGCCGCTGCTCGAGCGCCTGCAGCGGGCTGGAATCGCACTCTACCTGCCGCTCGAGAGCAAGACCTATCGCGTCGGCGACCGGGAGGTGACGCAGCGGCAATTCTGCGTGCAGGATCCCGACGGGTATCTGCTGCGCTTCTGCGAGGCCCAATGAGCAGCCTCACCACTATCGGCTTCGACGCCGACGATACGCTCTGGCAGCACGAGCGGTTCTTCCAGCTCACGCAGCAGAAGTTTGCCGAGCTGCTGCGCGACTACGCCGACCCGCATCACCTCAGCGAGCATGTGCTCGCGGCCGAGCGGCGCAACGTCAGGCACTACGGCTTCGGCGTCAAAGGCTTCATGCTGTCGCTGATCGAGACGGCAGTCGATGTCACCGACGGCCGTGTGCCGGGCAAGGTGATCGGCGAGGTGCTCGACGCCGGACGCGAGCTCCTGCGCCACCCGATCGAGCCGATGCCGCACGTCATCGATACGCTGCGCGCGCTCAGCGCCTCCTACACGCTGGTCCTCATCACCAAGGGCGACCTGTTCGACCAGGAGCGCAAGCTCGCCGCCTCGGGCCTCGGCGAGCATTTCGATGCGGTCGAAATCGTCTCCGACAAGAGTGCCGAAATCTACGACCGGCTGTTCCGCCGCCATGGCGACGGTCCGGATGCGGCCATGATGGTGGGCAATTCGCTGAGCTCCGATGTGGTGCCGGCGCTCGCCGCCGGCGCCTGGGGCGTGCATGTGCCGTCCACCTTCAACTGGGCGCTCGATGCACATGAGGCGCCCATCCCCGACCCGCGCTTCCGCCGCATCGCCGACCTAGGCGCGCTCCCGGCGCTGGTTGCGGCCATCGGCTGAGCTGGACTAGGATTGGCATGTCCGGCGCGGTGCGGTCCCCGCACGTCTGATCCGAGCTTTCGGTGACGCCTCTTTCGCAAGGAGGCACCATGCCCTTCACAATCAAACGCCTCACTGCCAGCGACGCGCCGCTCTTTGCCCGCATCGCGCCCGACGTGTTCGACGAACCCGTCGATGCGGTGCGGCTCGCAGCCTATCTCGGCACGCCGGGACACATGATGATGGTGGCGCTCGACGGGAATACCATCGTCGGCCAGTGCGGCGGCGTCGTCCACCGGCATCCCGACAAGCCGACCGAGCTCTATGTCGACGAGGTCGGCACCGCCTCGACGCACCGGAGGCAGGGCATCGCCCGGGCCATGCTCGACGAGCTCTTCGCCTGGGGCCGCGAGCTCGGCTGCACCGAAGCGTGGCTGGGCACCGAGCTCGACAACGTCGCCGCCAATGGCCTCTACCGGGGCTATCGCCCGCTCGAGGACGCCGCGATCCAGTATTATCTGTTCAAGCTCTAGCGACGCAGCCGGGTCCTGGGCCCGACTGCGTCACCGGGTTCTAGCTGGCGAAATCCGCCGTGCAGGGCGCGCCGCGCACGGCGTCGTCGCTCAGCACGTCGCTGAGCTTGAACTCCTGGCCGGGCTCAAGCGGGCCGGGCACAAGCACGGTGCCGCTGTCGCCGGTCGAGGCCGAGCTCCAGGCCACCTGCCGGCCGGAATCGATCTGCGTCGAGCCGAAATTCATGATGAAGAAGTCGGTGCCCTTGGCGCGGCATTCGAGGTTCGGCGTGCCGTGATTGGGGGTCGGCGCGCTCTGCTGGGTCCGCGGCGGCGGCGCCACCTGGGGCAGGAACATGGCCGAGGCCGAGCTGGCGCCGAACAAAGCGAGGGTGAGGCCGGCAAGGGCGACGGCCGCGAGGTTGGAACGAGTGGTCATGGCGTATCTCCGTGTTTGCTGGAACGATTGCGTCCCTTGCCGCACGGTTTCGCACCCGGCGCTTGAACCGGCGCTGAGCCCGGCTGTTCTTCAGCGTTCAGGAAAAATGGGCCGCGTGCCGGCTTTATTCGCCGCGGATCCATTCGAGGCGGTGGCCGGCCTTGCCCTGCTGCAGCACCTCGGCCAGCGCCGGCAGGACGGTGCGCAACTCGCCCTCGAGCGTATAGGGCGGGTTGACCACGATCAGCCCCGAGCCATAGAGCGTGCCGGCCACCGCCGGCGCTACGGTCAGCTCGGCGCGCAACATCCTGGCAATGCCGGTGGCCTTGAGGTCGGCGACGAAGCCGTTCACTTCGCGCGGCTCCTTGAGCGGATACCACAGCAGGTAGATGCCGGTGGCCCACTTGCGGTGCGCCTTGCCCAGGCCCTCCACCATGCGGCCCCATTCGCCGGGCTCCTCGAACGGCGGATCGACCAGCACGAGGCCGCGCTTCTCCTTGGGCGGGACGTAGGCGTTGAGCGCCAGCCAGCCGTCGAGCTCGGTGACGCGCACCTGCACATCGCCCTCGAACAGGTCGCGCAGCCTGCGATAGTCGGCCGGGTGCAGCTCGAGCGCACTCAGCCGGTCCTGCGGCCGGAACAGTCTCCGCGCCAGGAGCGGCGAGCCGGGGTAGCGCGCCAGCGTTCCGTTGGGGTTCTCGCTCATGACCGCATCGAGATACGGCTGGAGCAGCGTTTTAGCCGCCGGCCTGATTTCGGCCCTGAGCAAGCGGTCGATGCCGTCCAGCCATTCGGGCGAGCGCTTCGCTTCGTCGCCGGTCAGCGAATAGCGGCCGATCCCGGCATGCGTGTCGATCATCCGGAACGCGGCCGGCTTCAGCTTCAGGTATTCGATCAGCCGCGTCAGCGTCACATGCTTCATCACATCGACAAAGCCGCCCGCATGGAAGGCGTGCCGGTAGTTCATCGCCGGTCGCTCATCCGTGCCGCGCCTGCGCGCTCAAGATCACTGCGGCAAAGGTGGTGAATACCGCGGCGAAGGAATAGTTGAGCGCCCGCTGCACCCACTTGCTGCGGGTGAGGAGCCGGGTGAGCTGCTCGGCGAGCAGCACCGTCAGCACCATCAGCGGAATCGATACGACGATGAACTCGGCGCCGAGGACAAACAGCTTTTGTGGCGCATGCGGGTCGGCGCGGTCGACGAACTGCGGCAGGAAGGTGATGAAGAACAGCACCACCTTGGGGTTGAGCAGGTTGATGCCGACGCCGGTCAGGTAGCTTTGCCGGAGGCTCGGCGGGGTCGGTGCGCGCGCCGCGAGCTTGAGGCCGCCGCCATGCACCACCGCCTGAACCGCCAGCCACAGCAGGTACGCTGCCCCGGCGATCTTGAGCGCGAGGAACAGCAGCGGCGCCGCGACGATCAGCACCGAAATCCCGAGCGCCACCAGCGTGGTATGGACCGCGATGCCGCTCATCGCGCCGAAGCCGACGGCGAGCCCGTGCGGCCGGCCGTAGTTCACCGTGCGGCTCAGTTGCAGCGCCATGTCCGGCCCCGGCGTGATCGCCAGCACCGCTGCGGCCAGCGCAAAGGCGAGGATGGTGGGCAGGCCGGGAAGGAAGCTCAGCATGCGGCGGTCATTGCATGCGGCGGTCGGCTTGAATAGACAAGACCGCAAATTCCGCCCCCCGGGGCGTTCCAGGGCCGCGAGCAAGAATGAGCAAAGACATCAAGAAAATCGTCCTCTCCTATTCGGGCGGGCTCGACACCTCGATCATGCTGAAGTGGCTGCAGGAGCACTACCAGGCCGAGATCGTCACCTTCACCGCCGACCTGGGGCAGGGCGAGGAGCTCGAGCCGGCGCGCCGGAAGGCCGAGATGTTCGGCATCAAGGACATCCGCATCGTCGATGTGCGCGAAGAATTCGTGCGCGACTTCGTGTTCCCGATGTTCCGCGCCAACACGGTGTACGAGGGCCAGTACCTGCTCGGCACCTCCATCGCGCGCCCGGTGATCGCCAAGCACCTCGTCGAGATCGCGCGCGAAACCGGCGCCGACGCGATCGCGCATGGCGCCACCGGCAAGGGCAACGACCAGGTCCGCTTCGAGCTCACCGCCAACGCGCTGATGCCCGAGCTCAAGGTGATCGCACCGTGGCGCGAATGGAATCTGCGCAGCCGCACGCAGCTCCTCGACTATGCGGAAAAGCACCAGATTCCGATCGCCAAGGACAAGCGCGGCGAAGCGCCGTTCTCGGTCGATGCGAACCTCCTCCACACCTCGTCCGAAGGCCGCGTGCTCGAGGATCCGGCCGAGCCCGCGCCCGATTACGTGGCGCAGCGCACGGTTGATCCGGAGCAGGCGCCCAACACGCCCGAGATCATCACCGTCGGCTTCGAGCGCGGCGACGCGGTTTCGGTCAACGGACAGAAGCTCTCGCCGGCCATGCTGCTGACCAAACTCAACGAGCTCGGCGGCAAGCATGGCATCGGCCGGCTCGACCTGGTCGAGAACCGCTTCGTCGGCATGAAGTCGCGCGGCCTCTACGAGACACCCGGCGGCACGATCCTGCTCGCGGCGCATCGCGGCGTCGAATCGATCACGCTCGATCGCGGCGAGGCGCACCTCAAGGACGAGCTGATGCCGCGCTATGCCGAGCTGATCTATAACGGCTTCTGGTACTCGCCCGAACGCGAGATGCTGCAGGCCGCCATCGACCACACGCAGCGCTTCGTCGCCGGCGAGGTGACCCTCAAGCTCTACAAGGGCTCGGCCACGGTCATCGCCCGCACCTCGCCCAACTCGCTCTACTCGATGGACCTCGTGACCTTCGAGGAAGGCGCCGTCGCCTACGACCACCACGACGCCGAGGGCTTCATCCGCCTCAACGGCCTGCGCCTCAAGACGTACGCCGCGCGCCGCGCGCGACTGAAGGACTAGGTAAAGCCCGATCAAGCCACAGTGTCATTCCCGCGAAGGCGGGAATCCAGAGGCCACGACCACCTCCAGCGCGTTTGACTCCTGGTTTCCCGCCTTCGCGGGAATGACATCGTGGTTATTCGAAGAGCTTGGGATAGAGATCGTCCCAGTTCGGATTCATCTCTTCGATCAGCCGGATTTTCCAGGCTCGATTCCACTTCTTGATCTGCTTTTCTCGCAGGATCGCCCCTTCGATCTGGTCGGTCCACTGATACCAGACGAGCCGATGCACGCCGTATCGACGCGTGAATCCTGCGAGCAGGTTTTCCCGATGGATGTAAATTCGACCGGGCAGGTTGCCGGTCACACCGCA
>JBQCIY010000241.1:0-2747 GCA_051953275.1 Devosia sp. | reverse complement strand
TGCTTGAGCTCCTTGAGCCAGTCGTCCCAGCCGACGAGATCGAGTCCGCCGGGCCGGTCCTGCTCCTGGCTCTCGCCGGAATTGAGCAGATACTGGTCGAACACGATCCTCAGGGTGATCTGCGTGCGGGTGCCGCTGGGCAGCTCGGCCCAGGCGGGCTCGCCGCCGCGGGCTTCGGCCCACTGCCGGATTTCATCGCCGTGCTTGAGGATGCGGGACATCGGACGCTCCGTAAAAGGTCAACAAAAATGGCCCGACCGAGCGCCGGGCCAAGTGCAGCTGTAGTCGAACCGCTAATTCAGCGATTTGCGCTCGATCAACTCATAGTCGGTTTCGTTGCCCTCGAAAACGCGCAACGCGAGCTGCTGGCGGTCCAGTTCGGCAAGCCAAGCGGTCCAACTCACCGGAGCCGCGCCCTGATCCACCTCAGGCAGGTCGCTGGGCCGGCTCATCGCCTGGAACCGCAAGGCGAGCTTCGAGCGCATCTCGCCGAACTTGTTATGGCCCCGCACAAGTGCGGGCATGCCTTTACGGGCGGACACCCAAGCCTGGATGTCGCGGTGTCGAGTCAAAGTATGTGCGTTAGTCATCGTACTTTCCCTCCCGACGCTGTTGGTCCAACGCAGGTCCGCAGAAAGCGTTCCGCCGCTACTCGACCTACGCCGACTCGCCGCAGCGAGTCTCTGTCTTAAGATAGGTCGAAGAAGCCTATTTGCTGAGTCGTGTCGCCAAATTGAGGCGTTTGAGCTCGTCCCCCGAAAAATACGTCAGCCGGTCGGGCGGCGTTTCGAGCGCCCGAAGCCAGACCTCCTCGGCGACCCCCATGCTGGTGAGATAGCGGGAGATCTGCGCGGTGAGCGTCTGCGCCTCGGACATCGCGTTGCCGGCGGCCTGCAGCCGGCTCGCCAGCGACCCTGCCGGGGCGGTGGCGTAGATCTGATGCACGCCGATTGCCGACTGGTCGGTAGCGATACGTTCGCGTCCGCCGGCAAAGATCAGCGGACACGACGAGGCGCAAATCGCCCCCGCGGCGACCGAGGTCTCGAAGCCCTTGTCGCGGATCAGCCGGCCGATGGCGAGAGCTTCGGCCACGGCCCCGCCCGGCGAGTCGAGCGCGACCGTCTTGATGTATTCGCCATGCGCTGCGATCTCGGCCTGGACCCGGGCGGCGGCGCCCGGATCGATGCTGCCCGTCAGCTGCAGGACGCCGCCGGAGACGAGCTGCACGCTGAGCGGCTGCCGCAGTTGTTCGATCGGCGTCGTGACCTTTGGCCCCGGCTTGCCGGCCGGCACGGTGGGGTCGAATGCCGGCAGGATCGGCTCCAGGTCGGGCGCGCCGGCGTTCGCCGGTTGCCGCGCCATCATGTCGGTGTAGTCGAGATAAAGGATCACGCCGGTCGCGGTGAGCAGGCCGAAGAACGCGGCGCGGATGATCGCCCCGTCCTCGAAGGCTGCGGCCCAGTTGATGAGACGGCGGGTGGCGCTCGGCATCAGGTGCGGGTCGGCTTGCGGGCGGTGTCGAGCGCGGTGACCGTCGCGTCCGCCGCCGGGGCCGGTGCGACAGGCGACGCCGGTTCCACGGCCGGCGCCGGGGGCGCCTGCGGTTCGGCGACGACGACAGCCTCGACGGGCTCGGCCAAGGGCTTGCCCGTGAGCTGGCGGTAGAGCTCCATCGAGCGCAGCAGCTCGGCCGCGGTCACCGTGTCGGCCTCCTCGAGATGCTCGGTCTCGCGCCGCATCGCGTCGTAGACGATCATCAGGACGAGGACGAGCACCACGGGCAACAGGTCGATCGAGATCGCGCCGGCCCAGCTCGGGATGAAGTCGGACCAGTAGCGCAGCACGGCTTCCGCCGAGCTCAGCGGCACGAACCGGTGCGGCTCGACCTTGGGCTGCTTGAGGATTTCGTCGGCCGCGGCGGCAAGTTGGGACGACTGCGCCGCCACGGACTCGCGCACCGTGCCCATCACGGTATCCTGCCGGGTCTGCAGATCGGCGCTGCTGCCGTCGGCCACCGGCGCGATGAAGCCGGCCGCGAGGTCGGCGGCGGCGCGCTTCACCGAGGGCGCGACGTCCGTCTCCTGCAGCGAGGTGATGACGGCGTTGAGCTGCACCGACTCGGCCGCGAACTGGTCGGAGCGCGGCCCGATCTCGCCCGAGTCCGAAACCAGCTCGCGCATCTTGGCGAGGTGCTGGCTGCCCTGGTCGAACAGGCTCTGCACCTGGTCGCGCGAATTCGTGATCGTGGTGCCGAGCTCGGTCATCTGCCCCGACATCTGCGTCAGGAGCTGCACGACGGAGCCCGAGCCGGTGGTGCCGGTGAGCGCGCCGCCATTGCGCTCGTCGTCGGCGAGCTTGCTGAACCTGTCGGCGGCGCGCTGCACGTCGGGCAGCAGCGATTGTGCGGCGAGCGCGTTGCCGTGCGCCTGGTCGAGATCGCCGACATATTGCTCGAGATTGACCGCCAGATGCTGCTCGAGCGCGGCGGAGCCGGCGAGCGCCGCGGCATTGAGCCAGGACGACATCGCCATGATCATGAAGCAGCCGATGGCCATGGTGAGAAACAGCGCGACGCGGCCGACGCCGGACGTCACCAGCGGCACGAAGCGCAGCATGTAGGTCCAGAAGGCGTAGATCGCGACCGAGACCGCCGCCGAATAGATGATCGCCGCGAAGAAGACGAAGGTCGCCGTGCCGTCGAGCAGCCCGCGGACGCCGAGATAGGTGTAGACGCCCGACGCCAGCGC
>JBQCIY010000240.1:0-3235 GCA_051953275.1 Devosia sp. | reverse complement strand
CCGAAGCGGCGGAACACCCAGCGCAGCACGAAGAACAGGATCGCGAGCTGGATCAGCATCGGGAAGAAGCCGCCGATGCCGCCGAAGCCGCCCCAGCCGCCGCCCAGCATGCCGAACAGGCCGGAGAACAACAGGCCTCCCAGCATCCAGCCGCCGAGGCCGCTGAAGATGCTCGGACGATAGCCGTAGCCGCCATTGCCCCAGCCGGAGCCGGTCGTGCCGTAGCTCGGCGTGTTCATGCTGCGCTGCACCGGGCCCGTGGTGTAAGGCATCGTCGGCGTTGCCGGGACCGTCTGGTAGGTCCGCATGCCGCGGCTGCCGAAGCTGCCGCCGAAGCGCGCTTCGGCCGTGCCGACCGCGGTGAGCGAAAACACCGTCAGCAGCACGGCGAACAGGGCGGAAAGTCGAAACCAGCGTGACCGGAACATTGGCGTCCCCGAGCGTGAAAGATGGCCGAAATATGGGATCGAAAAAATCGCCTGTTAGACCTTGAAACCACGGCCATGTCGCTTTTGTCCGGGCTCGACGGCGCGGCACTTTCCGCCTAACTGACGCGCTGATGGCCGAGCCCTTCCTCAATGTTTCCGCTTCGCTGACCGGCCGCGCCTGGGTGGAACGCCTCGACGACCAGCAGTCGCGCATCGCCAAGGCCATCGGCCAGCGCACCGGCATGAGCGAAATCCTCGCCCGCATCCTCGCCGGCCGTGGTGTGGGGATCGACGAAGCCGAGGACTATCTGAGCCCGACACTGCGAACTCTGATGCCGGACCCATCCTCGATGGCCGACATGGACCGGCTCGTCGAGCGGCTGGTCCGCGCCGTCACCGACAACGAACGGGTGGCGCTGTTCGGCGACTACGACGTCGACGGCGCCTGCTCCTGCGCCCTGATGAGCCGGTATCTGAGGCACTTCGGGCTCGACCCGGAGGTCTATATTCCCGACCGCATCTTCGAAGGCTACGGCCCGAACATTGCGGCGATCGACAAACTGATCGACGGCGGCGCCAGGCTCATCGTCACGCTCGACTGCGGCACCGTCAGCGAAGGCCCGATCGCCCACGCCCGCTCGCGCGGCGCCGACGTACTGGTGATCGACCATCACCTCAGCGACCACGATCTCCCGGACGCCAACGCGCTGGTGAACCCCAACCGGCCCGACGACATCTCCGGCCTCGGTTATCTCTGCGCCGCGGGCGTCACCTTCATGGTTCTGGTGGGCGTGAACCGGGCGCTGCGCCGGCGCGGCGACACCGGCCAGCCGGACCTGATGCAACTGCTCGACCTCGTGGCGCTGGCGACGGTCTGCGACGTGGTTCCGCTGACCCGGCTGAACCGTGCGTTTGTCGTCCGCGGCCTCGAGGTGGCGCGGCGGCAGGCCAATCGCGGCATCGGTGCGCTGGCGCTGGCGGCGCGAGTCACTGGGCCGCTCAACCCGTACCATCTCGGCTATCTCGTCGGGCCGCGCATCAACGCCGGCGGCCGCATTGGCGATGCAGCGCTCGGCACCCGGCTGCTGACGCTCGACGACGAACACGAGGCGCTGGTGATCGCGGCGCGCCTCAACGATCTCAACGCCGAACGGCAGAAGCTCGAGCTCGAGGCGGTCGAGCAGGCCGCCGCCGTCGCCGAGGAGGAGATCGGGCAGGGCGAAGGCCCGCCCGTCTTGGTCCTCGCCTCGGCGAACTGGCACGCCGGGGTCGTCGGGTTGATCGCGGCGCGCCTGCGGGAACGCTTCGAGCGCCCGGCCTTTGCGATTGCGCTGCACCCCGACGGAACCGGGGTCGGCTCGGGACGCTCGATGCCCGGCGTCGACCTCGGCCGCGCGGTGATCGCCGCCGTCGAAGCCGACATCATCCAGAAGGGCGGCGGCCACGCCATGGCGGCCGGTGTGACGCTCCGGCCCGGCCAGCTCGGCCCGTTCCGGGCGCATATGAGCGAAGCCCTCAAGGAGTCGGTTGGGGCTGCGCGCGCGCTCACGGCGCTCAAGATCGACGCCGCGCTGAGTGCCCGCGGAGCCACGGTGGACTTTGTCCAGGACATCGAGCGGGCGGGGCCGTTCGGCTCCGGCAATCCGCAGCCGGTATTCGCCTTCCCCGGGCACAAGGTGAGGTTCCCCCAGATCGTCGGGACCGGCGGACATGTCAGCTTCCAGCTCACCGCCGACGACGGCGCGCGGATAAAGGCTATCGCCTTCCGGGCTGCGCAAAGCCCTCTGGGACAGGCGCTTCTTGCCGCCGGCCCCGACACTCGGCTGCATGTCGCGGGAACGCTCGGCCTTGACCACTATCAGGGGCAGGCGAGCGTGCAGCTGCGTGTCACGGATGCCGCACCTGCGCCCGCGTGAGGCATGTTCAGCTTGCATATCTGCCGGTGGACGTTAAATTATCGCCGACAACCGATGGACGGCCTGTTGCGGCCCAACCATCCACCACAAATGGCCGCGTCCGGGGGCGCGGGCGGCCAAGTTCTGGATAAGTAGCATGGATAAGCTTGCCGACGTGCGCAGCCTGCGGGGTCCGACGCTTTGGGACCACGTTTCTTCCGGGATCGCGGCCTTTTTCGGCGAGCGGCTGATCGGCCGCCCGAAAAAGGGCGCCGTCACGATCACCTTCCCCAACCGCAAGACCAGGACCTTCGGCCGGCCCGGCACCGGCGAGCACCCGCACCTCGTCATCCACAGATTCTCGATGGTCACCGAGACGCTGCGCCGCGGTACCGTGGGCTTCGCGCATGCCTATATGCGCGGCGATCTCGAGGTCGATGACCTCACTTCCCTGTTCCGCTATTTCCTGCAGAACCGCAACGAGTTCCAGCCCAAGGGCGCCGGCTGGTTCGGCCGCGCCGCCTCCGACCTCGCCTATCACCTGAGCCGCGCCAACACGATCGACGGCAGCAAGGAGAACATCTCCGAGCACTACGATCTTGGAAATGCGTTCTACGCCGAGTGGCTGGACCCTTCGATGACTTATTCGTCGGCCGTGTTCGCCTCCGACGACCAGGCGCTCGAGGCGGCGCAGTATGCCAAGTATCACGCGGTCGCCGACGCCGCCGGTGTGAAGCAGGGCGACAGCGTGCTCGAGATCGGCTGCGGCTGGGGCGGCTTCGCCGAGACGGCGGCGCGCGACTACGGCGCCTCGGTCTATGGCATCACGCTCAGCAGGGAACAGCTCGCCTACGCGCAGCAGCGCATCCACAAGCAGGGCCTCGACAACCTCGCGACCTTTCACTTCGAGGA
>JBQCIY010000239.1:0-8007 GCA_051953275.1 Devosia sp. | reverse complement strand
CCCCAACGCGTCGGCGGGACGAAGGTCCCATAAGTTGCCGACTACCGGCTTGGACCCTAGTCCCGCCGAGGCCGCTACAAATACCAGCGGCCAGCTCTTTGACATCGCCGGACGGGCCGGCGGACGCTTCCGCTCGCCCTGCGTTATGGGTCGGTTTTCCCGGCCTTGCATCCGCTGGCGCACTTGCCCAAGATCGGGGGCCTGTGCGTCCCCGCGGCCACAAGTCGCCCGCACCGTGGTTTACTTCTGCGTCGAGGACCGCCATTTAGGGGTAAGACGGCTGACCGGCTCCCCGCCAGGTCCGCTACGGCCGAGGGAGACCGCATGTGGGCCTGATGAACTGGATTACCGACTACCTGCATCAGATCCTCGACGCCGTGGCCGGGAATCTCTGGCTCTCGGTGGTCTTCATCTTCCTCGTCTGCATCGGCGAAGCGGTGTTCATCCTCGGCCTCGCGGTGCCGTCGCTCCCCATCCTGGTGCTGACCGGCGGCCTCATCGCCCAGGGCAAGCTGCCCTTCTGGCCGATCTACCTTGCCGCCGTCGCCGGCGCGGTGGTGGGTGACGCCATTTCCTACTGGATCGGCCACCTGTTCAAGGATTCGATCAAGACGATCTGGCCGTTCAGGAACTACCTGCCCCTGATCGCCCGCGGCGAGGAATACTTCCACAAGCAAGGCGCGCTGGCGATCTTCGTCGGCCGCTTCATCACCGGGGTGAAGGCGGTGATCCCCGGTGTCGCCGGCATGCTGGGTATGCCCTGGGTGCGGTTCTCGGCCATCAACATCATCTCGTCCTTCATCTGGGCTGCCGCCCACATCCTGCCCGGCATGCTGTTGATCGGCTGGCTCGAATCGATGGGGCTGAGCCTCGAGATGGTGCTGATCGTCGGCGCGCTGGTCCTGCTCGTTGCCGTGATCCTGCTGCACTACTGGAAGCGCATCGTCCTGCTGTTCACGCCGTTCCTCGGCGAATTCGGCCGTTCGCTCGAAGCCCGCTGGCGCAAGCCGAAACCGGACAGGACGCCGACGTCCGGTACTTGACCTTGCCCGCGGCGCCCGCCGCGCCTATGTCTTGGGCAGTGGTTTTGAGGTCTGCCGATGTCTGATCTGATTGTCGAACGCGAAGATGCGCCCGGACACGGCCGCTACGTCATTCACCTGCCCGGCGGCCTCGAAGCTGAAATGACGTTCCGCAAACTCGGGACGGACACCGTCGCCATCGACCATACCTACACGCCGCCCGAGTTTCGCGGCCAGAACATCGCGGCTCTGCTGATGGATCGAAGCATCGCCGACGCGCGGCGCGATGGCATCAAGATCAAGCCCGAATGCTCCTATGCGGTGGTGCAGTTCAAGCGCCACCCCGACTGGGCCGATCTCCTCGCCTGAGCCTAGTAGCCGACGATGGCGTGTCCGCCATCGGACATGAGGTCGCTGAGTTCATCCCACGGAATCGTCACCGTCACCGCCCCGAGCGCATAAGCGGCAATCTCATAGGGCTCGAACTGGATCACCAGTCCCTGGTCCGAAAAATCCCAGCGGCTGGGATCGGTCGCGTTGTCGGCCACCGCCTTCTCGTCGTCGCCGCCCTGGTAGTCGTCCCCAAGCTGCGCCTTGGCCTTGTCGACGGCGAGCTTGCCGAGCGCTGCCTGCCAGGCGCCCTTGAAGATGTCGTCGCCCACGAGCAGCCGCTTCTTGTCGGTCAGGAAGTGATCGAAGCTCAGCCCGTAATTGCCGTGCGCCGCCCCATGCCCGTACCAGTAGGTGTCGGTCTCGACCGTGATGCGGTTGCTCGCCACCGACTTGATGGTTTGCGTGTAGTCGATGTCCGTCGACGGATTGCCCGTCGCCAGATCCGTGGTGCCTTTGACCAACAGCCGGTCGTCTTCGCCGGTACCGAAATCATTGTCCTTCATGGACTTGTCGATCCAGGTATTGAAGGCATCGGCGACCTCGTCATTTCGATCGATCTTGACCGTCTCGAAATGCTTCGTGCCGACCTTGGTCGACGAGTCCGCCTCGGCGTCGGGGTCGGCTTCCACGAGAAACCGCTCGACCGGATAGAAGCGATAGCCGCCCTGCATCTTGCTCGCTTCGAGGCTGGTCACCCGGCTCTGGAAGGTACTGAGCAGGCACTGGGTCTGGTCGGCCGTATATGTCCCGCTGATCGGCTTGGCGTCGTCGCTGCAGGCCTTGCCGGCGTAGTCGAGCCACGCCTTCTGCCCCGTCTTGACCTCGCCGGCGGCAACGGTGGAGAGCCCGCCCAGCGCTGTCGCATAGGCCTGCGCCAGGATTTCGTCCTCTTTCGAGAGCTCGGGGCTGGCGCAGATGGCCTTCTCCATCGAGGTCGCGGCCTTGCTGCAATCGAAGCTGGCCGCCTCAGCTGTCGCCGTCAGCGGCAGGACGGGCGCAAACATGAACGTCAGCGCCAGCGGCGCGAGAACGAGACGGCTCATCGGGAATCTCCTGTTGGCATCATGCTAGCTGCCCGCCGGCCACAAGTCTCTACCTGCCGGCGAGCCCCGCCTGGCTGCGATCCCGCGTCGGGTCGTAAACCACCACCCGGTCGCGCCCGTCTTCCTTGGCATGGTAGAGCGCCGCATCGGCCATGTCGGCCACCTGCTCGAGTGTCTCACCCGGCTCCGCGAGGCAGGCGCCGATGCTCACCGTGACCGATACGCTGCGCCCGTCCTTGAGCGTCACCGGCTGCGACAGCCCGCGCTTCACGGCGTCGGCGATCAGCTTGAGAGGCCGGCTGCCCAGGTCGGAGAACAGGACAATGAACTCGTCGCCGCCCCAGCGGCCGCAGATGTCGGCCGGTCGCAGCACCGTATTGATTCGCCGCGCCATCTCGGCAGCGACCTCGTCGCCGGCCTGGTGCCCGAAGCGGTCGTTGATGTCCTTGAACCGGTCGATGTCGATCAGCAGCGTGGCGAGCCGCGCCTCCGGCTTCGCCCCCCGGCGCAGCTGCGCGAAGCCATCCGCGACGCCGCGGCGATTGGCGATGCCGGTCAGCTGGTCGCGATAAGCAAGCGACTGCAGCTCCGCGGTCCGCTCCTCGACCATGTGCTCGAGCAGGCTCATATTTGCCTGCACCGACGTCGCCATTGCCGCAAAGGTGCGCGACAGCCGGCCGATCTCGTCGTTGCCCCTGTCGGCCTTGACCGGCGCGCGGTCCCCATCCTTGACCGCAAGCACCCCGCGCTCGACCTTGGCGAGCCGGTCGACCACCGTGAGCTTGAAGATGAACGCGATCACCAGCGCCACCACGATCATCATGCCGGCAAGCAGCAGCCCGATCGGGAGGAACAGGCTGCGGTCGATGATCTTGTCCACGTCCATGATGGTGACGTTGTACCAGCCGAGCTTGTCGAGGTAGCCGACCCCGACCAGCATCTGCCGGCCGTCGATCTGCATGAACTGCGAGCGCACCTCGACGTCGGACGTCGTGACGTCGGCCAGCATCTGCTTCAACGAGGCACGATCGGCATCGCTGTCGAGCAGCGAATAGATCGTCTTCTTGTTCTCGATGGCGTTGGTCAGCGAATGGAAATCGATGTAGCGGGCGTCGCGATGCGCCTGGATTGCCCCCGACTGATCGATGAACATCGATTGCACGCCAACCTGCGGGAAATCCACCACCTGCTTGATGAAGGAGGTGAGATCGATGCCCGTGCCCAGCACGCCGAGCACCCGGTCGCCCTCGCGCACCACGCAGTTGAACCAGACCTTGGTGACGTCGAGCTCGTCGTCGTGGTCGACGTTTAGGTGGCAGCCGGCGCCCAGTGCCGCCGTCGCGTAGTACCAGGCATCGCTCGGGTTATCGCGATGGACGGTGAAGCTGTACTGCTTCCCCGCATGCGAGTTCTGCGCATCGTTGTAGTAGTAGTTGCCCGAGGCGTTCACGACAAAGAAGTAGCTGTGGTCGGAGAACGATTGCCGGTATTGCTCGAGCTCGGCGATCGCCCGCGCCTTTTTGTCGGGGTCGGTTTCGTCCTTGGCCCATTCGGCGATCACCGGCGAACGCGTCAACGTCTCCGCCAGCGCGACCTCTCGCATCAGCGGGCTGAGGCCGCGATAGCGGTCGAACAACACCTGCTTTTCGGCGAACAACCGGCCGAGCTGCACCACGGTCGAATTGACCAGCGTGGTGAAGCCCCAATAGGCCGGGATGGCAAGGACCGCGAAACCAGCGAGGATCAGGACGAGAACAGTCGTCCTGAGGCTCGGGCTATGGCGAGTCGTCTTTGCTGCCATCCCCCGTGCCGGCCCATCGAGCCGGTTCTCTCCGTCCATACGCCCCCGAATACTGGTCTGGACATGGTGAACAAAGTCCTAAGAATTGACCGGGCGATCACTCCTGGCCGCCGAGAAACGTCTTCGCCGCGGCGACTTCGCTGGGCCAGACGTCATGGCCACCGTCGTGCCAGACGAGCTCGACCCCGGCACCCTGAGCAGCGAGGTAGTCGGCAAGAGCCTGCGTCGCCGGCACCGGCGCGATCGGGTCTCGACGCCCAGCGGTGAGGAGTACGGACCGGCCCCTCAATAGAGGCTGCGGCGGGGGCACAAACGGGATCAGCGGATGCATGAGCACCGCGCGATCAACGAGCTCCGGGGTGGTGAACAGGACAGATGCGAGAATATTGGCGCCGTTCGAATAGCCCAGCGCCGCCACCGAGCCGGGCCGCACCCGCGCGACAGTTGCCCGAATGAATTCCGCCATCTTCTCGGTGGCGCGCTGCAGATCGTCCATGTCGTAGATGCCCATGCCGAGCCGCCGGAAGAACCGTGGCGCGCCGCCCTCGAGCACGTCGCCGCGCGGGGACACCAGATGCGCTCGCGGCATCAGTTGCCGGCCGAGCCCGATGAGGTCGTGCTCGTCGCCGCCGGTCCCGTGCAGCAGCACGAGGAGCGGCGACCCGCTCGGCGCCGCCACCTCGGCGAAGTGATAGGTCATCGCCGCGCTCCTAGTTCAGCGGCTCCAGTGTCTTTTCGAGCTCGGCCCGGAGGTGCTCATGCTGCCGTGGCAGCTTCAGCGCTTCACCCAGATGCGCCGTATCCTCGTCACGGGCAAAACCAGGCTCGTTGGTTGCGATTTCGAACAGCACGCCGCCCGGCGTCCGGAAATAGACCGAGAAGAAATAGTCGCGATCGATCACCGGCGTCAGCTGGTAGCCCGTATCCATCAGAGCCTTGCGGACGATCAACTGGTCCGCCTTGGTCGGTACCGCAAAGGCGATATGGTGCACCGATCCGGCGCCGAGGCCGGCGAATGGCGTCCCCGGCAGCGTCTCGAGATCGATGAAATCCGCGCCGTTGCCGTCGGGTCGCACCAGCCGCTTGATGCCCGCATGCGTATCGGCAACCTCATAGTTCATGAACTTGAGGAGCTCTTCGGTGGCCCCCTCATCTCGCAGCCGCAGCGACGCCGAATGGAAGCCGCGGATCGCCTTGTCGCCGGGAATTCCGCCATGCGTCCATGGCAGGCGAACATCCTTCTTGTCCTCGACCAATGCGAGTCCGTCTCCGTCCGGTCCGCTGAAACGCAACCGTTTCTGCCCGAAGCTTGCTTCGCGCGTGAGGCCGCCGACGCTGCGCGCCCTGAGCCGCTCTTCCCACCAGCCGAGCGAACCCTCTGGAACGCTGAATACCGTGGTTCCCACCTCGCCGGTCCCCGGCCGGCCCCGCACGATGTGTGGGAACGGGAAGTAGGTCATCACCGAGCCGGCTGTGCCGACTTCATCACCGTAATAGAGATGGTAGACGCTGGGTTCGTCGAAATTGACAGTCTGCTTGACCCGGCGCAGCCCGAGTGTCCCGGTCCAGAATGCGTTGTTTTCGGCAGCATCCTTGGCCATCGCCGTGACGTGATGCAGCCCTTTGATCTGATTGAGCATGATGCCATCTCCGCGTCGCGCCTCGAGGCGCCGCTTTCACGACGAGATATGGCGCCATGCCGATTGATGCGGAATGTCGAAGAAATGCACCAGACTGTTGCGATATCGCGAACGTTAGCCGCGATGGCGGAAGCTCAGGCTATTGAGCGTGCCGATGGTGGGCCGATACTCGAGTCCGATGAAGCCGCCGTAGCCGTGGCTCTCCAGCCAGTCGATCCTCGCTGCCCAGTCCATCGTGCCGCTGCCCGGCTGGCCGCGACCCTGGGTGTCGGCAAGGTGCACGTGCGCGATACGATCCACGCGCCCGTCCAGCACGTCCTCGGTATGCTCGCCCATCATCGCCGAATGGTAGATGTCATAGAGGAGCCTGACCTCCGGCCGGTCGACCTCGTCGACGATATCGAGCCCCTCGACAGTGGAGGTGAGATAGTAGCCCGGATGGTCCACACGATCGTTGAGCGGCTCGATGGCGATGACCACGCCCGAGCCTTCGAGCAGCCTTGCCGCCTCTCGAAACACCTTCACCAGCGCCGCGTGCTGCGCTTCGCGCGGAATGCCCGGCCGATCATCGCCGGCCTGTGCAATCAGCACGGCCGCGCCGAGCTTCCGCGCGGCCGCCAGCGAGGCGCGCACGCCATCAAGAAAGACTGCATGCTGCGCGGGATCGGTGATGCGGCTGATCGGTTCGCAGAGAATGCCAGAGAGCGGCAGCCCTGTGTCGTCCAGCGCGGTTTTCACCGCGACGAGGTCCTTGTTCGACCAATGCCAGAACTCGACCGCAGCCATGCCGGCGGCTTTCGCCGCGCGGATCCGATCGGGAAAGCTTGTCGCGCTTCCGCCCATCAGCGCTGCCTCCGGGGTGCCAGGCAAGGGCGGCAACGAGTCGGCATCGGCGAACAGCCATTCGATGCACGCGGAATAGCGCGTCAAACGACGACCTCGTGTGCCACCCGCCCCTTATCGCCGAAGATGCGGATGTACCGCGCGATCTCCTTTGGGTCGCCGGTCGCCTTCTCGGGATTGTCTGAAAGCTTCACCGCTGGCCGGCCATTGGCGGAACTGACCTTGCAGACCAGCGAGATCGGATCGAGCTGATGATTGACGAAGGGCGAGCAGCCGACGAAATCGTTGGTGAGGTTGGTGCCCCAGCCGAAGGTCATGCGCACACGTCCCTGGAAGTGGTAGTAGGCCTCCTCGATCATATCGATGTCGAGCCCGTCCGAGAAAATCAGCAGCTTCTCCCGCGGATCGCGCCCCCGGCTCTTCCACCACGAAATGATCTTCTCGCCGCCCTCAATGGCCGGCGCGCTGTCGGGCCGGAAGCCGGTCCAGTCGGCTACCCAGTCCGGCGCGTCGCGCAGGAAGGCATCGGTGCCGAAGGCATCCGGCAGCACGATCAGCAGGTTGCCGCCATAGTAGCTCTTCCAGTCCTGCAGCACCTGGTATTGCGCATAGCGGAGCACGTCCTCGTTGGGCGCGATGGCGGCGAGCACCATCGGCAGTTCATGCGCGTTGGTGCCGAGCGCCTCGAGGTCGTTGTCCATGGCGAGCAGCACATTGGAGGTGCCGGTGAAATTGCTGCCCAACCCTTCCTTCAGCGCCTCGACGCACCAGCGCTGCCACAGGAAGGAGTGCCGGCGCCTGGTGCCGAAGTCCGAGATGCGCAGGTTGGGCAATTTCTTCAGTCGCTCGACCTTCTCCCACATCTTCGCCTTGGCGCGGGCGTAGGTGACGTCGAGCGTGAACGGCCCGTAGTTGCGAAGGGCGGCGCGCGAGCGGAGCTCGTTGATGATCGCCAGCGCGGGGATCTCCCACATTGTCGTTTCGACCCAGCGGCCGGGGAAGTTGAGTTCGTACTGGCCGTTCTTCTTGATCAACTCATAGTCGGGCAGACGGAAATCGGCGAGCCAGCGCAGGAACTCAGGCGAGAAAATCTGCCGGCTCTCGTAGAAGCTGTTACCGGCAAGCCAGATCATCTCCTTCTTGCTGAAGCGCAGGGTACGCGCGTGATCGAGTTGCGCGCGAAGCTCAGTCTCGTCGATCTCTTCGCTGAGGTGCACACTGGTCTTGCGGTTGATCAGCGAGAACGTCGCATCGACCTTGGGATA
>JBQCIY010000238.1:0-6172 GCA_051953275.1 Devosia sp. | reverse complement strand
GCGTCCTTGACGCCGGCATGCGCCAGCGCCGAGACAGTGTCGCCGCCGCCGGCCACCGACACCAGTTTGCCAGCCTTGGTTCGCTCCGCCACGTAACGGGCAATCTCGGTGGTGCCGCCGTCGAAGGGCGGCGTCTCGAACGCCCCGAGCGGGCCGTTCCACACCAGCGTCGCGGCCTCGTCGATGGCGCCCTTGATGCGCACCCGCGACTGCCGGCCGATGTCGAGGATCATGCCCTCGGCGTCCATCGCATCGAGCCCGTAGTTTTGATGCGGCGCATGCGGCTCGAATTTCCACGCCACCACCGCATCGACCGGCACGATGATGGCGCAGTTCGCCTTTTCGGCCTTGTCGAGGATCGTGTCGACCGTGTCGCCCATGTCCTTTTCGGCTAGCGACTTGCCGATGCCGATGCCCTCGGCCAAGAGGAACGTATTGGCCATGGCGCCGCCGATCACCAGCGCATCGACCTTTGTAACGAGGTTCTGGAGCAGCTCGATCTTGGTCGACACCTTGGCGCCGCCGACCAGCGCGATCACCGGCTTTTTCGGGTTGCCGAGGCCTTTTTCCAGCGCCTCGAGCTCGTCCTGCATCGCAAGGCCTGCCGCCGAGGGCAGCAGATGCGCGAGGCCCTCGGTCGAGGCGTGCGCGCGATGCGCCGCCGAGAACGCATCGTTGATATAGATGTCGCCCAGCGACGCCATCTTCTTCGCCAACTCGGGATCGTTCGCCTCCTCGCCGGGTGAGAACCGCGTGTTCTCGAGCACCAGGACCGAGCCCGCCGGCGCGCTGTCGATGGCCTTCTTGGCGTTGCTGACATCGACCCAGTCGGTATCGACGAAGCCCACCTTGTGGCCCACCGCATGGGCCACCGCCGGCACCACCTGTTCGAGCGAATAGGCCTTGTCGACCTTGCCCTTGGGGCGGCCGAAATGGCTGATCAGGATCGCCTTGCCGCCCGTCTTGATGATCTCGCGGATCGTCGGCACCACCCGCTCGATGCGCGTCGCATCGGTCACCTTGCCGTCCTGCACGGGCACGTTGAGGTCGGCGCGCAGCAGCACGCGCTTGCCTGAAAAGTCCATCCCCTCGATCGTCTTGAACGCGCTCATGACATTGTCCTTCGCCTTGGCTTCGAGGTTAGATACCGGGCACCTTGGCGAAATGAAAGGAAACGTTTTGATGGAACTCAAGCGCGGCCGCATGATCGACCACCTCCACCTGAGGGCCCGCGACCTCGAAGCGAGCCGCCGCTTCTACGCCGCCATCCTCGGCGTGCTCGGCATCCCGGTGGTCGATGCGCCCGATCACTTCTTCGCCGATGAGCTCTGGGTCGATCGCGGCGACACCTCGAGCCGCGTCCACTTCGCCTTCCAGGCGCCGGATCGCGCGACGGTGGATCGCTGGTATGAAGCGGGCCTGAGCGCCGGCGGCCGCGACAACGGCGCCCCCGGCGAACGCCCCTATCACCCCGGCTACTACGCCGCCTTCCTGCTCGACCCCGACGGCAACAACGTCGAAGCCGTCTTCCACGGCCCGAGCACGCGGAGCGCAGAGGCGGTGACGATCACGGCGTAGATGAGTATTCAGCGCGCCCGGGAACTACGCAAAAGCATGTCGCCGCCCGAGGCTCGGATGTGGACAGTGCTGCGCCTGCCGCCGTTCAAGGCTCTGCACTTCCGGCGCCAGATGCAGATCGGTCCATATTATGCCGACTTTGCGTCGTTCCGCGCGAAGCTGGTGATCGAAGTCGACGGCGCACAGCACTTCGAGGACGCCGCCCAGACTTATGATGCGCGACGGACGCGGTTCATCGAAGCGGAAGGCTATCGCGTGCTGCGCTTCTCCACGATGGACGTATTGCAATATCTCGATGGCGTACATGCAGCGATCCTCGACGCTGTTTCACACGCCGAGTGACTGCAACATGGGCCACCCCACCCACCACGCTACGCGTGGTCCCCCCTCCCCGGCCGGTGGCCGAGGAGGGAGCGCAGACTGATGGTGCGGCGATCATGACGCCGGCAGTCAGGCTCCCTCCCCGCGCGAAGCGTGGGGAGGGGGGACCGGCGAAGCCGGTGGGTGGGGAAGCCGCGACAGCAAAAAGGGGCCAACCGGCCCCTTTCCATGCATCGACCTGCGACCGCTTCAGAGCGTCTTCGCGAACGCCGCGGTCACGTCGCACATGCGGTTCGAGAACCCCCACTCGTTGTCGTACCAGCCGAACACGGTGACGAAATTGCCTTCGATCACCTTGGTCTGGTCGAGCAGGATCGTGCACGAATGCGGATCGTGGTTGAGGTCACTCGATACCAGCGGGTAGCGCGTGAACGTCATGATGCCCTTGAGCGGGCCTTCCGACGCGGCGATCAGCGCGTCGTTGACCTCCTTGGCGGTGGTCGCCCGCTTCGCCACGAAATTGAGGTCGACCAGCGACACGTTCGGGGTCGGCACGCGGATCGAGATACCGTCGAGCTTGCCCTTGAGCTGCGGCAGCACGAGGCCGATCGCCTTGGCCGCGCCGGTCGAGGTCGGGATCTGGCTGAGCGCCGCGGCGCGCGCCCGGTAGAGGTCCTTGTGCATCGTATCGAGCGTCGGCTGGTCGCCGGTGTACGAGTGGATCGTCGTCATCATGCCCTTCTCGATGCCGACGAACTGGTCCATCACCATGGCCATCGGGGCGAGGCAGTTGGTCGTGCACGAGCCGTTCGAGATGACGACATGCTCCTTCTTGAGCCCCTTGTCGTTGACGCCGTAGACGATGGTGTAATCGGCGCCCTCGGCCGGAGCCGATACGATCACCTTCTTGGCGCCGGCGGTCAGGTGCGCCGAGGCTTTCTCCTTGGTGGTGAAGATGCCGGTGCATTCGAGCACGATGTCGACACCGAGCTCCTTGTGCGGCAGCTGCGTCGGATCCTTCACCGCCGTCATCTTGAAGCGCTGGCCGCCGGCGTCGATCATGTCGCCGGAAACCGTTACCTCATGCGGGAATTTGCCATGCACGCTGTCGAAGCGCAGCAGGTGCGCGTTGGTCTCGACCGGCCCGAGATCGTTGGCGGCGACCACCTCGATGTCGGTTCGGCCCGACTCGATGATGGACCGCAGAATGTTCCGCCCGATGCGGCCAAAACCATTGATTGCGACGCGAACAGCCATGATGGCTCCTTGGAAGTCTGAAGTGAACTCTGGTGGTGGTTACAACTGCCGGGTGACGGCTTCAACCACGCCTTCTGGCGTAATGCCGAAATACTCGTAGAGCTTTTCCGCCGGGCCGCTGGCGCCGAACGAATGCATGCCCACGAAATGTCCCTTTTCGCCCAAAAGCTTCTGCCAGCTGAGCCCGATACCGGCCTCGACCGCGACGCGGGCCTTCGGCTTGCCGATCAGCTTGGCCTTGTAGGCATCGTCCTGCGCGTCGAAGAGCTCCAGGCACGGCACCGAAACAACCTTGCCGGAAATGCCTTTCTCCTTGAGCAGCGGCAGCGCGTCGACCGCGATCGCGACCTCCGAGCCGGTGGCAAAGATCACTGCGTCGGCAGTGTCGTCGCCGGCGATCTTGTAGGCGCCCTTGGCCGAAAGGTTCTCTTTCACATAGTCGAGGCGGAGCGGCGGCAGGTTTTGCCGGCTGAGTGCCAGGATCGACGGCCGGTTCTTGCTCTGAAGCGCAATCTGCCAGCACTCCAGCGTCTCGACCGCATCCGCCGGCCGCAGCACCTGCAGGTGCGGGATGGCGCGCAACGCCGCGAGGTGTTCCACCGGCTGGTGCGTCGGTCCGTCTTCGCCCAGCCCGATCGAGTCGTGCGTCATCACATAGATGACCCGCTGCTCCATGATCGCGCTCAACCGGATCGCCGGGCGGGCATAGTCGGTGAACACCAGGAACGTGCCGCCATAGGGCACGAGACCCTTGTGTAGCGCCATGCCGTTCATGATCGCCGACATGCCGTGCTCGCGTATGCCGTAACGCATGTAGCGGCCGAACCGGTCCTGGTCGGTGAACGGCAGCGTCTGCGGCGTGTTGGTGAGGTTCGAGCCGGTGAGGTCGGCCGAGCCGCCGACCGTTTCAGGCATCACCGCGTTGATGACGTCGAGCGCCATCTGGCTCGACTTGCGGGTCGCAACCTTCGGCTTGTCCGCCGCGAGCTTCCGCTTGTAGGCGTCGAGCGCCGCCGCGAGGCCGCTCGGCAAATCGCCCTTGATGCGTCGCTCGAACTCGGTGCGGCGCGCCGCATCGAGGCCGTTGACCCGGCCCTGCCAGGCGCCCACCTCGTTGGCCGAGCGCGTTCCGGCGGCCCGCCACGCCTCGAGCGTGTCCTTGGGAATTTCGAATGCCGGATAGTCGATGCCGAGGTTCTTTTTGGCCGCCGCGAGCTCGTCCTTGCCGAGCGGCGAGCCGTGCACCTTCTCGGTGCCTTCCTTGGTCGGCGCGCCGAAGCCGATGGTGGTGCGCGCCGCGATCAGCAGCGGCCGCTTCGACGTCTTGGCGTCATTGAGCGCCTTTTCGATCGCCGCCTGGTCGTGCCCGTCGATCGCGATCGTGTCCCAGCCCGAGGCCTGGAAGCGCTTGAGCTGGTCGGTCGAATCCGCGTTCGACACGTGGCCGTCGATGGTGATGCCGTTGTTGTCCCAGATCAGCGTCAGCTTGTTGAGGTTGAGGTGGCCGGCGAGTGAAATCGCCTCCTGGCTGATGCCCTCCATCAGGCAGCCGTCGCCGCACAGGCACCAGGTGTGGTGGTCGACCACGTCCTTGCCGAATTCGGCGCTGAGCTTTGCTTCAGCAATCGCCATGCCCACGGCATTGGCGATGCCCTGCCCGAGCGGGCCGGTGGTCGTCTCGATGCCCTTGAGGAAGCCGTGCTCCGGGTGGCCCGCCGTCTTGCTGCCCAGTTGCCGGAAATTCTTGATCTGGTCGATCGTCGCGTCCTCGTACCCCAGCAGGTAGAGCGAAGCGTAGAGCAGCATCGAGCCGTGACCCGCGCTCAGCACGAAGCGGTCGCGATCCGGCCACTCCGGATGTTTCGGATCGAACTTCATGACCTTGGTGAACAGCACCGTCGCAATGTCGGCGCAGCCCATCGGCAGCCCCGGATGGCCCGAATTGGCCTTCTCTACGGCATCCATTGCGAGCGACCGGATGGCATTTGCCATCACGTCGGCGGTCTTTGAATTGGTCATGAAATCCGCTCGTTTCCTAGGGTTTTCGAGGCGTTTTGAAGCGGGCTCTGGCTTAACAGGTTCGATTTGCCTGTCAATGACAGCGCTTTATAGTGGGCGGCGTCTGAATCGGGTGATTTGCGGGCCGACCATGAGCGAAATCGAGGATACGTACGAGGCTGCCTCCGAGCGCCTCGACCGTGCTTTCCAGCGCCTCGAAGCGAGCGTGCGCAGCCTCAATGGTCGCATGCGCACCCATGCCCGTATCGAGGCCGACACGCAGAAGCTTTTGGCGGAACGCGCCAGATTTGCCAGCGACCTCGACAAGGCGAGCGCCAAGGCCCGGCGGCTGGACGAAGCCTCCGCGGAGGTGGCCCGCCGCCTCGTCGACGCCATGGACACCGTCAACGACGTGCTCGCCAATGGCTGACGTCCTGGTCGAAATCGACGGCAAGAAGTACCGCATGGCCTGCGAGGACGGCCAGGAGGAACACCTGCTCGCCCTTGCCAACCGGTTCAACAAGACGGTCCTCGACCTCAAGGGCGATTTCGGCCAGGTCGGCGACAATCGCCTCGTTGTGATGGCCGCCATCGCGGTGCTCGACGAACTGGGCGAGGCCGAAAAGCGGATCGACAGCCTCAAGGCCGATATCGCCGAGCTCACCACCGCGGGCCGCGACCTGACCATCGAGGCCGAGGAGATGGAGCAGAAGTTCGCCCGCCGCCTCGCCGAAGCCGCCCGCAAGGTCGAAGCCATCGCCACCGCCATCGACGAGACCGGCGCGCCGACGGCGCCCTGATCGCTGCGGGCCGCGCGGCAACGGTGCAAATCCTGCCGATGATTTGCCCTCGCGCCGCATCGCGCCTATATTCCGCCTGCTGCCCGGTGCGTGCGGATCATCACATCCCCGGGGCCTTATCGATCCTTAAGGGAGCTGTCCCTGACCGGACCCGTGGGTTCGGACACACGGCGCCCACCTACGTCAGTAGGTTCCCGGGATCGAATATCCCACGGCCA
>JBQCIY010000237.1:0-2500 GCA_051953275.1 Devosia sp. | reverse complement strand
GCGACGATGAACATGGCGAGCACGGGCAGGACGGCGCCGTTCATGGTCATCGACACGCTCATTTTGTCGAGCGGGATGCCATCGAAGAGGAGCTTCATGTCCTCGACGGAGTCGATGGCGACACCGGCCTTGCCGACATCGCCTTTGACGCGCGGATGGTCGCTGTCGTAGCCGCGATGGGTGGCGAGGTCGAAGGCGACGCTGAGGCCCTTCTGGCCGGCAGCGAGGTTCTGCCGGAAGAAGGCATTGGATTCGCGCGCCGTGGAGAAGCCGGCATATTGCCGGATGGTCCACGGTCGGTTGGCGTACATGGTGGCGCGCACGCCGCGGGTGAAGGGTTCCGCGCCGGGAAGCCCGGGATCGGACGCATCATCCGGGAGGTAGAGCGGCTTTACAGCCATGCCGCCATAGTCGCGGGTGAGAGAGTCGACGGGCGCGTCCTTGAGCTCGCGGGCGGCGAGCCTGGCCCAATCGGCGAAGGTGGGGGATTTGCCGGTCACTTTCGCCGAACCGAAGAGCGCATCACACCGCCTCGAATTCGAGGATCACCTCGTCGACCGCGAGCACGGCGCCGGGGGCGGCGCGGACTTTGCTGACGCGGGCGCGGCGCTCGGCCTTGAGGACGTTCTCCATCTTCATGGCCTCGACGATGGCGAGCGGCTGGCCGGCCTCGACCACGTCGCCGGTCTTGACGTCGATGCGCACCACCTGCCCCGGCATCGGGCAGAGCAGGAACTTGCTCAAATCCGGCGGGACCTTGATGGGCATCAGCGGCATCAGGTCGGCGACGCGCGGCAGCAGCACGCGGGCGACGAGATCGGCGCCGCGCCAGCGCAGGCGCCAGCCGCCGGTGACGCGATCGATGCGCACGTGGTGCAACTCGCCATCGATGCGCGCGATGGCGAGGCTCATGCCGGGCTTCCAGCCGGATTCGACCAGGAGCTTCTTGCCCTCCGCATCGGTGAGCCAGAACTCGATGCCGTCGGCCCGCACGCCAAAGTCCCAGCGCTGGCCGCCGATGAGGACGGCGCGACGGGTCTCGTGGCCATTGGCGACGGTCGCGGCATCGGCGAAGCCGCGGGTCTCGAGCGCATAGGCCGAGACGCAGGCGAGCGCGGCGAGATGAGTGAGCTCGGGCGGCGCGAGGTCGACACCGGTGAAGCCCTGCGGGAACTCCTCGGCGATGTAACCGGTGGTGAGGCGGCCTTCCCGGAAGCGCTGTTGCGCCATAACGGCGCTGAGGAACGGGATGTTGTTACCGACGCCTTCGACCTCGAACTGATCGAGCGCCTCCTGCATGCCGGCGATGGCCCCGATCCGGCCGGGGGCCCAGGTGCAGAGCTTGGCGATCATCGGATCGTAGAAGGTCGAGATTTCCGCGCCTTCGTAGACACCGGTGTCGTTGCGGACGGCGTGCGCCGCGTCGTGCTCCTCGGCCGGTGGGCGGTAGCGGGTCAGGCGGCCGGTGGAGGGCAGGAAGTTGCGGTACGGGTCTTCGGCATACAGGCGCGACTCGATGGCCCAGCCGTTGAGTGGAACGTCCTTCTGCTTGAGCGACAGCTTTTCGCCGGCGGCGACGCGCAGCATCAGCTCGACGAGGTCGAGGCCGGTGGTGAGCTCGGTCACCGGATGCTCGACCTGCAGGCGGGTGTTCATCTCGAGGAAGTAGAAGTTGCGCTTGCCGTCGACGATGAACTCGACGGTGCCGGCCGAATAGTAGCCGACCGCCTTGGCCAGCGCGACCGCCTGCTCGCCCATGGCCTTGCGGGTTTTGGCGTCGAGGAAGGGCGACGGCGCCTCCTCGATCACCTTCTGGTTGCGGCGCTGGATCGAGCATTCGCGCTCGTTGAGGTAGAGCACATTGCCGTGCTGGTCGCCGATGAGCTGGATTTCGATGTGGCGCGGCTCGGTGACGAATTTCTCGATGAAGATGCGATCGTCGCCGAAGGAGCTGGCGGCCTCGGACTTCGAACGCTCGAAGCCTTCCCCGGCCTCGGCATCAGTCCAGGCGATGCGCATGCCCTTGCCGCCGCCGCCGGCGGAGGCCTTGATCATCACCGGGTAGCCGACCTTCTTACTGATCTTCACCGCCTCGGCGGCGTCCCTGATCAGCCCCATGTGACCGGGCACGGTCGACACGCCAGCCTCGGCCGCGATCTTCTTGGACGTGATCTTGTCGCCCATGGCCTCGACGGCCTTGGTGGGCGGGCCGACGAAGATGATGCCGGCCTGGTCGAGCGCGGCGGCGAACTCGGCGTTCTCGCTGAGGAAGCCGTAGCCCGGATGCACGGCCTCGGCCTGGCTGGCTTTGCAGGCGGCAATGATCTTTTCGATCGACAGGTAGCTGTCGCGCGCCGCCGAGCCGCCGATGTGCACGGCCTCGTCGGCCATCTTCACATGCAGCGCGTCGCGATCGGCGTCGGAATAGACGGCGATGGTGCGCAGGCCCATGCGTTTCGCGGTCTTGATGACCCGGCAGGCGATCTCGCCGCGGTTGGCG
>JBQCIY010000236.1:0-8630 GCA_051953275.1 Devosia sp. | reverse complement strand
GCCGGGCAACTGGCACTGACCGGCGAAGAGCAGCAGCGCGACGTCGGGCAGGCCACCACGCTCGACGTGCTCAATGCCCAGGCCGAGCTCGAGACGGTGCAGGAGGGCCTGATCGCCGCCAATGCCAGCCGGGTGATCGCGTCCTATGCGCTGGTCTCGGCAACCGGCCACCTGACCGCCGCCGACTTGGGATTGCACGTCGAGGAGAAGACCGGCGAGGACTACATCGCGAAGGTCGAGGACGTGTGGGCCGAGCTGCGCGCCCTCGACTAGCCACTGGACCAGGGTTTCCGCGGCCCGCTGTGCGTCGCACTGTGGGCCGCGATGCGTTTCAGGGCGCGGTTTAGGCTTGACGCCTGCCGGAACCTGGCGGATCGAGACCGCCGACGCCCACACCGGTTTCTGCAAAGTTCTGGGGAAGGACCTTGGGGGCACAAGGCTTTGCGTCGCAAAAATCCCGGCTTCAGCCTAAAGTAAGCAGTGACGAATCAGGCGTATTTTCGCGGGGATAGCGCCCTCGTCATGCGTGCAATGAGGCCTAGATGAACAAGCCGGCGACCAAAGAGCCGTCGATGGACGAGATCCTGTCGTCCATCAGGCAGATTATTGCCGACGACGACGCCAGTGTCGCTCCTGCGCCGGCGCCCGCTCCGGTCAAGCCCGCCGGCGTGGCTCCGGCACCGCAGCCCGCTCCGAAGCCGGCGGCTCCGGTCGCGCCCCCGCGGGCGGTGAGCCCGGGGCCTGCTGCAGCGGCGCCGTTGGCCTTATCGCCCACGCAGATGATTTCGCCGGCCAAGCCGGCCGAGCCGCCAACGGCCCCGGATTTCTCGGCGATGCTCGCCGGGGTCGACGAGAGCGAGCCGGAGGTGTCCGACCCGATGGCCGAGATGCTGGCCGGCGAGCCGGAGTTGCTCGACCCCGAGGACGTGTCGTTCGAAGGCGATCCGGAACCGGAGTCGAAGCCGGCCCCGATGCCGCCCCCCGTACGGATGCCGGAGCCACCGGCTGCACGCATGCCCGAGCCGAAGCCGGCGCCACGGCCGGCGATGTCGGTGGCGCAGGCGGCGCCGCTGCCCGATCCGACACTGTCGAGCGACATGGCGGAACAACTGCTGGCGCCCGCGACCGACGCGGCCGTACAGGGAGCGATGTCACGGCTCGGCGCCATGGCCAATATGGGGATCGGCGGCATGACCGTGGAAGCCATGATCCGCGAGATGCTCAGGCCGATGCTCAAGGACTGGCTGGACGAGAACCTGCCGGCGCTGGTCGAGCGCATGGTGGAAAAGGAAATTGCCCGCATTTCGCGCGGCGTGAAGTAGCTTCACGCAAACGGACGACGGCCGAGCAGGCCGGACACCATGGGCCAGTTGACTTTGGCCCGTTGGCTTTGCTTTAGACCCTCAACCCCGAATTCCGGCCGTCGCGCGGGATTGCCCTGCACGCCGGCTTTGCCGCTGGACGGACCATGCTCGAAAAAACCTATGAACCCGGCGCCGTGGAAGGGCGCATCTACGCGGCTTGGCAGGAGGCCGGAGCGTTCAAGGCAGGCGCCGGAGCGCGCAAGGATGCCAAGTCGTTCACCATCGTCATTCCGCCGCCGAATGTGACGGGCTCGCTCCATATCGGACACGCGCTCAACAATACGATCCAGGACATTCTCGTCCGCTACCATCGGATGCGCGGCGACGACACGCTGTGGCAGCCCGGCACCGATCACGCCGGCATCGCCACGCAGATGATCGTCGAGCGGCAGCTGATGGAGCGGCAGGAGCCGTCGCGGCGCGAAATGGGGCGCGAGCGCTTCCTCGAGCGGGTGTGGGCGTGGAAGGCCGAGAGCGGCGGCACGATCATCAACCAGCTGAAGCGGCTGGGGGCCTCGGCCGACTGGTCGCGCGAGCGCTTCACCATGGACGAGGGGCTCAGCGCCGCGGTCCGCAAGGTGTTCATCGAGCTCCATCGCAAGGGGCTGATCTACCGCGCCAAGCGGCTGGTGAACTGGCATCCGGTGCTGGAGACAGCGATCTCCGACCTCGAGGTCGAGAACATCGAGACCGCCGGCAAGATGTGGCACCTGAGCTACCCGATCGAGAACTCGTCGGAGACGATCGTGGTGGCGACGACCCGGCCGGAGACGATGCTGGGCGACGTGGCGGTGGCGGTGAACCCGGACGATCCACGCTACAAGGGCGTCATCGGCAAATATGCGATCCTGCCGCTGGTCGGCCGGCGCATTCCGATCATCGCCGACGCGTATGCGGACCCGGAGATGGGCTCGGGCGCGGTGAAGATCACGCCGGCGCACGACTTCAACGATTTCGAGGTCGGGCAGCGCCATCACCTCAGGCCGATCAACATCTTCACGCCGGATGCGCGGATCAACGGCCTGGCGCCGCCCAAATATCGCGGGCTCGACCGGTTCGAGGCGCGCAAGCAGGTGCTCGAGGATCTCGAGGCGCTCGGCGCGGTCCTGTGGGCCGAAGACAAGAAGATCATGGTGCCGTTCGATGAGAAGACCAAGCAGGTCATCATCGAGCCGTTCCTCACGGACCAGTGGTTCGTGAACGCCGAGGTGCTGGCCAAGCCTGCGCTCGCCTCGGTGAAGGAAGGCCGCACCAAGTTCGTGCCGCAGCAGTGGGAAAACACGTATTTCTCGTGGATGGAGAACATCAAGCCGTGGTGCATCTCGCGCCAGCTCTGGTGGGGGCATCAGATCCCGGCCTGGTACGGGCCGCGGTTGAATACCGATCCCGAGTTCGGGAAGCCCGATGCCGGCCTCAAGATCTTCGTCGCGGCGACGGAAGAGGAGGCGCGCAAGCAGGCGCAGGCCTATTATGGCCGGCAGATCGAGATGCACGTGAGCGGCGTCGGCTCCAGCGTGTTCCAGAAGGCGGTCTCGGACTTCGAGCAGATCCAGCGCGACCGGGCCAACCCCGCTGCATGGGCGTCGCGCAAGGCGACCGATCCGTTCGCGGAACTCGCCGACGGGAAGGTGCCCTTGCACCGCGACGAGGACGTCCTCGACACCTGGTTCTCCTCGGCGCTGTGGCCGTTTTCGACGCTGGGCTGGCCGGAGGAGACGCCGGAGGTCAAGCGCTACTATCCGACGGACGTGCTGGTCACCGGCTTCGACATCATCTTCTTCTGGGTCGCCCGGATGATGATGATGGGGCTCGAATTCATGGGCAAGGAGCCGTTCCACACGGTCTATGTGCACGCGCTGGTGCGCGACGAGCACGGGCTCAAGATGAGCAAGACCAAAGGCAACGTCATCGACCCGCTGAACCTGGTCGACGAGTATGGCGCTGACGCGACCCGATTCACGCTGGCGGCCATGGCCGCACAGGGCCGCGACATGCGGCTCGCCATTGCGCGGGTCGAGGGCTACCGCAACTTCGTTACCAAGCTGTGGAACGCTGCTCGTTTCCTCGAGATGAACGGGTGCACGCGCCAAGCGGCATTTGCGCCAAACAAGGTCGACCTGCCGGTCAACCGCTGGATCGTCGGGGCGACCGCCAAGGCCGTCGCCAGCGTGCAGAAGGCGATCGAGGACTACAAGTTCAACGAAGCTGCCAATGCCGCCTACGACTTCGTCTGGGGCATCTATTGCGACTGGTACCTGGAGCTCGCCAAGCCCGTCCTGACCGGCGAGGCGGAGGCGGAGAGGGCGGAGACGCAGGCGACTGCCGCCTGGGCACTCGACCAGATCCTGAAGCTCCTCCATCCGTTCATGCCCTTCGTGACCGAGGAGCTCTGGGGGGAAACGGGCAAGACCGGACCGGCGCGCGACAAGCTGCTGGTGCTCAGCGAATGGCCGATGCTCACTGGGCTCGGCGACGCGGCGGCGGAGGCCGAGATGGCCTGGCTGATCGCGGTGGTGTCGGGTATCCGGTCGGTGCGGACCGAGATGAACGTGCCGGCCAGCGCCAAGATTCCGCTGCTGATCATCGGCGCGGGCGAGGAGACCGGCACCCGCGTCGAAAGCCAGCTGCAGGCGCTGACCCGGATGGCGCGGCTATCGGAAGTCACCTATGGCAGCGACGTGCCGCAGGGCTCGGCGCAGATCGTGATCGGCGAAACCACGTTCGTGCTGCCGCTCAAGGGGATCATCGACCTCGACGCCGAGCGGGTCCGCCTGAAGCGGGAGATCGCCAAGGAAGAAGTCGAGATCGGCAAGATCGACAAGAAGCTGGGTAACGAGCAATTCGTCGCCAAGGCGCCGCCCGAGGTGATCGAGGAGCAGCGCGAGCGCCGGGCGGACGCAGTGGCCCGGCTCGAGCGGCTCAAGGCGGCGCTGGCACGGCTGAGTTGAGAGCGCTGCGGCGGGCCGGCAGAGGCGCCGGAACCTTAGGCTCCTGGGGGTCGTTGAAAAGGCGAAGCGGTGAACCCGCGGTTCGTTGGCGCCTGGGTGCCGACAACCGCCGACTCCCCAAGGAGACTCCCAATGAAGAAGACTATTGCCACAACGCTGGCGGCCCTGATGTTCGCCGGCGTCGCCGCAGGCATGACGACGCCAGCCTCGGCAGCGACCTACACCTACTCGGTCCATCCATCCATCCACGTGACGATTCATCATCCGCGGCACTGGCGCCAGCACCTGTTCTGCAAGACCCACTGGCGGCATCACCACAAGGTGCGTGTCTGTATCTGGGTGCCGGATCATCATCACCACCGCTGACGAGCGGGGAGCATCAATCCGTGCTCCGTGGGGCAACTCACGGAGCTTTTTGTTGCCCGACGCGCGGCGCCGGCCGTCTGCACCTGCTGTGCTATTCCTGCAACAACGCTTGCGAATCCTGAACGGGGGCTGAACCGGCAACCATTCGGTAGGCTCACGCGCCACAATCTCTCCCCAAACGAAGGCGAGGACGAGACGGAGGACGGAGAGCTTTGTGGGCGAGCGGATCGGGGACGATCCGCCAGCGTACCAGACGAGGCTGTTCCGCCCTTGAACCCCGGCTAACCCGGCTTGATAAGCGCTTGTTTTTGAAGCGCTCGCAAGAGCGGCGATGCCAGGGATTGGGAAGATGAGCACCAACTACGTCGACAAATCGCGGCTGCCGAGCCGGCATGTGACCGAGGGACCGGAGCGCGCACCGCACCGGTCGTACCTCTACGCCATGGGGCTCACCACCGAGCAGATCCACCAGCCGATCATCGGCGTGGCGACCGCCTGGAACGAGGCGGCGCCGTGCAACATCTCGCTGATGCGGCAGGCACAGGCGGTAAAGAAGGGCGTTGCCGCGGCGCATGGCACGCCGCGCGAATTTGCGACCATCACCGTGACCGACGGCATGGCGATGGGCCATGCGGGCATGAAGAGCTCGCTCGCTTCGCGCGACGTGATTGCCGACTCGGTCGAGCTCACGATGCGCGGCCACAGTTACGACGCACTGGTCGCCATGGCCGGCTGCGACAAGAGCCTGCCGGGCATGATGATGGCGATGATCCGGCTCAACGTGCCGTCGATCTTCATCTATGGCGGCACCATCCTGCCGGGCCGCTACAAGGGCCGCGACATCGTCGTGCAGGATCTGTTCGAGGCGGTGGGCCTGCATTCGGTCGGCAAGATGGACGACGAGACGCTGGACGAGATGGAGCGCGTGGCGTGTCCGTCGGCCGGTTCGTGCGGCGGCCAGTACACGGCCAACACCATGGCCATGGTGGCCGAGGCCATCGGCCTGGCGCTGCCCTCTAGCAGCGGGGCCCCGGCGCCGTACGAAATCCGCGATGCCCTCTGCGCCGCGGCGGGCGAGCAGGTGATGGAACTGCTGAAGACGCAGCTCAGGCCGCGCCAGATCGTGACCCGCGAGGCGTTCGAGAACGCCGCGATGACGGTGGCGGCGACGGGCGGCTCGACCAATGCGGCGCTGCACCTGCCGGCGATGGCGCATGAGGCGGGCATCGAGTTCGACATCTTCGATGTCGGCGAAATCTTCCGGAAGACGCCCTATATCGGCGACCTCAAGCCGGGCGGGAAGTATGTCGCCAAGGACCTGTTCGAGGCCGGCGGCATTCCGCTCGTGATGAAGGCGCTGCTCGACGGCGGCTACCTGCACGGCGACTGCATGACCGTGACCGGCAAGACGATCGCCGAGAACCTCGCCAAGGTGAAGTGGAACACCGACCAGGACGTGGTGCGTCCGACGAGCAAGCCGATCTCGCCGACGGGCGGTGTGGTGACGCTCAAGGGCAACCTCGCGCCGGACGGTGCGATCGTGAAGGTCGCCGGGCTCAAAAACCAGCGCTTCGTTGGCCCGGCTCGCGTGTTCGACCAGGAAGAAGACTGCTTCGAGGCGGTCACCAACCGCACCTACAAGGAAGGCGAGGTCCTGGTGATCCGTTACGAAGGGCCGAAGGGTGGCCCCGGCATGCGCGAGATGCTGTCGACGACGGCGGCGCTCTACGGCCAGGGCATGGGCGACAAGGTTGCGCTCATCACCGACGGCCGCTTCTCGGGCGCCACGCGCGGCTTCTGCATCGGCCATGTCGGGCCGGAAGCGGCGGTGGGCGGCCCCATCGCGTTGATCAAGGACGGCGATATCATCACGCTCGACGCAACGACCGGGGAAATCTCGGTCAACGTCAGCGACGAAGAATTTGCCCGGCGGAAGACTGCCTGGGCACCGCGCGAGACCGAATACGGCTCGGGCGCGATCTGGAAGTATGCCCAGCTCGTGGGGCCGGCGCGCTACGGCGCGCTGACCAATCCGGGAGCGAAGGGCGAAAAGGAGCAGTATGCGGATATCTAGAGGTGCCTCGGCCCTCATTTCCGTAAGTGTGTTGTCGGCGCTGCTGCTTGCGGCGGCGCCGGCCTTTGCCCAGGACAAGCCGCCGGTTCCGCCGGCCAACATCCCCAACGATTCCGCCAGTCCGCCGCCGGCGACCCCGTCGGTGCCTGCAGCCGCCGGCGATCCGGCGCCGCTGGCGCTGACCGAACAGCCGCCGGTGGGGGCGGAGATGAATCCGTTGACCGCAGCGGATGCGGCGCAGGTGATGGCCAGCGCCTTGGACGGTGCCGGCGG
This sequence comes from Devosia sp., assembly GCA_051953275.1. Lineage (GTDB taxonomy): Bacteria > Pseudomonadota > Alphaproteobacteria > Rhizobiales > Devosiaceae > Devosia_A. The sequence goes on along the minus strand of JBQCIY010000236.1, from coordinate 1,605 downwards.
CGGCATTTCCAGTGCCGAGCAGATCGCCGCGCTCAAGGATGCGGCGGCGGCCGGCGATACGATGGCGCAGTGGCAGCTCGGGCTGATGTATGAAAGCGGCGAGGGCGTCGCCGAGGACAAGGCCAAGGCCTTCGGCTATTTTGCGGAGATCGCCAACGAGCACGCGGACGGTGCGCCGCGCGGGGTCGAGGCCGACATCGTGGCGCATTCGTTCGTGAAGATCGGCGATTACTACAAGGATGGCCTGCCGGAAGCCGGCATCGCCAAGGACGAAGACTACTCGATCAAGCTGCTGCTGCATGCCGCCACCTATTTCGGCGACGCGGATGCGCAGTATCGCGTCGGCGAGCTCTATCTCGACGACAAGGACGGGCTCGGTCACAACCCGGTGCAGAGCGCCCGCTGGTTCTCACTGGCCGCCAAGAAGGGCCATGCGGCGGCGCAGGCCAAGCTCGGCGACATCCTGTTCAACGGCGACGGCGAGCTCAAGGCCAATCCGGTCGAGGGCCTGATGTGGCTGTCGATCGCGAGCCGTCTGTCGGTCGGGACCACCGATGCCGACTGGATCGGCAATCTGCTCAACCAGGACATGTCGGTCGCAACGCCCGATGAGCGCAAGCAGGCCGCCAACATGGCCGACAAGCTCAGCGACCAGTTCCCGACGCCATAGAAGCTAGCGTCTCGACCGCGGCCGGAACCAGGCGGCCGGGCCCTCACGATGCCTGGCCTCGTTGTGGTGGCGACGCTCCGCAAGAGCCGCATCCAGGGTTTGTACGCGCGTGAAGACGCCGAAGCGCAGCGCGTTCACGAGGGCAGTTTCGACGATCTTGTCCATGGCTTGCTCCTTGCCGCGGGGAAGCGCCCGCCGGTTCGTTGCAAGATGGTCGATGGCCGTTCGCCGGATTCGACAGCGATCAGAAGATAAAGGTACCCTCGACCGGCACGTGGTCGGACGGCTTCTCCCAGCCGCGGACCTCGGTGTGGACGTGGACGTCCTCGAGGCGATCGGCGGCCTGCGGGGAGAGCAACAGGTGGTCGATCCGGATGCCATCCTTGCGGTCCCAGCCGAAGGTTTTGAAATCGTAGAAGGTATAGGCCGCATCGCTCGACACGGCGCGCTGCGCGTCGACCATGCCCATGGTCAGGAGCTTCCGCCAGCGCTCGGCGCTTTCGGGCCGGAACAGCGCGTCGCCGACCCACTTTTCGGGGAAGGTCGCGTCGATCGGCGCCGGGATGATGTTGAAGTCGCCGAGCAGGATGAATGGCTCTTCGAGCGCCAGCCGGCCTTCGACGAAGGTGATCAGGCGATCCATCCAGCTGAGCTTGTAGGGGAATTTCTCCGACTTCACCGGATTGCCGTTGGGCAGGTAGATGCAGCAGACGCGCACGACACCGGTCTCGGTGGTGAACAGGCCCTCGATCAGGCGTGACTGTTCGTCGCCGTCATCGCCGGGCAGGCCGCGGTGCACTTCGTCGAAGCGGAACTTCGAAAGGATTGCAACGCCGTTCCAGCTCTTCTGGCCGAAGGTTTCGACGTTGTAGCCGAGCGCTTCGATCTCGAGACGCGGAAACTCCTCGTCGATGGCCTTGATCTCCTGCAAGCAG
>JBQCIY010000235.1:0-2895 GCA_051953275.1 Devosia sp. | reverse complement strand
CTGCGGGCTTCGGCGCCGCACTCTCGGAACAGCGAGTATCGAGCCGCCGAGTTATAGAACGGCGTATCAGCCGGCGTAGGCGACGGTGCGCTGGGTTTGTTCACCGAGGCCTTCGATGCCCAGGTGCATGGTTTCGCCGCCATGGAGGAAGACGGAGGCGGGTTTGACGCCTTCGCCGACGCCGGGCGGGGTGCCGGTGGAGATGACGTCGCCGGGCTGCAGCGACATGAACTGGCTGATGTAGCTGATGAGCGTCTTGACACCGAAGATCATCGTCCTGGTCGAGCCGTTCTGGTAGCGATGGCCGTCGACTTCGAGCCACATCTTGAGGTTCTGCGGATCGGGGACTTCGTCCCTGGTCACCAGCCAGGGACCGATCGGGCCGAAGGTGTCGGCGGACTTGCCCTTCACCCACTGGCCGGCGCGCTCCTTCTGGAAAGCGCGTTCGCTCAGGTCGTTGATGACACAGTAGCCGGCGACGTAATCGAACGAGTCCTTCTCGTCGACGTAGCGGGCTTCCTTGCCGATGACGACGCCGAGCTCGACTTCCCAGTCGGCCTTGGTGGAGTTCTTGGGGATGGTGACGGTGTCGTTGGCGCCGATGATGGCGCTCGTCGCCTTCATGAACAGGATCGGCTCGCTCGGGATGGGCAGGTTCGATTCCGCGGCGTGGTCGGCGTAGTTGAGCCCGACGCAGATGAACTTGCCGACATTGCCGACGCAGGGCCCGATGCGGAGCTTGCTGTCGAGCACGGGCAGTTTGCCGATGTCCGCGGCCCTGATCCGGCCCAGGCCCTCGGCGGTGATGGTCGCGCCGGTGATGTCGGGCACCACGGAGCTCAGGTCGCGATAGGTTCCGTCCGAATGCAGGATCGCCGGCTTCTCGGCTCCCTTGTTTCCAACGCGCAGCAGTTTCATCGATAACTCCGTAGTTCGATTTGCGGGCTCAGTAGCCGCCTCCTCGATCAAAGGCGAGGCCGACTTTAAGCGGATGTTTGTCTGTCGCGTTTCCGAACCGCAAAACGGCGCAGCACTTTTGCTGGAAACGCTCCGTGGTTCTCAGTCAGGGCGGATGACGCCCTTCTTGAGGATGATGTTACCGTAGAGGCGCTGCTCGCCGGTCTGCACCATGGCGTAGCCGGCATTGGCGCGCTTGTAGAAGGCGAAGCGCTCGAGCGAGGTCACCGCCATCTTCGGCTCGAAGCGGTGCACAATCTTTTCGTACTCGGCGACGATCGGCGGTTTCTGGCCCGCATCGCCGACGACCTGCATGACGATGGCCGGATCGGGCACGAAATCGTCGAGCGGCATGAGAGTGAGGATGGCTTCAAGCAGCTCGGTGCCGGTGTGACCGTCGGCGCGGATGAGGCGCGGGCCGGCGCTCGCGCCGGGATAATTGCCGTCGACGATGGTGATCTCGTCGCCGTGGCCCATCGCCTGCAGCGCGTGCAGCAGGTCGGGGCCGAGGATATGCGGAATGCCCTTGAGCATGATGTCCCTCGTCTAGTCGAATGGCAGGTCGGCGTCGGCGAAGCGCTCGCTGTCGGCAAACAGCTCCGGCGTCTGGCGGGCGAAGGCGAGCAGCTCGCCCGTCACCTTGTCGATATGCGCACGCATCGCCGCGGCGGCGCTGTCGGCATCGCCGGCCGAGATGGCATCGGCGATGGCCTTGTGTTCGGCATGGGTGTTGGTGAGGCGGCGCGGATCGAGGATCAGCAGCCGCGCCCGGTCGAGATTGGCGCGGGCACTGTCGATCACCGACTTGATGCGCGGAAAGCGCAGCGCCTCGAACAGCGTCTCGTGGAATTCCAGGTCGTATTGGTGAAAGGTCTCGCGGTCGCCGCGACGGGCGGCTCGCGCCTGCTCGTTGAGGTTGGCCTCGAGTTCGCGCAGCAGCTCGGGGGAGCTGCGGGCCACCAGCAGGCGCACCGCTTCGCTTTCGAGGGCGCGGCGGATCAGCATGTATTCGACGACGTCGCCGATCTTCACCCGGCTCACCAGCGAGCCGCGCTGCGGCATGATCTCGACCAGGCCCTCGGATTGGAGGCGGGCGAGGGCCTCGGACACCGGAAAGCGGGAGACCCCGAGGCGCTCGCAAATGGCGCCCTTGTCGAGGATTTCGCCGGGTTTCAACTCGAGGGTGACGATGGCGTGGCGCAGCTGTTCGGTGACCGAGGTGGTGACGCTGCCGCGCTGCGGCGTTGCCGCATTCACCAGAAATTTGTAGGGGATTTCGGCCGCCGTCATGCTAACATGTTAGTTGGATCACATCGGCCGATCAACCGGCTGCGGCTCATTTATCACGAGATCACCCATGTCCGAAGTCATGTCCCGCCCATCTGCCCGGACGCTGCTGCTCAACCCCAAGGACAATGTCGCGGTGGCGCTAGCCACCCTCGATGTCGGCGCCGAGACCGGGCAGGGCAGCCTCAGGACGACCAAACGTGTGCCGCGCGGGCACAAATTCACGGTCAGGCCGGTGCAGGCCGGCGAGGCGATCGTCAAGTTCGGGCAGATCATCGGCTTTGCCAAGGCGGACCTGCCGGCGGGGGAGTGGGTGCACGAACACAATTGCGGGATCGGCGAGGAGCACGGGGCATTTTCCCGCGACTATGCGTTCAGCGAGGGCGTGACGCCGGTCGAGTTCTTCACGGGTCCGCAGCAGGCGACGTTCGAAGGGTACCGGCGGTCGAACGGGTCGGTGGGGACGCGCAACTATGTGGGCATTTTGACATCGGTGAACTGCTCGACGACGGTGGCGGGGTTCATCGCCAGAGAGATCGAACGGAGCGGCATTCTCGACGACTACCCCAACATCGACGGCATCGTGGCGCTGAAGCAGGCCAATGGCTGCATCATCGACTATCGCGGGGTGATCTTCGATACGCTGAAGAA
>JBQCIY010000234.1:0-11351 GCA_051953275.1 Devosia sp. | reverse complement strand
GCCGAGGGCATCGACGGGCAGCTCAAGCTCGACGGCCTCGACGGGCCATTCAACTTCCAGGGCACCGCGACGGTCGACCAGGCCGGCTATGGCGTGCGGGTCGGCACCGGCAAGTTCAACGCCCAGGGCGGCACGACGCTGTCGCTCTACATCAAGGCCAGCGACGACAGTTTTACGCTCGACAGCAGCGGTGCGATCACGCCGGGCGCGGCACCGAAGTACTCGGGCTCGCTCACCTATCGCCGGCCGCCGCCAAAGCCCAAGGCGGGCGAGACGGCAGATGCCGGGCGCGGCGATTTCGTGCTGACCAGCAAGGTCGAGGCGACGCCGGATCGCGTGCTGCTGTCCGACTATACGGCGCTGCCGGACGAGAACCGGGCGGTGACCCGGCTCACGGGCGCGGCCGAGCTCAAGCTCGGCAAGGGGATGGCGTTCAACGCGGTGGTGTCGGGCGGCGTCGTGGCGCTGCCGCCGCGCGATGCGACCAAGGAGCTCAGCGATCCGCCGTACGAACTGGTGCGGCTGTTGAGCGAAACGCCGCTGCCGCCGATCCCGCCGGTCCCGGGAACCATCGGACTCGACGTGAGCGAGTTGAACCTGCGCGCGCTCAGTCTGCGCGACCTGCAGCTCGATGCGGCGACCGACGGCAAGCAATGGCGGATCAAGGATTTTGCCGCGAGCTTGCCGGGCCAGACCAAGCTGACGCTGAGCGGCAACCTGCAGGCGGTCGACGGCAAGCCGGTGTTCGCCGGCTCGGTCATTGTTTCCAGCCAGCAGCTGGACCAGCTGGCCGCTCTGTGGCGCAAGCCCGCCGCCGGCAACCCGCTGTTCGGCAAGCCGGGCTCGCTCAGCGCCGACGTGGCGCTGTCGAGCGACACGCTGACGCTGAGCTCGGGGACCGTTGTGGTGGGCGGCATCAACCAGGGGTTCGACGCGGCCATCGGCTTCGGGCAGCCAAGGTCGCTGAAGCTCGATGCGCATTTCACGACGCTGGGTGACGAGGAGAGCGCGGCCTTCGGTGCGCTGCTCCCGGACGTCGCAGGCAGCGGCAGCTTTGGCGCGACGTTTCCCAAGGGCGAGCTCAACCTGAGCGCGAGCAAGGCGGTGCTGTTCGGCCTCGAGGGGACGAACATGACCGCCGACGCGACCTGGGACGGGGGCGTGCTCGAGTTCTCGAAGCTGAGCGCCGACGATTTTGGGGGCGCCGCGTTCGACGCCAAGCTCACCGCCTTCGGCACCATTGCGAAGCCCGAGCTTTCCGGCAGTGGTACGCTCAAGGTGAGCGACGATGCGCCGATCGTCGCGACGCTGCTCAACGCGATCCACACGCCGCCGGCGGTTGCCGATTTCCTGCGGCAGTCGCTGCCGGCCGACGTGCGGGTCACGCTCGATGCGCCCTCGGGCGATGGCGGGCAGACGCTCAACGTCGCCGGCAAGCTGGCGACCGCCGATACCAAGCTCGAGGCGAAACTCGGCACGGGCATCGCCACCGCCTTGACCGGCACGATCGCGGCCAAGCTGCAGATGCACTCCGACAGCAGCCTGCTGATGACGCGGCAGTTGGGGCTGGGCGCGTCGTCGCTGTTTGGCGAAGGAACGCCGTTACAATTGACCGCATCGGTCGAGGGAACGCCGGCGAGTAGCTACCAGGCCAACGCGACGCTGGCCGGCGGGGACGACCACATCACGTTCCAAGGCAACGTCACGCCGGGTGACTACACCAAGATCAGCGGCACCGGACAGCTCGACGTGAAGCTCGGCGATCCGGGCGTCGTCGCAGAGGCCTTCGGAGCAGGTGGCCTCTACCTGCCGCCGCTGGCGGGAAAGGCGGATTTCGACTTCGACGGCACCGACATGATGAAGCTGTCGCGGATCAGTGCGGACGGTGTCGGCGGCGACCTTTCGCTGGTGCGCAATGGCGGGAAGGCCTCGGTCAGCGGCAGCCTGAGCATCGACAAGCTCGATGCGCGGGATTTCGTGCCGGCGCTGGCTGGCGCCGCGAGCACGGTTGCGACTCCCGACAGCCTCTGGCCGGAAGGCCCGATCGATATCGGCTCGGCCCCGCGGGGACTCGATGGACGGATCGATGTCACGGTCGGCACGCTCAAGGTCGGCGGTGACAGCAGCAGCCAAGCGACGTTCGGCTACGACTGGGACGCGCAGAACGTGCACCTGCGCGACCTGACTGCGCCGCTGGGCGGTGGGACGCTGAGGCTCGATGCGACGGTATGTTGTTCGAGCAGCTCGGTGCCGCAAAAGCAGATCGATGGCCGACTGGCGCTGAGCGGCGTGGCACTCAACGCGATCGTGCCGGCGGCGCTTGCGGCCGAACTGGGTGGGACGGTCGATGCCACCGGCGAGTTCAATGGCACCGGCGCGACCCTGTCGGAGGCGATCGCACAGGCGACCGGATCAGGGTCTTATACGATCAACGATCTCTCCGTTGCCCACTTCGATCCAAAGGTGTTCACGGTGGCCGATCGGATCGCGGGCATTCTCGACATGGCTCCGGAGGCGCTGACGAAGACGGTGGGCGATGCGCTCGCCGGCGGCGCGTTCACGGCGCCGACCGTGATCGGCAGCTTCACGATCACGAACGGCGTTCTCAGCAGCCCGAACGTCGCGGTCGCGAATGGCGCGGCCCGCATCTTCGGGGGTGCGAAGCTGGCGTTGAAGGACCTGACGCTCGACGGCCGCTATACGATGACGCCGGCGAGCGCAGTGGCGAGCGAGACAAGCGCAATCGATCCGGCGACCGCGGAGGTCGATGTGGGCATCAAGGGACCGCTCTGGGCGCCGCAGGCCACACCGGATGTCACGCCGCTGGTCGACGGCATGAAGATCAAGGCCAACGAAGTCGAGCTGGCGCGGCTCGAAAAGATCAAGGCCGACGCCGATGCCCGGGCGAAAGCGCAAGTGGAGCTCGATGCGAAGCTGGATGCCCTACGCCCCGGCCTGAGGATCGCGGCGGGCGGCGCCGCCAGGAGCGCCGCGGACGCCGAGGCGGCGAAGAAGGCGGCCGATGCCGCCGCCAAAGCCGCGGCGGAGGCCTCCAGGGCGGCAGCGTCAGACCTAGGGATGTGATTGCGCGTCGCGCAGCACGGCGACCCTGAGGGCCGATGACAGGTTCGGGCCCGTGCGGTCTCGATCGATTTCTTCGATGAGGGTGGCAAGGCGCAGACCGCGCTTGCCGGCGAGCGCTTCTAGCGCCGCCCAGAACTCCGGCTCGAGGGCGATGCTGGTGTGATGTCCGGCGATCGTCAGCGACCGCTTCAGCATGATTGGCTATTTCTTGCGGAAGGCGTCGAGGCTCACGACTTTTTCGCCGGCCGGCTGGCTGGCGCCCGAGGGGGGCGCCGCTGCTGGGGGGGCCGGCAGATGAGCCGGCTCGCCGGCTTCGGCCTTGTCGTCGCCGGAGGGAAGGGGCGGGGCGCTCTTGAGCTCCATGCCGAACTGCACCGAGGGATCGAAGAAGCCCTTGATGGCCGTGAAGGGGATGACCAGCGTTTCGGGCTTGTCATCAAAGCTCAGGCCGACTTCGAAGCCGCTCTCGCTGACCTTCAGATCCCAGAACTGGTTCTGCAGCACGATGGTCATGTCGTTCGGGTACTGCTCGAGCAGACGCTGGCTGACGCGCACGCCGGGCGCCTTGGTGACGAACGAGATGAAGAAGTGGTGTTCACCGGGGAGGCCGGTTTTCGCGACCTCCGACAACACCTTGCGGATGACGCCGCGAAGCGCGTCCTGGGTCAGGATGTCGTATCGGATGTGGTCTTGAGCCATGTCGCCTGTCGCGGGAATCCGGTGCGGAGCATATCAGCCAGAGAGCACCGCAATATCAAGGACGAAGGGCGCGAAATTGAGACCCTTTCGCAGGATCGCGAACGCCTGCCTCACCGATCGCGGGAGCGAGAGGAGGCGCATTCCTGCATCCGCAAAGGGCAGATGCGGCCCGGAAAATGAAATGCAGGCTTCTGTTGCCAGGTGCCTGCGGACCCCGCCTGTCACCCTGCGAGGAGTGAAGGACTTTGATTCCCAGTGCTAGCGCCGCTTACGCAGCGAGAGCGACCGGAGCATAGTTGTCGTTGGCAACTATAAGTTTGGTCCGATAACGGCGGTACCATGCCGAGCGAAAACACACCCTTTACGCCCTTGTCGATCCTGTTTCGCCCCCGCCGAAACCCTCGGATTCCAAGGGCTTGGGTGGAGGCGCCGGGTACTGCCCCCGGGTCCAATGGGTTTATTACGATGGCCATTTATCGCCATAGCCGTTGCCGGCGCACCCAATATAGGCGGCCGGCGGGCATGATGCAAACCGCCGCAAGCTGTGAGAATCGGCGGTTTGTGCGGCAAACTCCTGATACAACCCGGCCGAACGGAGGGCAGACATGGCGGTACTGGCTTTGCGCAGCAACGAGACGGAGTCGCACCATCCGGAGCAGCAATATCTCGACCTGCTGCGGCTTGTCCTCGAGACCGGCGTCGACCGGGCGGACCGCACGAATACCGGGACCCGCTCGCTCTTCGGTGCGCAGCTGCGCTTCGATCTCAGCCAGGGGTTCCCGCTGCTGACGACCAAGAAGCTGCATGTGAAGTCGATCGTCTACGAGTTGCTTTGGTTCCTGCGGGGCGACACCAACGTGCGATGGCTGCAGGAACGCGGGGTCAGGATCTGGGACGAATGGGCCGACGCGAGGGGCGACCTCGGTCCGGTCTATGGCAGCCAGTGGCGGAGCTGGCCCGACGGGCGCGGGGGCACGATCGACCAGATCACCAATGTGGTCAATTCGATCAAAAACAACCCGAATTCGCGCCGGCATATAGTCACCGCGTGGAATCCCGCCGAAGTGGACGAGATGGCGCTGCCGCCGTGCCACTGCCTGTTCCAGTTCTACGTCGCCGAGGGAAAGCTGAGCTGCCAGCTCTATCAGCGGAGCGCCGACATCTTCCTGGGCGTGCCGTTCAACATCGCGTCCTATGCGCTGCTCACGCACATGATGGCGCAGGTTACCGGGCTTGCGCCCGGCGACTTCGTGCATTCGTTCGGCGACGTGCACCTTTATTCAAACCACGTTCAGCAAGCCCATGAGCAACTCGGGCGGGCGCCACGACCGCTGCCGCGGTTGACGCTCAACCCGGAGCGGCGTTCGGTCTTCGACTTCCAGTACGAGGATTTCACGCTGACCGGGTATGACCCGCATCCGCATATCAAAGCCGAGGTTGCCGTATGAGGACATTGCTGCTCGCTGCGCTGCTGATGAGCGCCGCGCCGGCCTTCGCCAACGACACGACGTCACAGCTCGGCACGGGCGGGCTGGTGTTCATCACCAACCAAGACGTGACCATGCAGTCGGAAGACCTGACGGTCGGGCCCAAGCAGGTGAAGGTGGTCTACGAGTTCAACAATGCCGGCAAGCAGGACCAGCACGTGCTGGTGGCCTTCCCGCTGCCGGATATCACCGGCGAAGGCGACTTCATGGTCGCGATCCCGCACGAGGACGACCACAACCTGTTTGGGTTCACCACCACGTTCGACGGCCAGCCGGTCGACTCGACGCTGCACCAATATGCGTTCGCGACCGGCGTGGACGAGACCGAGCTGCTGAACTCGCTCCATGTGCCGCTGGAGCCGTTCGGGCAGGCGACGATCGATGCCTTGAACAAGCTCCCTGATGACGATCACCAGAAGCTCATGCACCTCGGCATGATCATTCCGATGACCTACGATGCCGGGCAGGGCGAGCAGACCGACTGGACGCCGGTGTGGACGCTGAAGTCGACCTACACCTGGGAAGCGACGTTCCCGGCGGGCAAGACGGTGGAGGTGGTGCATTCCTACGCGCCCAGCGTCGGCGGGACGGTTGCAACGACGTTCCTCGAGCCGCCGGCAGATGCGACCGACGAGGACCGGCCGAAGCTCTACAAGGACAAGTACTGCACCGACGACGACCTGATCAAAACCCTCAAGCGGTCGCTCACCGATCCGGGCAATCTCGAAAGCGCGCCCTATCAGGAGAGCTGGATTTCCTACATCTGGTCGACCGGCGCAAACTGGAACGGGCCGATCGGCAAGTTCCACCTGAGCATCGACAAGGGCGACCCAAAGAACCTCGTTTCATTCTGCTGGGACGGGAAGGTCACCAAGACCGGGCCGACCCGGTTCGAAATGAGCGCGACCGACTGGTATCCGCCGGACCATGAGCTCGAAATCCTGATCCTCGATCACCAGGACCCGCAGCAGAATGCCGGTTGAGGCCGCGACTACGACAATCCGCGATGCGGTGAGCGCCGACGCGCCGCTCATCGTCAAGTTCATCGGCGACCTAGCCGAGTATGAGCACCTGGCGCATGAGGCGGTGGCAACGGAGGAGGACATCCGCCGCGAGCTTTTCGGCCCGGCGCCGAAAGTGTTCTGCCAGATCGCGGAGTGGAACGGGACCCCAGCCGGCTTTGCGCTCTGGTACTACACCTTCTCGACCTTCCAGGGCCAGCACGGCATCTGGCTCGAGGATCTGTTCGTCGAGCCGCAGATGCGCGGGCACGGCATCGGCAAAGCGCTGCTGGTCGAGTTGGCCCGACGTTGTGTGCGCGAGGGGCTCGGCCGGTTCGAATGGGCGGTGCTCGACTGGAACCAGCCCTCGATCGACTTCTACGTGGCGCAGGGCGCCGTGTTCCTCGACGAGTGGCGCCGCTGCCGGGTGACGGGAGCCGCGCTCGACAAGCTCGGAGGTGCCAGATGAAGGTCGCAGTGGCCATCATTGCTGCCGTCGCGGCCAACGGCGTCATCGGCAACGGCAACGGCATTCCGTGGCGGCTGCCGTCCGACTTCGCCCACTTCAAGCGGATGACGATGGGCAAGCCGCTGATCATGGGGCGCAAGACCTTCGAGAGCATCGGACGGCCGCTGCCGGGGCGCACCAATATCGTGGTCACGCGGCAGGAGGGCTACCAGCCCGACGGCGTGCTGGTGATCTCGAGCCTCGAGGCGGCGCTCGACCATGCCCAGGAAATTGCCAAGGCCGACCGGGCCAACGAGGTGATGATCGGTGGCGGCGCCGAAATCTATGCGCAGGCGCTGCCGATCGCGGACCGGCTCTACATCACCCATGTCGGCGCGGCGCCCGAGGGCGACGCCTATTTCCCGCAGGTCGACCTGAGCGTCTGGAAGGAATCGGGGCTGATCGAGGTGCCGCCAAACCCCAATGACAGTGCGGCATTCCGCATCAAGGTTTACCGGCGTTCGGCTGTGAGCCGCCGTTGATCGGCCCGGACGCGCCCCCTATATAGGGCGGCAACGCGTACGGAACCGAAGGTCATTCATGCCCTGGGACAACAATACGGGGGGCGGCGGCCGCAACAACAGCGGCGGGCCGTGGGGGCAGGCACCACAGGGCGGCGGGCCGCGGCGCGGTGGCACTCCAAGTCTCGAAGATATCCTCAATCGCGGGCGCGACCGGCTGCAGGGCGGGATGCCGGGGGGCGGCCGCTGGGTGATTGCCGCGGGCGTCGCAGTGGTCATCGTCTTCTGGCTGTTCAATTCGCTGTACACCATCGACCCGCAGGAAGTGGGCGTTGAAACGACATTCGGCAAGCCGAGCAACGACCTGAGCCAGGCCGGGCTGCACTTCATGTGGTGGCCGGTACAGGACGTGCAGCGTGTCAACATCACCGAAAACAAGACCGAGATCGGATCTGTCGCGAACAAGACGACCGGCAGCGACGACGGGGTGATGCTGACCTCGGACCAGAACATCGTGGACGTAAAGTTCGCGGTGCTGTGGACCGTCGACGACCCCAAGGCCTATCTGTTTGATGTGCGCGATCCCGACGACATGGTGCGCGCCACCGGCGAAAGCGCGATGCGCGAAGTGGTGGGCCGCAGCCCGGCGCAGGAAATCTTCCGCTCCGACCGTGCCGGCATCCAGACCGAGGTACAGCAGATCATCCAGACCATCCTCGACAGCTACAAGATCGGCGTTCACGTCGACCAGGTGACGATCGAGAACGTGGCGCCGCCGGCGGAAGTGAGCGACGCCTTCGCCGAAGTGCAGCGGGCCCAGCAGGACCAGCAGAAGTACCAGGAGGACGCCCGCAACTACGCCAACACGCTCCTCGGCAATGCCCGCGGCCAGGCGGCCAAGGTGCGCGAGGACGCTGCGGCCTATAAGAGCCGCGTGGTGCAGGAGGCCGAAGGCGAGGCTGCGCGCTTCGTGTCCATCTACAACGAGTACGCCAAGGCTCCCGAGGTGACGCGCCGCCGCCTCTATCTCGAGACCATGGAGCAGGTCCTGGGTGGCGCCAGCAAGGTGGTGATCGAACCGGGTGCCTCAGGTGCGGGCGGCGTGCTGCCCTACCTGCCGCTGCCGGCCCTCCGGCCGGCCTCGCCGGCGCAAGACAATTCGTCGTCCGCGCCATCCTCCAGCACCGCCACGGGGAACTGAGCCATGAACAGACTCATTGCCGGCGGCATTGCGCTGGTTGTCATCATCTACCTGCTCGCCTCGTCCATCTATGTGGTGAACGTACGCCAGCAGGCCATCGTGCTGCGCTTCGGCCAGATTGCCGCGGTCCGCACCGAGCCCGGGCTGTATTTCAAGCTGCCGACCAATCTGGTCGACACGGTGCAACTCATCGAAGACCGGTTGCTGCGCTACGACATCGCCAACATGCAGTTGCAGGTGAGCGACGGCGCGACCTACGTGGTGGACGCGTTCCTGACCTACCGCATCGATGATCCGGTGAAGTTCCGCGAGCGTGCCCAGGGCGACCTCGATCTCGCTGAGCAGCGCATTGCCACCCGCTTCGACGCCGCGCTGCGGCAGGTCTATGGCCAGCGAAATTTCGACGCGGCGCTGTCGGCCGAGCGGCCGGCCATGATGCGCGAAGCCCGCGACCTGATCCGGCCGGGCATGAGTGACCTAGGCATTGACGTGACCGACGTGCGGATCCTCAGGACCGACCTTACGGCTGACGTTTCCAAGCAGACCTTCGACCGTATGTCGGCGGAACGTCTGGCGCAGGCAGCGGCAATCCGAGCTGGCGGCCAGCAGGCGGCGCAGTCACTCAAGGCCATCGCCGACCGCCAGGCGGTGGAGATTGTCGCCGCCGCCAACAAGGACAGCGAGATCCTCCGCGGCCAGGGCGATGCCCAGCGTTCGGCCATCTTTGCCTCCGCCTATGGCGCCGACCCGGAATTCTTTGAATTCTATCGGTCGCTGGAATCCTACCGGACGGCACTGGGCAGCTCCGGTACCTCGATGGTGCTGTCGCCCGACAGCGAATTCTTCCGCTACTTCAAGGCCGACACGCTCAATGGCACGGTGCCGCAACCGGCGGCGCCCAACGGCATCGCACCGCTGCCGTCGTCGGAGGTCACGGCGCCCGCGCCGTCCGACCAGTTGCCGCCTGACAATGTGGGCGCGCCGGTCGACAGCGGCGTGGTCGGGGCTCCGGCGGTACCGGTTGCCCCCGATGCCAGCGCCAGCGAACCCTCGCCGCTGCCCAGCAGCGAGGCGGCGCCGACGGCCGTCAATCCCGATGGCACAATCGTGGCGCCGAGCATCTCGTCCGAGTTGCCCTCGAGCGCCGCGCAATAGCGCCTTTCTGTTGCCATCGAGCGGGAGCTAGTTCTGCGGCCGGCGAGCAATCGCCGGCCTCAACTTTTCGTGCGGCTGCGCGGCTTGTACGATGGAGGCAGTTGCTTTCAAGTGCGGCCAACAGGGGCGAGGGACCGGAACATGAGATTCGTGCTTGCAAAGGCGCTGGTGGCGATGGCCGCGCTGAGCCTTGCCGCGCCGGTGGAGGTGTTCGCCAAGGGGCCGGAATCGGTGGCCAAGCTGGCCGCCGAGCTGTCGCCGGCGGTGGTCAATATCGGCACCAGCAAGCACATCGGCGGCAACGGCCAGGAATTTCCCAAGGCGCCGGAGGGCTCGCCGCTCAACGATCTGTTCGACGACCTCAATCCCAACCAGGGTCAGGGCCCCGAGGCGGAGCAGGAGGCCCGCAGTCTCGGCTCCGGCTTCATCATCAAGGCCGATGGCACCATCGTCACCAACAACCACGTCATCGATGGCGCCGACGAGATCACCGTGATGCTGACCGACGGCACGCGCCTGCCGGCCAAGCTGGTGGGGGCCGACGACACGGCCGACCTCGCCGTGATCAAGGTCGATGCCGGCCATCCGCTGCCCTTCGTCAGCTTCGGCGACAGCGACACGGCGCTGGTCGGCGACTGGGTGATGGCCATCGGCAACCCGTTTGGGCTGGGTGGCTCGGTGAGCCTCGGCATCGTGTCGGCGCGCAACCGCGACATCCAGGAGGGGCCGTACGATGACTTCATCCAGACCGATGCGGCCATCAACCAGGGCAACTCCGGAGGGCCGCTGTTCGACATGGACGGCAAGGTGGTGGGCATCAATACGGCCATCATCGCCCGCGGCGGCTCGTCGCTGGGCATCGGTTTCGCCGTACCGGTGAACCTGGCGCGACCGGTTGTCGAACAACTGGCCGAGTATGGCGAGACGCGGCGTGGCTGGCTCGGTGTCAATATCCAGGAGGTGACGCCGGATATCGCCGATAGTCTCGGCCGGCCCAATGCCGACGGCGCACTGGTGGTGAGCGTCACCAAGACCGGCCCGTCCGACGGCGTAATCGACGAGGGTGACCTGATCCTGCAGTTCAACGGCAAGGCGATCAGGAAGATGCGCGACCTGTCGCGCTTCGTGGCCGAAACCGCCGTGGGCTCGGATGCCGCGGTGACGTTGTTGCGCGGCGGCAAGGAGATGACGCTCAAGATCAAGCTCGGCCGGCTGGAGGCGGGCGAACAGGTGATCGCCGCCGCCGAGCAGCCCAAGAACACCACGCCCGGCCCGGATCTCGACGAGCCGGTCGGCCCGCCGCCCGGACTCAAGGAGATGCTGGGGCTCGATTTGGGCCCGGTGGACGCCGGCGCCCGCAAGACCTACGCGCTGTCGGCCGACGCGAAGGGCCTCGTCATTACTGAGGTGGTGAAGGGGTCCGATGCCGAAAAGCAGGGGCTGATCGCGGGTCTCGTCATTTCAGAGGTCAACCAGCAGAAGGTCGACACCGTCGCCGACGTGACCGAGAAGGTGAACGCCGCCAAGGAGGCAGGACGGCCGGCGGTACTGTTCAAGGTGACCGACCCGACCGGCTCGCACCGCTTCATTGCGGTCAGACTGGCAGGGTAGGGTCGGTACGGGCGTGCGTCAGCGGACGATTTCGTCCTCCTCATAGCCCTGCAGGTAGAGTAGGGCGGTGAGGTCGCCATGGTCGATCCGCACCGCGGCCTGCGCCGCGACCACCGGTTTCGCATGCAGCGCCACGCCGAGGCC
>JBQCIY010000233.1:0-2180 GCA_051953275.1 Devosia sp. | reverse complement strand
CCGAATCCGCGCCTTACTTGCCGGAGCGGAGCGGCGCCACCACCGACGTCGGCTTGCCGGTTTTGTGCAGGGCCTTGATCGCGTCGTATTGCACGCAGTCGGCGGCCATCTCCATGATCTCGATGCGGTTGCCATCTGGATCGGTGATCCAGCAGCCGCGGTTGCGGTCGACGCCGCGCTTGCTGGGATCGAGCGGCGTGGTGAGTTGCACGCCGGCCTTGGCCAGCTCCCGGACCGTCATCTCGATGTCGGGTGTGGTGAGGCAGAGGTGGTTGAGGCCGGTGGCCTGCTGATCGCCGGCGCGTCCCTTGCCGCCGGGAAGGAGCTCGACATAGAGCTCGTCGGTGATGCGCAGATAGACGATCCACGGCGTGCCGTCGGTTTCGGTGAGACGCAGGAACTCGGGGAAGCCCAGCTTGCCGTAGTAGTCGATCGAGGCCTGAAGGTCGTTCACCTTGAGGTTGAAGTGCCCGAGGCTGTTGAATGGCTGCACGTGTATCTCCACAGGAAGAGTGAGGCTCAGGCCGCGGCCGTCACCGGATAGGCGACGTAGGCGAAATGCCGGCTGTCCGGCGACCAGCTGTTGACGTTGATCGTCCCCTGGCCGCCGAGGAACCGCGCAATGTCGCGCTGGCCGCTGCCGTCAGGGCGCATGATCCGCAGGATCACATCCTTGTTGGGCGGATGCCCGGTCGTTCCCGGCGGGTAGCTCAGATAGACCACCGATTGCCCGTCGGGCGAGATGTGCGGGAACCAGTTCACCCGCTCATCGAAGGTAAGCTGCTGGATCGACGTTCCATCGGGGTGCATGCGGAAGCATTGCGCATGGCCTGGAACTTTCGCCGCCTTCTCGCCGCTGAAATAGATCCAGCGTCCGTCGGGCGAGTATTCCGGTCCGTCATTGGGGTAGCTCACATCGCTGAGGCGAGTGTCGGGACCGCCGGCGGCGGGAATGGTGAAGATGTTGATGCGCTTGTTGCCGGCCGGGCCCTCGACCGCGACGTAGGCAAGGGTTTTGCCGTCGGGCGAGATGCCGTGCAGGTAGTAGTGGTGCGGCGTCGGGTGCTCGTTCGAGACGCGCCGGGGCTCGCCGCCGCCGATCGGCACGGCGTAGAGGTGACCGTCGTTCTCGCTGAAGTAGATGGTCTTGCCATCAGGGGAGAGCACGTGGTCGTTGTTGATGTCGCGGTACCGGCCGGTTTCGATCCTGGTGGGCCTGCCGCTGCCGTCGGCGCCGAGGCGCCAGAGCTCGCCGCCGGCGTTGATGATCAGGAATTTGCCGTCGGGCGTCCAATTGGGGGCCTCGATGACCTCGTCCGCTTCGAACAACACCTTGCGGTCGCCGCCGTCGCCCGCAACGGTCACCAGTTGCGAGATCTGCCCGGGAAGAAGGCTTCGGCCACGGCGGGCGAAACCGGGGTTTGTGGTGCTGGAGGACATCGGAAGCGGTCTGGTCATCGAGGCTGGCCGGGGTTGGTCCCCGGGTGAGAGTGGCGGGAGGCCGGGCCCCCCGCCGGATCGGCTGCGGGTCAGGATCAGCCGAACACCTGGTCGTACTGGTCCTTGAGCTCCTGGATCGCCTGGTCCGAGGTCTCGCTCTGGTCACCCCAGAACTTGAACATCACGTTCCAGACCGAGCGCACCCAGTCCGCGTCGGAGATGTTGAAGGGGTTCTGCACCGACATGTCAGGCTTGGCCAAGGAATCGAGCACGACCTTGTTGCACACATCGAGCGCCGACGGATCGACGTCGGTGCGGACCGGGGTCGAGCCCTTCTTGGCCGCGAACTCGGCCGTCACCGTCTTGTCGGTGTCGTCAAGGGCGAACTGCAGCTCGGCTTTCTTGACATCCGGCGACACCTGCGGCCCATCGAGCAGGCCCCAGGAATCAACCGTCACCGAAACCGCCTGGGTGCCCGGAATATTTTCGCAGCCGAAATCCTTGCCGACGGTCTTGCCCGCCGCGCGCCACTCCCCCTTCATCCAGTCGCCGTGGATCTGCATCAGCGCCTTGCCGGTGATGACCAGGTTCGTCGTGTCGTTCCAGGCGCGGTTCACCCAGCCCGCATCGGTCTGGCTGGCGATCTTGCGGAAGAGCTCGATGGTCGAGCGCACGCCCGGATCGTCGAACACGGCCGGGTCGGGCTGGCCCTTGTCGTTCCCGGCGCCATAGAACTTGTT
>JBQCIY010000232.1:0-12110 GCA_051953275.1 Devosia sp. | reverse complement strand
TGAAAGCCTTCAGACCGCCACCTTCTGCTCGCGCACCTGCATGGCGCCGGTGAGGTCGACCGAGACCAGCTGGCTCACGCCGCGCTCGTACATGGTCACGCCGAACAGCCGGTTCATGCGCGCCATGGTGATCGGGTTGTGGGTGATCACCACGAACCGGGTCTCGGTTCGCTCGGTCATCGATTCGAGCAGCGTGCAGAAGCGCTCGACATTGGCATCATCGAGCGGCGCGTCGATTTCGTCGAGCACGCAGATCGGCGCCGGATTGGTGAGGAACACCGCAAAGATCAGGCTCATCGCCGTCAGCGCCTGCTCGCCGCCCGACAGCAGCGAGATCGAGCTCGGCTTCTTGCCCGGCGGCCGCGCCACGATTTCGAGCCCGGCTTCGAGCGGATCGTCGCTCTCGATGAACTGCAGTTCGGCCGTGCCGCCGCCGAACAGCGTCGTGAACAGCTGCTGGAAATGCGCGTTGACCTTGTCGAACGCCTCCGCCAGCCGCACCCGGCCTTCGCGGTTGAGGCTCTGGATGCCCGAGCGCAGCTTGGCGATGGCGGCCACCAGGTCGTCGCGGTCCTTCACCATCACGTCGAGCTTTTCCTGCACCTCGACGCTTTCCTGCTCGGCGGCGAGGTTGACGCCGCCCAGCCGCTCGCGCTCCGCCTTGAGCCGCTCGACCTTGCGCTCGGTCGGCTCTTCCTCGGGCAGGGCGTCCTGCGGCTTGATTCCGGCGGCGAACGCCGTGTCGGCCGCTTGGATATCGAGCGTTTCCTGCACCTGCCGCTCGATCTGGTGGCGCTGCGCGATGAGGCCCTTGAGCCGCTCCTCGACGCGCGCGAGGTGCTCGCGGAAGCCGCTCAGCGCTTCCGCCGCCAGCCGCTGCGCCTTGTCGGCCTCGCGATACTTGCCCTGCGCCTGGCCGAGGGCATCGGACGCCGCATTGTGGGCCTCGCGCGCCGCCGCGATCTCCGCATCGAGCGCGGCCTGCCGCTCCTCGAAACCGCTCGGCGCATTGTTCAGCGCTTCGAGCTGACCCTTGAGATCGTTGAGCCGAGCCTCGAGCGTGCTGACCTGCGTCTCAGCGCCCTGTCGCCGGCGCGTCCAGTTGGCGGTGTCGGTGGCAATCTGGCTCAGCCGCCCCAGTCGAAGCTGCGCCGCCGTTTCGAACTGCCCAAGCTTCAGCCGGGCCTGGTCGGCCGCCCCGCGCGCCTCGTCGAGATGCGCCCGTTTGCTCTGCGACAGCGCCGCAGCCTCCGCCTCGTCGCCGGCCTCCTCCAGTGCTTTCTTCGCGTCGGCTTCGATCGCCTCGGCTTCGTTCAATGACGAGTTGAGCCGCACCCGCGCTTCTTCCAGCGCCGATTGCCGCGTGGCGAGCTCGCTGACCGCGCGCGTCGCCTTGTCGAGGTCCTGCTGCGCCGCGGCGATGTCGCGCTGGGCGCTGCGCCAGGCGTCGCGCTTTTCGCGCTCGCCGCGCCGATGCTGCTCCAGCGTCTCGGCGAGATTCGCCGCGTCCGCCTTCAGTGAATTGCGGTTGGCACGGGCCTCGGCGAGCTCGGCGTCCAGTTCCGCCAGCCGGTTGCGCTGCGCGAGGCGCTGCGCCGCCGCCGTCGGGGCTTCGGCCGCCGCCACGAAGCCGTCCCAGCGCCAGAGGTCGCCGCTCTTGCTGACCAGCCGTTGGCCGGGTTTGAGCTCGGCCTGCAGCCGTGCGCCGTCGGCCTTTTCGACGAGCCCGATCTGGTCGAGCCGGCGCTTCAGCAGCGCACTGCCGGCGACATGCAGCGACAGCGGCGTCGCGCCGCCCGGCAGCTGCGGATCGCCGTCGCTCGGGATCGGGCCGGCCCAGTGGAGCGGCGCTCCAGCATCCGACGAGGCTTCGAGATCGTCACCCAGGGCTGCGCCGAGCGCCGTTTCATAGCCGGCGTCGACCTTGAGCTCGTCGGCAATTGCCGCCCACAACCCCTTGGCGCCGCCGTTCAAAATCCGGTTGAGCGTCTGCGCCTCAGAGTCGAGCCGGTTGAGTGCGGTCTCGACCTCCTGCAGCTTCGGCCGGGCTGCATCGAGCGCCGTCTGCGCCTGCCGCGTCGCTTCTTCCGCCGCCAACGCCGCGGCTTCGGCCTCCGCGGACAGCGCCTGCGCCGCTTCGAGCGCGGCCCGCTTCGCGGTGACGCCGTCGTCGGCCTCGAGCTGGGCGGCGACGTTGTCCGCGTCGCGCTGCACGTCGGCCACCTGCTGCCTCAGCCGCGCAATGCGCGTCGCCGCATCCTCGGCCCCGCGCCGGGCCTGCGCGCGCCGCGCGCGGACCTGCGCCTCGACCTCGGCCGCCATGCGCGCCTCGGTCTCCGCCGCGCGAACGGCGTTCTGTGCATCCTCGGCCGCCTGCTTGGCCGCGGCAAAGGCGGCCTCTTCGCCGGCCGCCTCGGCTTCGAGCCGCATGCGCTCCTCGGCCGCTGTCTTCAGCGCCTCGTCGCTTTCCTCGAGCAGCGCCCGCTCGCGCGCACCGTCCGCCTCGGTCTGCTCGATGCGCTGCGTCAGCTCCTGCCGGCGCGCCTCGGCGCGCCGCGCTTCCTCGGCGAGTTGCTCGGCGAGGATGGTGAGCCGCTGCAGCGCCGCACCCGCCGCTGCTTCCTTGTCGCGCAGCGGCTGCACCGCCTGGTCGGCGAGCATCACCGTCTTCTGCGCTTCGAGCTCGACGTGCTGCGCTTCGGCCAGCTCATTGATCAGCCGGCCCTGGTCGGCCTCGGTTTCCTTCTCCGCCGCCCGCGCCGCCACCCAGCGGATGTGGAACAGCGTCGCCTCGGCCTTGCGGATCTCGCCGCTGAGCCCGCGATAGCGCGTCGCAAGCCGCGCCTGGCGCTTCAGCTGCTCGAGCTGCTGCGTGACCTGGTTGATCACGTCCTCGACGCGTTCGAGATTCTGTTCGGCGCCCTTGAGCCTCAGCTCCGCCTCGTGCCGCCGCGAATGGAGGCCCGAAATCCCAGCCGCCTCTTCGAGCAGCGCCCGCCGCTGCGTCGGCTTGGCCGCGATCAGCTCGCCGATCTGGCCTTGCCGCACGAGGGCCGGCGAGTGAGCGCCGGTCGAAGCGTCGGCGAACAGCAGTTGCACGTCGCGGGCGCGCACTTCTTTGCCGTTGACGCGGTAGACCGAGCCTTCCTCACGCTCGATGCGGCGGGTGATCTCCAGCACGTCGGCGGTGTTGAGCGAGGCCGGCGCGGTGCGGTCGCTGTTGTCGAGCACCAGCGTGACTTCGGCCGAATTGCGCTGCGGCCGGTTGCCTGAGCCGTTGAAGATCACGTCGTCCATGCCCGACGCGCGCATCGCCTTGTAGGAGCTTTCGCCCATCACCCAGCGCAGTGCTTCGACGAGGTTGGACTTGCCGCAGCCGTTCGGCCCGACAACCCCAGTGAGGCCAGGTTCCAGATGGAGCTCAGTCAGGTCCGAAAACGACTTGAACCCGTGCAGCTTGAGACGCGTGAACTTCATGGTTTTCCAGATAGCGAAGCGGGCCGCCGCGCGGAAGCGACGGGCCGGAATCAGGGCCTGAAGTTTGTGGAGAAACTGAGTCGGGCGAGTTATCCCCACCGATCAGGGGCTGGCCCCCCAACGGTTGGCCGAGCGAGCCCGTTTGGGATCGCTCGGTCCAGAGCACAAACAAAACCTGGTTGGCCGAGCGAGCCCGTTTGGGATCGCTCGGTCCAGAGCACAAACAAAACTCGGTTGGCCGAGCGAGCCCGTTTGGGATCGCTCGGTCCAGAGCGCAAACAAAACCTGGTTGGCTGAGCGAGCCGTTTGGGATCGCTCGGTCCAGAGCACAAACAAAACTCGGTTGGCCGCTCGAGCCGGTTTGGGATCGCTCGGTCCAGAGCGCAAACAAAACCTGGTTGGCCGAGCGAGCCCGTTTGGGATCGCTCGGTCCAGAGCGCAAAAGACTAGAGCAAAGGCGTGATGATGGCGTCGAGCTGGTCCATCGTCTGCTCCCCGGTGACCTGCTTGCCGTTGACATAGAAGGTCGGCGTGCCCTCGAGGCCGAAATCGTTGATCGCCTGGTCGCGCATGCTCTGAATGGCGTTGAAGAAGTCCTGGTTCTGCAGCGCCTGGTTGAAGCTGTCGTCGGAGAATCCGAGCTGCAGCGCGACGGCCTTGACCGCATCGAGCGGCTTGTCCGAGACGCCCCAGGTGTTCTGCGTGCGGAAGTAGGTCGAGATCACGTTCTCATAAGCTGCGATCGCCGCCTGCGAGTAGCCGCTCGGATTGGTCGGATCGGCGCCCGCGGGAGCTGCGGACGATGAAGCCGGGGCACTCGACGCCGCCGAGGACGAGGCATCCGCCGCCGCACTGCTCGAGGCGGCGCTGCTGCTGGCGCCGGCCGGGGCCGACTGCGCATCGACCGACTTCGCTGCCGCTTCTGCGAGCATGAAGATCGCCGCATCCATCGTGTTGCGGGCGAATGGGCGGAGGATGAACTTCACCTTGCCGGTCTTGACGTACTTGTCCTTGAACGGCTCGAGCACGGTATTGGAGAACAGCGCGCAGTGCGGGCAGGTCGGTGACGCGTATTCGATGAACGTCACCTTGGCCGCGGCGTTGCCATCCACCTTGTCGGGGATGCCCTTGGGGTTCATCAGCTTCAGCGGGTCGATGACGTCGCCGTCCTTGGCGAGGGCAACGGAGGGGAGGCCGATCGCGCCCGCAACGGTCGCGGCGGCGGCCAGGGTCAAAGTCTCACGGCGGGTCAGGTTCACGGGCTGGAACTCCTTGATTTCCCGGGCACGTTACACAGCCGGAATGGCGGGGCAAGGGCCCAACCCTTAAGCTTTGGTCACGTCGGGGTGAAATTTTCGCCACTCTCCGGCGGTCAATGCCGCCCGCGACGGTCTCATCCTTGTCGCTTCCTGCTCAACAGCGCCTCGCCGAGCCCGGCCAGCGCCTCCTTGAGCCCGGGATCGTCCACCGCCGCCACCGCCCGGCTGGCCGATGCCTTGGCTTCGGGCGAGGGGCCACGGGGCGCGGCTGGCTTGGGGGACGTAGCCGTAAACGGCTCGGCGCTGAGCTTCACCTCGCGCACCAGATAATAGCCGAAATAGCGGTTCACCGCCGCGGCGATCAGTGCCCCCTCATGGGCGATGGCCAGGGCATGCCCCGGCGCACACCGCAGGTAGAGCGTCGCGCCTTCGTGTCCGGCGCCGCGCGGCCATTTGAGCTGATCGGGCACCGCGAGGCCGTCGTAAGGCTTGGGCGCCATTGCGGTCCAGTTGGCAAGGAGGTCGCGGGTGGCGAAGCCGCGCTTCTTGAGCGCGCTGTCGAGTACACCCTTGAGCGCGTCGGAGACCCCGACCGCGCGATTGAGCCGTTTCGGCTCCGCCTCGTCTTTACCCTTGCTTGCCACGCGAAATCCCGTTGCGCCGGCCGCCGCGCCGGTCCATCCCCTCATCATGCCAAACGACGCGCCCGCGCAACAGATCAAGCCGCTCGACGCGCCCGGACTACTGGCCTGGTACGACCGCCACGCCCGCGTCCTCCCCTGGCGCGTGTCGCCCGAGGACCGCGCCCGTGGCGTCCGCCCCGATCCTTATCGCGTCTGGCTCAGCGAAATCATGCTGCAGCAGACCACAGTCGCCGCCGTCGGCAAATACTACGCCCGCTTCACCGAGCTCTGGCCCACCGTCTCGGCACTGGCCGCCGCGCCGCTCGACGCCGTGCTCGTCGAATGGGCCGGCCTGGGCTACTACGCCCGCGCCCGCAACCTCCATGCCTGTGCCCGGGCCGTGGTCGAGCGCTTCGACGGCAGGTTCCCGGTCACCTCGTCCGAGCTGCTGTCGTTGCCTGGCGTCGGTCCCTATACCGCCGCCGCCGTTGCCGCGATCGCCTGCGACGAGCGCATCGCCGTGGTCGACGGAAACGTCGAACGCGTCGTCTCGCGCTACCTTGCGCTCGAAGCACCGGTCTCGGGCGCCAAGGACCTCATCCGCGAGACCGTGCAGGCCGTGGTGCCCGGTCGCGCCGGCGATTTCGCCCAGGCGCTGATGGATCTGGGCGCCACCATCTGCGCCCCGCGCCAGGCCAATTGCCTGATCTGCCCCTTGGCGGACGGCTGCGAGGGCCGCCGCCGCGATCCGCTCGCTTATCCCGTCAAGGTCGAGAAAGCCGAGCGCCCGACGCGCTATGGCCACGCTTTCGTCATGTTCGATGCCGATGGCGACGTGTTCCTGCGGACCCGGCCGGGGCAGGGGCTGCTCGCCCAGATGACCGAGCCGCCGGTCTCGGACTGGACCGGCGCGCGGCACGACCCGATCTTTCCGGTCAAGGCCGAATGGCGCCATCGCGGCCAGGTGGTCCATGTCTTCACTCATTTCCGCCTCGAGCTCGAAATCTGGTCGGCGACCGTGCCCGATCCGAAGCTTCTCGCGGATGGCTGGTGGGCCGATCCCCGCCACCTCGACGCCGAAGCGCTGCCGACCGTGTTCCGCAAGGCACTGGCCACCGCCGGCCTCGAATAACACCCCTCGCGGCCGATAGGGACTTGCAGTCGGGACCCCCTAGCGGTTGGCCAAGCGAGCGCGTTTGCGATCGCTTGGTCCAGAGCGAATAAAAATGCCGCCGGTCCGTCCTGGACCAGCGGCAAATGTCGCCCGAAGACTTGGAGGTCTGAGCTCAGGCGGAAAGCTTCTCCATCTGCATGCGGATGTCGGCGCGAAAGCTGTCGATCGGCAGCAGCCGCCCGTTCCGGTTGGTGTGCCAGAAGGTCCAGCCGTTGCAGGCCTCGGCCCCCTGGACCAGCGCACCGACGCGGTGGATCGAGCCCTGGTGCGGCCCCGAGGCCAACGAGCCGTCGGCCCGCACCAGCGCACTCCAGCGCCTGCGGCCGTCGTAGAGCTCCGTTCCAGCCGTGATGATTCCCATCTCGACCAGCGCGCCGAACGCCACGCGCGGCGCCTGCCGCTTCGGCACCGCCGTCTCGATCGCCTCGGCGCCCAGCGGCTTCACCGCCGCGATGCGCTTCAGCGCCGCCGCCACATAGGTCGTGTCGCGCTCGATGCCGATGAACCTGCGTCCGAGCCGCTTGGCCACCGCGCCGGTCGTGCCGGTGCCGAAGAACGGGTCGAGCACCACGTCCCCGGGCTTGGTCGTTGCATTGAAGATGCGGTGCAGCAGCGCTTCCGGCTTCTGCGTCGGATGTACCTTGTCGCCGTCGCCGTCAGTCAGCCGTTCCGCCCCGGTGCACAGCGGGAACAGCCAGTCGCTCCGCATCTGCGTATCGTCGTTGGCCTGCTTCATCGCTTCGTAGTTGAAGGTCACGCGGCTCGCCTTGTCGCGGGCCGCCCAGATCAGCGTCTCGTGCGCGTTGGTGAAGCGCGTGCCGCGGAAATTCGGCATCGGGTTGGCCTTGCGCCAGATCACGTCGTTGAGCAGCCAGAACTCGAGGTCCTGCAGCGCCGCGCCGACGCGGAAGATGTTGTGGTAGCTGCCAATCACCCACAGCGCGCCGTTGGGCTTCAGCACCCGCCGCGCCGCCGTGAGCCAGCCGCGCGTGAAGTTGTCGTAGTGGGCGAAACTCTCGAACTTGTCCCAGTCGTCGTCGACCGCGTCGACCTTTGACTGGTCCGGCCGGGTCAGGCCCTCTTCGAGCTGCAGATTGTAGGGCGGGTCGGCAAAGACCAGATCGACCGAGCCGGCCGGCAGGGCATTCATATGCGCGATGCAGTCGCCGACGAGAATGGTGTCGACCGGCAGGTTCGCTCGGTCCGCATCGGTCGTTTTGACCGTACGCGCGGCACGCAACATATCCGTAACCCTAACGCAGCACTAACGCTGCGTTTGTACCCGCCGCAGGGTTAAAGCCGCTTTAAGTCAAAGGGTTAGCAAGGAGTTAAGTCAGGCCGCGCTGACCCGCCCGAAGACGAATTCGAGCTGCGGCCGCTCGATGGGCCGCCAGCCCGCCGGCACCAGCGGCCCGATCGCGATGCCGGTCCTGAGCCGCATCTCGGCCTCGATGCAGGGCGCGAAATCCATGCGGTGATAGCGCCCCGGTCCGTGCGTCTCGAGCGCCCGGAAATGCGCCGCGGCCGAATAGCCCTTGTGGCCATCGAAGCCGAAATGCGGTTCCTCGCAATGCATGATCTGGCACATGCGGTCGCGCGTCACCTTGGCGATGATCGAGGCCGCCGCGATCGACAGGCTGTACGCGTCGCCGTCGACCACCGCCTCGGTCTTGCATGGCATTCCGGTTGGAACGACGTTCCCGTCGACCAGCACATGGTCGGGCATGAGGCTCAGGCCCAGCACCGCCTGCCGCATGGCCCACAGGCTCGCATGGAGGATATTGATCTCGCCGATCACGGAAGGCGGCGCGGTGACCACCGAGACCGTTGCGCTCTTCATCAGCTGCTCGTAGAGGCCCTCGCGCGCATTGGCCGTCAGCAGCTTGCTGTCGCGGATGCCGTCCGGGATCTTGCGCCGGTTGAGGATTACCGCCGCCACCACGACAGGGCCGGCGAGGGGGCCGCGCCCGACCTCGTCCACGCCCGCGACGATCGTCGCGCCGCGCCGGATCGCGCGCTTCTCGAAGAAGAGATCGGGGGCGTCGGAAGGGGTCGAATCGGCCTTGGGAACCATCTCTTGAGCATGGGATTTTCCGCTTTGCCCGCAAGCGGCAAACCGACGCGCGAAAATAAACCTTTGACGCCAGTGACTTCCGGCGCATTATGACAGTTTAGTGACATTCAGAGTCGGTTCAGGTGCACCGGCGCTGTTTGCCGGACCTTTGCGGCAGAAGGAGAACTGACGACCAAATGGACTTCACCCTGGCCGTTCTCGGCCTCTTCGGCGCCGTCGCCCTGTTCCTGTGGGGCACGCATATGGCGCAAACGGGCGTGCAACGCGCCCTTGGTCCGCGCCTCCGCCGCATCCTCGGCACCACGCTCTCCAATCGCACCAAGGCGTTCCTCGCCGGCATCGGCCTGACCCTGCTGCTGCAGTCGTCCACCGCGACCTGCCTGATGGCCGCAAGCTTCACCGCCAACGGCATGGTCGACCTGCTGCCGGCGATGGCCGTGATGCTGGGCGCCAATGTCGGCACCGCGCTCATCGTCCAGGTCCTCGCCTTCGACGTCGCCGTCGCCTCGCCCATCCTCATCCTTGCCGGCTTCCTGATGTTCCGCCGCGCCGAGAACTCGCTGCTGCACGATCTCGGCCGCGCGCTGATCGGCCTCGGCCTGATGCTGCTGGCGCTGCACCAGATGCTGGGCGTCCTCGGCGGCGTCGAGACCGCGCCCGAGTTCCGTGCCGCCATCGGCATCGTCGCCGCGGTCCCGGCGCTCGGCTTCATCCTCGCCGCGCTCGCCGCCTGGGGTTTCCACTCCTCCGTCGCCGTGGTGCTGCTCATCGTTTCACTGGCGAGCCGCGGTGCATTGCCGCTCGATGTTGCCTTCATCTCCGTGCTCGGCGCCAACCTCGGCACCGCGATCAATCCGCTGCTCGAAGCCGGCGCCGCGGGGCCCGAGGCCAAGCGCTTGCCGATGGGCAATCTCGCCAACCGCATCATCGGCATTGCCGTGGCGTTGCTGCTCATCGGCCCGGTCGTAAAGTGGCTGGGCGGCGTGCTGTCGCCGCCGCACGCTGTTGCCGCCTTCCACCTCGGCTTCAACCTGATCCTGGCGCTCATTTTCCTGCCGCTGCTCAAGCCAGCCGAGCGCCTGCTCGAGCGGGCGCTCCCGGCTCGACCGGCGGCCGATCCGGCAGCGCCGATCTATCTCGATCGCTCGGCCCGCGAGACGCCGCTGGTGGCGCTCGGCGGCGCGGCGCGCGAGGCGCTGCGTCTGGCCGATGTGCTCGAGGAAATGCTGCACGGCGCCCACGACGCGCTGGTCAAGTCCGACCGTAAGCTGATCGAGGAGACGCGCAACCGCGACGACGTGCTCGACGGCCTCAACACTGCGATCAAGCGCTATCTCACCTCGATCGAATCGGAGTCGTTGAACGAGGAGGACCAGCGCCGCCTGAACCAGATCCTCGTATTTTCGATGAACATCGAGCAGGCCGGGGACGTCATCGACCGCAACCTGCTGCCGCACGTCAGCAAGCGGTTGAAGCGCGGCCTCATCAAGGGTGAGAGCGACACCGAGCTGGCGCAGTTGATGGACCGGCTGGTGCTGAACCTGCGCACCGCCGCCTCGCTGTTCATGACCGACGATGCCCGCGTCGCGCGACAGCTCGCCGAGGAGAAGGTCGCCTTCCGTCGCGCCGAACGCGAAGCGGTGGCGGCTCATTTCGACGTCATGCGCGCCGACAAGACCGGCGAGGGGATGCAGAGCGCCATCCACCTCGATTTGTTGCGCGACATGAAGCTCATCAATTCGCTGATCGTCGCCGCCGCCGCCTATCCGGTCCTCGACCGCGCCGGCGAGCTGCTCCCCACCCGGCTGGTCGCCCAGAGCTAGCTGTCTCGCACGGCCGCAACGGTCACCGCGAAAAACGTCAGCAGGGCCTCGATAGCGTGGCCACTCTCCCAGTTTCGTTGTAGCGGCGCCCAGTCTTCGGGGGCGCCCGTCGCAACGTTCTCCGGATAGGTCAGGAGAAAGAACACAATCAGGGACACTGCAATCAGCGCAGCACTGGCCACCGCGAACCACGTCTGCAGCGGCCGTCGTCGCTCGGCCCAGGCGAGCGCCAGTGTCGCAACGATCGCCGCCGCCTCGGCAACACCGAACAACGCCCATCCGTTGTAGATGTGCTGCACCGCGAAATAGCTGGTCTTGTCCATCGCCATCTTGGCGGGCATCTCGAGCAGATGCGTGCCCGTCGGCACGAGGCAGAGGGCGACCAGTATGACGGCGATGATGCGCAGGGCCGTGATCGCCATAGGCCGAAAACTCCGCGATCGGTCCAGGGTTCATCGGACTTGACCGCGGCCGCGACACGGCCGATGGCACGTCCATGAGCCCGCTCCCGCCCGATCGCGAACCCGACGCCGCACTGGCCGCCGCGCTGGCGGCCGCCGCCATCGGCTCGCGCCCCGCCGCGGTGTCCCGCTTTACCACCGGCGCCCAGCATTTCGTGTTCGAAGCGCGCTTCGCCGACCGCGCTCCGGTGGTCGTTCGCATCTCGCGCCCGGCAGACCGGCAGCTCGCGGCGAGCGCGGCGCGCCTCTCGCGCCAGCTCAGGCCGCTGGGCATGCCGCTGCCGGCGATATTGGCCGAAGACCTCGACGCGCCGTTTCCCTATCTCGTTCTCGAACGCCTGCCGGGCGCCGACCTCGGCCACGTCATCGCACGCTTGCCGCCGGACCGGCTCACCTCCATTGCCTCCCGGATCGTGCAAGCCCAGCGCATCGTCGGCGGCACACCTTCGGTAGGCCGCTACGGCTATGCCGCCCAGCCTGCGGAAGCCTCGCACGAGCGCTGGTCGCAAACCCTCGAAGCGTCGCTTGGCCGCTCGCGCGCCCGCATCGCGGCCGCCGGCCTGTTCGATCTCGGCCTCGTCGATGCGCTCGACGTCGTCCTGGCTACGCTACGGCCCGAAGCCGACAAGCAGCCGGCGACGCCGTTCCTCCACGACACCACCACCAAGAACGTCATCGTCGCCGAAGACGGCAGCTTCTCCGGCATCGTCGACGTCGATGATCTGTGCTTCGGCGATCCGCGTCTCGTCGTCGCCCTGACCCTGGCGTCGCTCACTGCGTCCGGTGGCCCCACCTCCTACGCCGAAACCTGGCTGCGTCTCGCCGGCTTCCGCGACGATCGCCTCTTCCGCCTCTACGTCGCGCTCTTTCTGCTCGATTTCCTCTCGGAGGAGGGCCAGGTGTTCAACGGCAACCCGCGCCCCACCTCGCCGGACAAGCGCCGGGCGCTGCTCGACCACTACACCGCGGCTCTGCAGCGCCTGGCTTAGAACAGGCTCATCTGCCCATCGTCGATGCCCGGCGGCACGAACAGGTCGGTCCTCAGCGCCGGGAACTTCTTGTCCAGCCCGAAGCGTTCCTTGGCTTTGGCCATGCGCTGCTGCATCAGCGTCGCATAGGCGCCTTCGCCCACCATGCGTTCGCCCCAGGCCGAATTGTAGTCCTTGCCGCCGCGCGTATCGCGCACCAGCGACATCACGTGCTTGAGCCTGTCGGGATA
>JBQCIY010000231.1:0-14168 GCA_051953275.1 Devosia sp. | reverse complement strand
CCCGCGATCCACTTATCGCCGCCGAAGTAGCGCAGCGTCTCCATGGCATTGATGGAATTGCCGACGAATTTCGAGTTCGCCTGATCGGCCTTGATGGCGGTATCGAGATAGGGTCGCGTCCAGCGGTTGGCAAAGAAGGTGAAGGCGATGAACGCCGCGCCGTAGACGAAGACGATGATGACGATCTCGAGGTTGATCGAGGCGCCAAGCACGAACAGCGTCAGCACGATCTGCACGATGCCGGGGATCAGAACGATAAGCGCCAGCTGCACCAGGGTGTAGACGGCGTTCTGCCCGCGCGACTTGGCCTGCTGGATCTCGGCCGGGTTGTAGTCGATGAAGAAATTGATGGTCTTGCGCAGCAACCGCTCGAAGAACGCCGTTCCAGCGATAAAGTTGAGGTTCTCCGCGCTCATCATGGCCATGTAGTTGACCATGCCGCTCAGCGCCTGGCTGATGCCGAACAGCACGCCGTAGCCGACGAAGGCCCAGATGATCTGCTCGCCCCAGCTGTCGGCGCGGAGCGCATTGATGAGCCGTGAGAAGACGTAAGGAGCAGCGATGCCGGCGACAGCCGACAGAAAGACGATCGCCGCGACGCCGCCCAGCAACAGTTTCGCCTCGGCCCAATAGCGCCGGTAGATGTAGCTCAAGGGCTCGAACATCTCGGCCCAGGTCGCATCCAGCTGCTGATCGTCGCTCGCGCCCCCGCGCGGGCGGAAGAGATTGCGACCCGCCCGCGGGCGGGAACTGGAACTGACGGCTGGCATGCTCATGCGAACCCTACATTTAGGGAGGACCGGCGGGCTGGACAAGCGGCGCCCGCGGCGCCCTTCCTGTGCAGCCGGGCCTGGTTGCGTCGGCCCTAGCGCCCCCGCGACAGCCGCCAGCTAAATAGCGCCGGGATGATGCTGGAGAGCGCAGCGACGCCGATGGCAATGGCGAGCAGGACTCCGGGATTTCCGGTGAGCAGCGCCGCAACGACCATCACGATGCCGCCAAGCAGCATCAGCCAGCCGCCGAGCCGGTTCGTCGCCTGCCAGTTGGCGGGATCGCGCAGGGTCCATGGCAGACGGATGCCGGCGATGCGGTTGGGCTGAGTCTTGGGCAGAACATTGCCGATGACGACGAACATCGCACCGAGGGCGAGGACGATGATCCGCACCATGTCGACCGCCATCCCGGCGCCAACCATCACTGTGGCGGTCTCGATTACGAGGAACAGGCCGAGAGTGGCCGGCACGCCGACCGCAACGGCGCTGCGGGAGGCATCGGGATTTCCGCTACGTCGCACGAAGATCAGCAGCGCGGCGACAGCGATCCCGATCAGCGGACTGAGGAGCAACGCCTGGTCGCGCGGCAGGTAACGGTTGGGTGTGCCGCTGAAGCCCCAATGAACCGGCAGTCTGGTGCCGGGCGGAACGAGGATGAAGCCGCTCACGACCGCGGCCAAGAGGAGCAGCACGAGGATGATGTTAAGCGGCGTGAGATGGGCGCGCAGGCTCATTGATCTTGCTCCTTGAGGCTGAGGAAGCTCGACAAGGCTTCCTCGAGAATGGACATGTTGAGATGGTAGATAAGGCTCGTTCCCCGCCGCTCGACGCTGACGAGATCGGCGTCCCTGAGCTTGGCGAAGTGCACCGAGAGCGTCGGCTTGCTGAGCTCGAAATGCGTCGCGAGATCGCCGGCACGCATCGGCCCCCGGCGCAGCAGGGCCAGGATTTTCCTCCGAACCGGATGCGAGAGCGCTTCGAACACGGCGTTGATGCCCACGGGGCCGACCTTTCTTTGCTTACTCTCTAATTAGATGATCATCTAACAATGTCAAGCGCTCCGCGGACGACAGGAGCCAGCACAACAAGAAGCCCGGCTCGCTTGCACGAACCGGGCTTCCCTGACTGACCTGGAGGAGGTCGGTGACTCTATCTTGCGCTCTGGACCGACCGATTATTCGGCCATGGCGTGGGCGCGTTCCAGCGCCTTTTCCTCGGCGGTTTTCGGCTTGGCACTCGGTTCGGGCTTCTTGGCGCCGCGCAGCAAGAGGATCAGCGGCACGGCGGCAAGGCTCATCAGCATCATCAGCCAGAAATCATCGAGATAGCTCATCATCGCCGCCTGCTGGCTGACCAGCCCGTTGACGATGGCGACGACCTGCGGGTTGCCGGTGAGCAGCGACGGCATCTGGTTCTGCACCGCCTGTGACGTCGCGGTGAGGCGATCGCCGAGCTCTTCATGGTTGATCTGCAGCATGTTGCTGAGTACGGCGGTCACGATCGAGATGCCGACGCCCTGGCCCATGTTGCGCACGAGGCTGAACATGGCCGTACCGTCGGCGCGATACTTCGGCGCAATGGTCGCAAACGCCATGGTCGAGAGCGGCACGAACAGGAAGCCCATGCCGAAGCCCTGGATGCAGCCGGTGATGATGACCGGCCAGTAGTCCATCTGCAGGTCGAACCCGGTCATCGCGTAGAGCGAGTAGCACATCATGGCGATGCCGAAGAGCATCATGATGCGTGCGTCGACCTTGCCGGTGAGCCGGCCGACGATGACCATCGACACCATCGTCGCCAGACCGCGCGGCGCCATGATGATCGACGAGAAGATCACCGGATAACCCATCAGGTTCTGCAGCAGCGGCGGCAGCAGCGCCAGACCCGAGAACAGGGTGAGGCCCACGATGAACATGAACAGCGAGCCGAGCGTGAAGTTCAGGTCCTTGAAGATGCGCAGGTCGATGAACGGATGCTCGGCGGTGAAGCTGTGCACGAGGAACACCCAGAAGCCCGAGATCACCAGACCGAGCTCGACCCAGGTTTCCATCGACTGGAACCAGGAATTGTCGGCGCCGCGGTCGAGCATCATCTGCAGCGCGCCAACGCCGAGCGCCAGCATGCCGAAGCCGAAGAAGTCGAAGCGCCGGATCTTGATCTCGGTGTCGGGCATGTAGAGCGCGAGCATCGTGACGCAGAGCACGCCGACGGGCAGGTTGATGAGGAACACCCAGCGCCAGTCGAAGCTCTCGGTGAGGTAGCCGCCCAGCGTTGGCCCGATGATCGGGGCGACCATGATGCCCATGCCGTAGATGGCCATGGCCTGGCCGATGCGCTCCTTGGGATTGATGTTGAGGAGCACCGTCTGCGCCAGGGGCGCGATCATCGCGCCGCAGATGCCCTGGGTAATACGGAACAGCACCATTTCGGGCAGGCTCGTCGCGATGCCGCAGAGCGCCGAAGCCACGGTGAAACCGATGACCGACGCGATGAACAGCCGCTTCTGCCCGATGCGATCGCTCACCCAGCCGGTGAGCGGCGTCGCGATCGCGGCGGCGACGATGTAGGAGGTGAGGACCCAGGTGATTTCGTTCTGCGCGGCGCCGAGCGAGGCAGCCATGTGCGGCAGGGCGACATTGGCGATGGTGGTGTCGAGCACCTGCATGATGGTGCCCAGCATCAGGGCCATCGTCAGCAGGCCCTTGTGCTTGACCACCACGGTCGGTGCGGAAATGTGTTGCGTCTGCGGTGCCTTGGCCATAGCGGCCTCCAACCCAATGCGGTGGGCGCGGCAGAGACCGCCGCGCCCGTCAGGCGATTACTTGCCGCTCAACTTGTCGAGCGTGGTCCGGCCGGTATCGACCGTGACGTTGGCGCTCATGCCGGTCTTCAGCAGCGCGACCTCGGGGTCGTTGGCCGGCAGCTTGATGCGCACCGGAATGCGCTGCACCACCTTGACCCAGTTGCCGGTGGCGTTCTGCGCCGGGATCAGTGAGAACTCCGAGCCAGTGGCGGCGCCGAGGCTCTCGATGGTGCCCTGCAGCCTGCCAGGATAGGCATCGACCGTGACCGTTGCCGGCTGGCCGACCTTCATGTCGGTGAGCTGGGTTTCCTTGAAGTTGGCTTCGACCCAGGTGCCGTCGGTCTCGACCAGCGAGGCGATGGTGGTCCCCGCCGCAACGAATTGGCCCACATTGAGGCTCGACACGTTCGACACGATGCCGTCGGCGGGCGCCACGACCTGCGTCTTGCTGAGGTTGCGTTGCGCCGACTCGACCTGCGCCTGTGCCGCGAGCACGGCCGGATGCTGGTCGATGGCGATGTTGGGATCGCCGCCGAGCGCCGCGGTGGCGGCCGCCACCTGTTGCGTCGCCTGGTCGACCGCCGTCTGCGCCTGCTGCAGCGCCAGCTTGGGCGCGTCGAGCGTCGAGCTCGAGGCGACCGCCTGCTTCACCAGGGCTTCCTGCCGGTCGAAGGCCGCTTGCTGGATGTCGCGGGTAGCCTCCGCGGACCGCAGCTGCACCTGCGCGGTGCCGTAGGCGACCTTGAGCTGCTGCACGTTGACGCGCGCCGAGGCGAGCGCCGCATTGGCCTGGTCGAGCGCGATCTGGTAGGGCTGCGGATCGATGGTGAAGAGCACCGTTCCAGCCTTGACGTCCTGGTTCTCGCTGACGTTCACCGCGGTGATGCGACCGGCGATATCGGCGCTCAGCGACACCTTCGACTGCTGCACATAGGCATTGTCGGTGTCTTCGTAGCGGCCGCCGGTCAGCCAGAAATAGGCGCCGCCTGCAAGCAGCACGAGGGGCACCACGATCATCAGGATCAGGCGGCGCGAACCGCGCTTCTTGGGCGCCGCGGTCGGCGCTGGTGGCGCCGAGGTGGAGGATTCGGGTTGCGGTGTGGGATTGCTCTTTTCGGCGCGCATTTCGGGCGCCGGAGCGCTCTTTTCAACACGCATATTGACCACTGTGGCTTCGCCTGCCTTGGGTTCAGTAGCACGGGCATTCATTTCTAGACGGCTTCCT
The DNA here is from genome assembly GCA_051953275.1 of Devosia sp. Lineage (GTDB taxonomy): Bacteria > Pseudomonadota > Alphaproteobacteria > Rhizobiales > Devosiaceae > Devosia_A. The sequence continues at coordinate 9,367 of JBQCIY010000231.1, read as the reverse complement.
TCTCTTCAGCAGTCGATTCCAAACGATTGAGATTATCGCGGATGCACTTGAGGCCGGATGCGACGGTATCGCGGTCCTTCTCGCTGAGCCCCACCAGGGCATTCTTGTAAAGTTCACGCCCGACGTTCCTGGCGGTGCTGACCAGATCGCTTCCGGCATCCGTCAAACGGGCGAGTTTCGCACGGCTGTCGTTAGGATCGGTATAACGCTCCACCAGCCCGCGCTTTTCGAGGCGGTCGAGAATACCGCTCAACGTCATCGGGTCGGTATCGATGCAACCTGCCAGCGACACCTGCGAGATGCCGTCGTTCTTGTAGATTTCGGCGAGCGCGCGCCACTGCGGCAGCGTGACGCCGTGAATCCGCGCCTCCTCCTCGAAGCGGCGGCGAAACAGCCGCGCGACTTCGTGAACGAGGAAGCCGATCGACTTCTCGCGGTCGAGGTCGTGCAGGTCAGGCTTGGGGTGCATCGTTTTCCTAAGTACGCTTATGATAAGCGCACATATGATAAGTGCACTTAGGAAGTCAACCGCACCGGGCGAAAATCTGCCGCGACAATAGCGCATAGCTAAAAAAGCCCTAACAGCAAAGAGTTAGCTGGAAGCGTCGCCACCTCGTCGGCGGTGACGAAGCCGGGTGGCCGGTCCCTGAGGCTCAGGAAACTGTCACTCGCTCACGCACACATCGTGTGGCGGATCGAGCAGCGCGATGCGCCCATGCCCTGTTGCAGCAGATGCCGTGGCCCGGTGCGAGGCATCCTCATCGTCGATGTCGACATGCGGATGCTCGCAAGAGAGCTCGATGCGCCCAAAGGCGACGAGCTTCACCTGCTTTTCGATCAGCTACAGCACGCATGTATCCTGCAACTCGAACCGGTGACACGCCGTGACCAATATGTCGTGACACGATGCAACCAATCGGCCCCGCCGTAGGTTGAGACGCCATCACCCTCCAGCGTCCACGGGGCCATGGCGCAGGTCTTCAGCCAACCCGCCAGTCAGATCATCGGTCTCGTCCTGTGGGGCCTGCTTGCCCTGATTCTGGTCGTGCCGATCGGCTGGACGGCGTTCGACCATTCGCCCTGGAACACCGGCCAGTTCGCGATGCCGGCGCAGCCGGTGCCGTTTTCGCACGCGCACCACGTCGGCGAGGTCGGGCTGTCGTGCCAGTACTGCCACCAGGGGGTGATGACGTCCGCCAGCGCCGGGCTGCCTTCAACGGAAGTGTGCATGACCTGCCACTCGCAGATCCTCAAGGATGCGCCGATCCTCGAGCCGATCCGCGCCAGCTTCCGCACCGGCAAGCCGGTGGTGTGGCAGCGCGTCAACAAGCTCCCCGACTACGTCTATTTCAACCACGCCGCGCACGTGAACAACGGCGTCGGCTGCGTCACCTGCCATGGCCGCGTCGACGACATGCCCTTGATGCAGCAGGCGGCGCCACTGACCATGCAATGGTGCCTCAACTGCCACCGCGACCCGGCGCCGAACCTGAGGCCGGCGCAGGCTGAATTCTCGATGGACTGGCAGCCCGCCGACGACCCACGCAAGCTCGGTGTCGCACTGCTCGCCCACTATCACATCCACCCCGAAACCCTCACGGACTGTTATGTCTGTCACCGATAACGCCAGCCTCCGCGACGACTTTGCCAACGAGCCGCCGGCCCACTTCTGGCGTAGCCTCGACGACCTCGCTAGAACGCCGTCCTTCCGGGTCAAGCTGGGGCGCGAGTTCCCGGACATCGCCGCCCGCTTCGGCCGCGCCGTCACGACAGACCGCCGCACCGCGCTGAAGCTGCTGGGTGCCTCGCTCCTGATGGCCGGCGTCGCCGCCTGCAAGGCGCCGGCGGGGATCGCCCCCTATGTCGACCAGCCGGAAGACATCATCCCGGGCCGGCCGCGCTTCTTTGCGACGGCCATGCCGCTCGACGGCTATGCCATGGGCGTCATCGCCGAGAGCCACGAAGGCCGGCCGACCAAGATCGAAGGCAACCCGTTGCATCCCGGCTCGCTCGGCGGCACCGACCCGATCATGCAGGCGAGCGTCTGGTCGCTCTACGACCCAGCGCGCTCGCGCAGTGTGCGGCGCGGCACCGAGATCAGCACCTGGGACGAGTTCCTGCAGAATATCGCAGCGGTGCGCGCGGCGTACCTGCCCAGGCAGGGCAATGGGCTCGGCATTCTCATCGGGGCGGAGACCTCGCCGACGCTGAAGCGTCAACTGGCGGCGCTGAAGTCCGCGCTGCCCGGACTCAAGCTCTACCGACATGCGCCGCTCAATCCACCCGCCGACGCGCCGATGCCGGTCTACGACCTGGGTCAGGCGCGGACGATCCTCGCCCTCGACGGCGATTTCCTCGGCCAGGGGCCGGGCCGGCTCGCCTACGCCCGCGCCTTCGCCGATGGCCGCCGCGTGCGCAAGGCCAACCGGCAGATGAGCCGCCTCTACGTCATCGAGACGGCCCCGACCCTGACCGGCGCCAACGCCGACTGGGTGCGCCGGGTGAAGCCGAGCGCCATCGACGGCGTGGTGCAAAACCTGCTCGACGGGGCCAGCGGCTCGGATGTGAGCGAGCCGGACCTCGCGCCGCTGCTGGCCGACCTCAAGGCCGGCGGTGCGGTCGTGGTCACCGGGCCGCAGGCGACCCCGTACGTGCAGGCGGCAGCGTTGCAGCTCAACCAGAAGCTCGGCGCACCGGTCCAGTATGTCGCGCCGCTCGAGATTGCCGGCGATGGCGATCTGACCGCACTGGTGGGCGACATCGGCGCGGGCCATATCGAGACGCTGCTGATCTCCGGGATCGATCCGGTGCACTCGGCACCCGCGGGCGTCGACCTCGTGGGCGCCCTCAAGCGGCTGAAGACACTGCTGCACCATGGCCTGCATCTCGACGCCACGGCCAGGCTCGCGCACTGGCACGCACCCGCAACGCATTATCTCGAGGCGTGGAGCGACGGTCTCGCCTACGACGGCAGCGCAGCGCTGATCCAGCCGCTGATCGCGCCACTCTACGACAGCCACACGCTGCACGAAATCGTCGCGGCGCTGGGTGGCGACTACACCAGCAGCGCCCACGATCTCGTGCGCGCCACCTGGGGGCGGCTCGACGACGCGGGCTGGACCGCGGCACTGAAAGCCGGACGCATCGAGAACAGTGCAGCCGCAAGCGCGCCGGCGCGAGCCCTCCCGTTGACCGCCCCGGCGACGCAAAGCGGCGGCATCGAGGTCAAGCTCGTGCCCGACCCCTACTTCCGCGACGGCACCTATGCCCCGAACCTGCCGCTCAACGAACTCGCACGGCCGCTGACCAAGCTCGTCTGGGGCAACGCCGCCGAGATGGCGCCCAAGACCGCTTCCTCGCTCGGCCTCAAGGACGCCGACGAGGTCGAGCTGGTCGCCGGCGGCACGCATCTGGTGCTGCCCGCCTTCATCCATCCCGGCACGCCCGAGGACACGATCGTCGTCACCCTCGGCTGGGGCCGCGCCTATGGCGACGGCGATGCGGTCGGCGTCAACGCCTTCCCGCTGCTCGGCCAGGCCGGCCCCCTGATCGTCGGCAAGACCGGCAAGCGCGGCCGTCTGGTCACGGTGCAGAACGATTACTCGATGGAGGGCCGCGACCTGATCCGCGAGGTGGAGCTCAGCAACTGGCCGGGACCGCCACCGATCCCCGAAGAGCAGCCGCGCGTCATGCCGCAATGGGACAACCCTGACGAAGCCTGGGGCATGAGCATCGATCTCACCTCCTGCATCGGTTGTATGGCCTGCGTCTCCGCCTGCGTGGCCGAGAACAATTCGCCCGTCGTCGGCATCGACGAGGTCGATCGCGGCCACGACATGCACTGGCTGCGCGTCGACCGCTACTATTCGGGCGACGTCGATGCGCCAGAAACGTCGTTCCAGCCGGTGCCGTGCATGCAGTGCGAGGATGCGCCGTGCGAAGTCGTGTGTCCGGTCAACGCCACCACCCACACGCATGACGGGCTCAACGCCCAAGTTTACAACCGCTGCGTGGGCACCCGCTACTGCTCGCAGAACTGCCCCTACAAGGTCCGCCGCTTCAACTTCTTCGACTACACGCAGGACATCACCGAGACCTCGCCGCTGAGCCTGTTGATGAACCCCGACGTCACCGTGCGCGAACGCGGCGTCATGGAAAAGTGCACCTATTGCGTGCAGCGCATTGCCGAAGCGCGGATCGGCGGCGATGTCGCCGACAAGCCGATCGCCGACGGCACCATCCAGACCGCCTGCCAGCAGGCCTGCCCGACCCGCGCCATCACCTTCGGCAACATCAACGACAAGACGGCCAAGGTCGTGGCCGAAAAGGCCGAGCCGACCAACTACGCCATGCTCGCCGAGATCGGCACGCGCCCGCGCACCACCTATCTCGCCAAGGTCCGCAACCACCCGGAGGACAGCAATGGCTGAGCGGGTGATCGCGGGCCACCCCTCGGACCGCGAGATCGTCGGCCGGATTTCGAGCGTGCCGCTGCGCGGCCGCATCCCGAAATATTTCTGGTGGGCGTTCCTCGTCTTCTTCCTGATCGCGCTCCTGTTCCTGTTCTCGATCGGCTGGCTGCTGGTCGAAGGGATCGGCAGCATCGGCCTCGAAATCCCCGCCGCCTGGGGCTTCATGATCGTCAACACCGTGTGGTGGATCGGCATCGGTCACGCCGGCACGCTGATCTCGGCGATCCTGGTGCTGCTGCGGCAGAACTGGCGCAACTCGATCAACCGCTTCGCCGAAGCGATGACGCTCTTTGCTGTGGGCATTGCAGGCCTGTTCCCGATCCTCCATCTCGGACGGCCGCAGTATTTCTACTGGCTGCTGCCGCTGCCGGTGACCCACATGCCCTGGCCGAACTGGCGGAGCCCGCTGGTGTGGGACTTCTTTGCCATCGCCACCTACATCCTCGTATCGCTGATGTTCTGGTACATGGGGCTGGTGCCGGACATGGCGGTGCTGCGCGACCGCGCCAAGACACGCGGCAAGCAGATCGCCTACGGCCTGCTGTCGCTGGGCTGGCGCGGATCGGCCTATCACTGGTCGCGCTTCGAAACCTCCTACCTGCTGATGGCGGCGCTGGCGACACCGCTGGTGGTTTCGGTGCACTCGGTGATTTCACTCGACTTCACCAGCGCACTGATCCCCGGCTACCACTCGACGATCTTTCCACCCTACTTCGTGGCCGGTGCGCTCTATTCGGGTTTTGCGATGGTCTTCACCATCGCCGTTCCGCTCCGGCAGTTCTTCGGCTTTCAGGACTTCATCACCGACCGCCACCTCGACAACGGCGCCAAGGTGATGCTCGCCTCGGGCTGCTTCGTCGCTTACGGCTATATCAGCGAGGCGTTCTTCTCCTGGTACTCGGGCGACCCGTTCGAGCGCTACATGATGTGGAACCGCGCCTTCGGGGATTACAGCTGGACCTTCTGGGTCATGCTCGCCTGCAATGTCGGGCTGTTGCAGTTCCTCTGGTTCAAGCGCGTGCGCACCAATCCGTGGCTGCTGTTCGCGCTGTCGATCGGCATCAACATCGGCATGTGGATCGAGCGCTATGTGATCGTGGTCGTGAGCCTCACCCGCGACTTCGTGCCCTCGATGTGGCGCAACGTGACCCCGACCTGGGTCGATTACAGCCTGCTGCTCGGTTCGCTCGGCATGTTCTTCGCGCTGATGTTCCTGTTCCTGCGCGTGCTGCCGGCGATCACCATCTTCGAGGTCGAAGAGCTCGAGCACAAGGTCGAGGAGGGCAAGGCATGAGCACGCCCGGCCCCGAACGCTATGGCGTGCTCGCCGGGTTCGAGACACCCGAAGACCTGCTCGAGGCTGCCGAGCGGACGCGCAAGGACGGCTTCGTCGCGCTCGATGCGTTCACACCCTACCCGGTCGAAGGGCTGACCAAAGTGCTGGGCGGTCGCAAGAACCGCATGCCGGTCTGGACCTTCATCGGCGGCGCCATCGGTGGCCTCGGGATCATCGGCCTGCAGCTCTACTCGACCACCATCAACTATCCGCTCGATGTCGGTGGCCGCCCCCTTGCCGCGATGACCGCGTTCCTCGTGCCCGGCTTCGAATGCACGGTGCTGGGCGCGGCGCTCACTGCGTTCTTCGGCATGTGGATCGGCAACCGGCTGCCGACCTACTACCACCCCGTGTTCAATGCGCAGAGCTTCTCGCTGGCCGACGGCGAAACCTTCTACCTGCTGATCGGCGCCGACGACCCGGCCTTCGACCGCAGCAGGGCGCGGCGACTGCTGAAGTCGCTGCACGCCAAGAGCATCGAGGACGTGACGCCATGACCCGCTGGGCCGCCCTCGGCATCTGCGCGGTTGCCCTGCTCGCCGGCTGCGAGCAGAAGATGGCCAACAGCCCGCAGCTCAAAGCGCTCGACCCCTCGCCGTTCTTTGCCAATGACTCCGGGGCCCGCCCGGAGTTGCCCGGCACGGTCGCGACCGACGCCGATACCTGGCCGACCCCGAACGCGCTGCCTGCGGCGCTGCCGCTGAGCATGCTCCAGCACGGCCGGCAGCAGTTCGAGATCTTCTGCACGCCCTGCCATGCCTATGACGGGCATGGCCACGGTCGCGTCGTGCAGCGCGGCTTCCCCAATCCGCCGGACCTGCATTCGGCAGCGATCGTGGCGCTGAGCGACCGCCAGATCTTCGACGTCATCACCCATGGCTACGGCATCATGTTTCCCTATGGCGGCCGCGTGCCCGCCCCGGACCGCTGGGCCATCGTCAGCTACATTCGCGCGCTGCAATACGCCGACAAGGTGCCGGCGGCCGACCTGACGCCCGACCTCACCGCCAAGCTCGGGGCGACCAAATGAGCTGGCTCACCCCCGTCGCGCAGGCCTGGCTGGTGGCCGTCAATGTCGGGCTCGGGCTGCCGCTGGGCGCGATGGCGATCATGATGATCCACATGCTGACCGGCGGCGTGTGGGGCGAGGAGGCACGGCCGGCGCTCAGCCGCATCGCCCGGCTGCTGCCGCTGATGCTGCTCTGCGGCCTGCCGCTGATCGCCGCGATCGACTTGCTGCTGCCATTCCTGACGCAAGCCCCCGATACGCTGCCCAGCCGCGTTGCCGCCAAGCTTGGCTACCTGCAGCCGCTCTGGATCATCGTTCGGACGATCATCATCGCGGGGCTGTGGCTCGTCGCCTGGCGCATCGGCACGCGCTCGCGCCGGTGGGCGGTGTGGGGATTGATCTTCTACTTTCTCGGGCTGACCGTATTTGCAACCGACTGGGGCCAGGCTCTCGACCCCAGCTACTACTCGACGATCTATCCCGTCGAGGTCGCGGGCGCCCAGATTCTCGGCGCCTTCGCGCTGGCGACGCTGCTGGTGCCGGTCGACGCCAAGGGCGATTTCGGCAAGCTGCTGATCACTTGCATCCTGAGCTGGAGCTACTTCGCCGCCATGCAGTGGCTGATCGGCTGGATGGGCGACCTGCCGGACGAAGCCGCATACTACCTCAAGCGCACCGACGGCTGGTGGGGTGCACTGCTCATCATTGCCTGCCTGTTGTTCGCCATCGTACCGTTCTTCATGTTGCTGCGCGAAAAGCTCCGGGCCCGGCTCGGCGAGTTGCGCGGCGTCGCCTGGATGATCCTTGCCGGCTACGTGCTCGAGACCATCTGGCGGCTGGCGCCGGCCTTTGCGCCCAACCCGCTGATCGTCATCGCGGTGCTGGTCGTCGCCTGGGTCGTGTGGCTCGTGCTGCACCGTCCACTGCGGGAGGTGAACGTTGTCTGAAACGGCGATTCAGCACCGCGATCCGCATGAACGGCGCGACGCCAGCATCCGGGGGCTGCTGATCTTCGCCGCGGTGCTGGCGGCCTTCCTGCTCCTCAGCGCAGCCGTGCTGTGGTTCATCTTCGGCACCCGCGAAGGCGGATTTGCCGGCGCGCAACATCTGGGGCAGGCGCTGCCGGGCGACGAGCTGGAGCAACGCGACGCGCTCGCCAGCTACATGAAAGCCCAGAACGCCGAACTCGACCGTCTCGCCTGGACCGATGCGACGCACCGGACCGCCAAGGTGCCGATCGATGACGCCATGAAGCTCCTCGCCGCCAAGGGAGCCAGGCGATGAGAGTCTGGCTCGCGCTCCTGCTGGCCTTGTGGACGACGGCCGCCGGCGCGGCGGTCGAGCGGCCCGAGTTCGACCCCCAGCTCGGCGGCCAGATCGACCTCGGCACCTCGCTCACCGACAGCACCGGCAAGACCGAGACGCTCGGCCAGTTCACCGCCGGCAAGCCGGCGCTGGTGCTGTTCGGCTACCACGACTGTCCCAACCAGTGCGGCGTGGCGCAGCAGGTGATCGCCACCGCGCTCAAAGCGACGGGCCTGGGCCCCGGCGTCCAGCCGCTGTTCATCACGCTGGCGCCGGAGGAAGGCCCGTCCGACGCGGCCGGGGCCAAGGCGCGGCTGGTCGCGGCGGCGGGCGACGCCGGCGCGCCGTGGCGGTTCCTCAGCGGCCCCGACGTGGTGCACCTGGGCGAAGAGTTCGGCATCGGCACGGTCGAGCGCGCGAGCATCAGACAATACGTGCATCCGGTCGCGGTCTATACGCTGACGCCGGGCGGCCGCATCTCGCATGTGCTGCCCGGACTCTCCCTCACCGCGCATGACCTAAAGCTGGCGCTGGTCGAAGCCTCGAACGACAAGCTCGGCAGCGTCATCGACCACATCGTTCTGTGGTGCGCCGGCTACGATACGCACACCGGCCGCTATACCGATCCGGTGATGGGGGTGCTGCGGGTCGCTGCCGTCGCCACGGTCGTCCTCGGTCTTGCCGGCATCGGACTCCTCGAACTCAGGAAGCGGCGATGGACAGCATAGCGCTGCACCCGATCGAGGCTTCGACGCTGGCGCCGCAGGTCGACCTGCTGTTCTACGCGCTGCTCGCCTTCTCGTTCGGGCTCGGCATCTTCCTGACCGTGCTGGTGCTCGGCTACGCCATCAAGTACCGGCGCGGCAGCAAGGCCGACCGCTCCGGCGAGCGCTCGCGCAACACCATCCTCGAGGTGAGCTGGACCACCGCCACGGCGCTGATGGCACTCGGCATCTTCCTGTGGGGCGCCGAGCTGTTCTTGCAGCGCGATCACCCGCCGCCGGATTCGCTGCACATTTCCGGTATCGGCAAGCAGTGGATGTGGATCTTCGAGCACGAGAACGGCCGCCGCGAGATCGACGAGCTGCACGTGCCGCTGGGCCAGCCGGTCGTCGTCAGCCTGAGCTCGGAGGACGTGATCCACTCGATGTTCGTGCCCGCCTTCCGCATGAAGATGGACGCGGTGCCCGGCCGCCAGACCCAGCTCTGGTTCCAGGCGACGCGCGCCGGCACCTACGATCTGTT
>JBQCIY010000230.1:0-2001 GCA_051953275.1 Devosia sp. | reverse complement strand
GAACCGCAGCGCGGTCTGCTGCACCTGCGCGAGGAATTCCTTGGTGTTGACGACGTCCATGATGGCGTTCGCGACCGACATGGCCAACGGATTGCCGCCGAAGGTCGAGCCGTGCGTGCCGGCGGTCATGCCCTTGCCGGCCTCGCTGGTGGCGAGGAAGGCGCCGACCGGGAAGCCGCCGCCGAGCGCCTTGGCCAGCGCCATGATGTCGGGCTTAACGCCCGAGTGCTCGTAGGCGAACAGTTTGCCGGTGCGGCCCATGCCGCTCTGCACTTCGTCGAAGATCAAGAGCATGCCGCGCTCGTCGCAAAGCTGGCGCAATGCGCGCAGGAATGCGTGCGGCACGACGCGCACGCCGCCTTCGCCCATCACCGGTTCGATCAGGATCGCGCCGGTCTCGGGCGTCACCGCCTTCTTCACCGCCTCGATGTCGCCATAGGCGACCTGGTCGAAACCTTCGACCGGCGGGCCGAAGCCATCGAGATATTTCTTGTTGCCGGTCGCGGCCAGCGCGCCGAGCGTGCGGCCGTGGAACGCGCCCTCGAAGGTGACGATGCGGAACTTCTCCGGATGACCGTTCGCAGCGTGATACTTGCGCGCCATTTTGATGGCGCCCTCGAGGGCCTCGGTGCCGGAGTTGCAGAAGAAGACGACGTCGGCGAATGAAGCCGCGCACAGCCGGTCGGCGAGCTTTTCGGCGCCCGGAATGCGATAGAGGTTGGAGACGTGCCAGACCTTGTGCGCCTGCTCGGTGAGCGCCGCCACCAGCGCCGGATGCGCATGGCCGAGCGCGTTCGTCGCGACGCCCGAGGTGAGGTCGAGATAGCGCTCGCCCGACGCCGTATAGAGCCAGGCGCCCTCGCCCCGCTCGAAGGCGAGGTCGACGCGCGCATAGGTCGGCAAAACGTGCGAGCTTACGGGCATGGGTCTCAACTGGCGCTGTTCGTCTGCGCGCGGAAAAGGCGGCAATCGGCCCTTTTGAGCGCTAAGGCGCCTTGGGGCCTTGGCTTTTCGGGATCACGCGCGGCCCCGAAAAGAATTGTGCCGCCTCGCCGGGCGGCACTTTTAGCATTCTAGGAGCGGTGCCGTGTCGGGTCAACCGGTGCCAGGGAACCGATTCGGCGACTCAATTATGCCGCAAGTGCGGATTCTAAAGGAAAACCTGTTGGTAGCTGACGTCCGGGCGATTGCAAAAGCTTGCGCCTGAGTCAAGCGCTAGTGTAACTTTTGGATCAGACGGTACGAGATGTCGTACCGATAAACGAGATTTCGGGTTCATTCCTTACAGAGTTTGCGTTCAGGTGCCTGAAAAGGCGCCCGGCGAACGGGGATGGATTCACTCGAGGGGCTGGGAGGCCACGAACCCATGAGCTGGACCGATGAACGGGTCGAACTCCTCAAGAAGCTGTGGTCCGACGGGCTGTCGGCCAGCCAGATCGCCGCGGAGCTCGGCGGCATTACCCGCAACGCGGTGATCGGCAAGGTGCACCGGCTGGGCCTGTCCGGCCGGGCCAAGAGTCCGTCCTCGGCGGCGCCGCGGCCGCGCAAGGCGCGCACCTCGGGCCACATGCTGCGCGTGTCGCGGCCGCAGATTCGCGGCAATACGGCGCTGGCCTACGATTACGAGATGGAGCCCGAGCCCGAGTTGCTCGAGATTCCGGTCGAACAGCGCAAGACGCTGCTCCAGCTCAACGAGCACACGTGCCGGTGGCCGGTCGGCGATCCGGGCGGCGGCGACTTCTTCTTCTGCGGCGGCGATACGGCGAACGAGCTGCCCTATTGCTAATATCACTGCCGCGTCGCCTATCAGCCGGCGCACGATCGCCGGCGGGACAAGCGGCCGTTCCGCGGCTGAGGTTCGTCGATCTGGCGTGCGCAATGGCCGGGCAATGCCCGGCCATTTTGCTCTTGCAGAGACAGTTTGCCCGGCCGAACCTGTCGTCGAGCGAATAGACCGCGCCGCGGACGGTGCGTCTCGGGTCCGTCTCCTGGCCGCGATTG
>JBQCIY010000229.1:0-7469 GCA_051953275.1 Devosia sp. | reverse complement strand
AGCCGCAGCACGTCCTCGGGGCCGAGCATGCGGGGGCGGCCGCCGAAGGCGGCCTTGGCCTTCTGGTTGCTGAGGCGGGCATCGCCGCGGGTCACCAGCAGGAATTCGCGCTCGCCGACGCGAATGGCGAGGGTCTTGGCGATCTGTCCGGGCGCCACGCCGTGAACCGCCGCGGCGAGATCGACGGTCGCGGTCGAGTCGGGGGTGACCATGACGGTGAGATCGGGGGCGCGGACCGCGAGGTCGGCCCGGACGGTATCGAGGCTCATTCAATTTTCCCGGGTGGCGACGTAGCGGGCGGCAGCGCGGAGGGGGTCGGCTTCGGGGCCGAAGGGGGTGAGGGCGGTGATGGCGTCGTGGACGATGTCGCCGAGGTGCCGGCGGGCGGTGTCGACGCCGAGCACGGACACCAGGGTCTGCTTGTTGCGGGCGGCGTCCTTGCCGGTGGCCTTGCCCATGGCTTCGGGCGAGGCGGTGACGTCGAGCAGGTCGTCGGCGAGCTGGAAGGCGCGGCCGGCGGCTTCGGCATAGGCCGTGAGGTGGCCGAGGGCATCGCGGTCGGCGCCGCCGAGGATGGCGCCCATGCGGATCGCGGCGCGGATCAGGGCGCCGGTCTTCATGGCCTGCAGGCGGGCGATGTCGAGCCGGCCGAGCGTCGTGGTCTCGCCCTCGATGTCGCGCATCTGGCCGCCGACCATGCCGCCCACGCCGGCGCCGGTCGCAAGCTCGACGACGAGGCGGGCGCGGATGGCGGCGTCCTGGGCCCCGTGCTCGCCCAGATGGGCGAAGCTCAGGGTCAGCAGCGCGTCGCCGGCGAGGATCGCCGTCGCCTCGTCGTAAGCCTTGTGGACGGTGGGGCGGCCGCGGCGGAGATCGTCGTCGTCCATGGCCGGCAGGTCGTCGTGGATCAGCGAATAGCAGTGGATGAGCTCGACCGAGACGGCGGCGGCGAGGCTGAGCTCGGAGGCGACGCCGAGCATCGAAGCGGTCTCGCGCAAGAGCAGCGGGCGGAGGCGCTTGCCGCCGTTGAGCGTGCCGTGCCGCATGGCGGCAACCAGCCGGCCGGGCGGCAGGTCGGGGTCGTTGAGCCGTTCCGTGTCGAGCAGGGTTTCGAGGGCGCGCTCGATCTCTGCCGCATTGGTCCGCAATGTGTCGTCGAAAGAGGTCATCGGCCACCCGGGAGTTGCGGCCGCTTGGTACTGTAAATCGGCCGGCCGGGCTAGGAGGCGATCGCCATGGCGGGGATCGGCTCGGCGGCGCGATCCCGCCAATGGAGGCGCGTGACGCTGGCGAGGCGCCGCAGACGCCAGTACGAGCTTTGCCCCAGGCTGATGTTGCGGCTCGCAAGACTCTCTCGCATGGCGCCGCGATCGAGCGCGACCTTGACCGGGTCGGCGTAGAAGGCGCTGATCTTGTCGATCCCCATGCCCGGCGTTTCGAGCCAGCGCGGCAGCCAGGTATTGACGAGAACGTCGGCGTCGGTGAGCGCCTTGGCCATGCCCTTGCCGGTGGTCGGACAGACGACCGAGGCGGCATCGCCGAGAAGGACGAGGCCGTCGCGCGCGGGCGAGACGGCTTCGACGAGGTCGATGGGCCGCACCACCGCCTTGCCGGCAACGTCCACGCGACCGACGGCCGCCTCGAGGCGGGGCATGGCCGTGCGCAGGGCGCGCGCCGGATCGGTGCGGAAGCCACCGATCCAGGCATCGTCGAGCGGCCGGTAGGTGAAGAGATTGCCCCGCATCGTGGTGCCGATGGGAAAAAGCGTGAGATAGCAGAGCCGGGGGTCTCCCGCCTCGCGGCTCCAGACCATGGAGGCGAAGGGAAAACCGGCGGCGGGCCGGGCAAGATCGAAGCCGAGCGAGAGCGAATGCTGGCGGCTGATGTCGCGGCGGGCGATCCCGGCCATGCGCAGCAGGCTGTCGCCGAGCCCGGTGGCGAGGACGAGCAGCCGGCCGGTGAGCTCGGTCCCGTCGGCGAGGGTGACGCGCTGGCGGTCCGGGCCGGTCGCGAGGGCGGTCACGCGCGCCGTAACGTGCCGGAGAGCGGGCGGGATGGCGTCGCGCAGGGCGTTGACGAGCGCGGCATAATCGCTGCCGTATTCGCGCTCGCTGCTGCGTTCGGCCAGACGATTGAAGCGGTAGGACCAGGCGCCGTCGAACGCGGTGGCGTGGGCGCGGGCGGCGGGGCCGAGGCCGGTGCGGTCGAAGAGGCGCATCTGCGCTTCGCCCAGCTTTTCGCCGCGAAAATCCGGTGGGTGGCGGTCACGGGCCGAGACCAGGACGACGGAGCGGCCCTGCCGGTGCGCAGCGACGGCCGCAGCGGTGCCGGCGAGGCCCCCGCCGATGACGATGAGATCGTAGTCGGCCGCCGCATCGGCCATGGGCATTCCTCCGGGTTTCGCAATCCGGTCGCCCGGGTTGCCTGACACGACGCGGGCGGCGGCGCAAACACGGGATCGAGATGTGGTAAAGGCGGGATGTCCGGGGCACGGCCGGCCGAAAAGGCCAATCGCGGCCGGACATGCCCAAAATGGGGTAGCCAAGGCGGGAATTGTTCTCTATAGAGCCGCCAACTTTCCGGCAGACCCGAGCTGTCGCCGTCGGCATGTCCGGCGAACAAACGAGATTTACGGAGACCGAAATGGCCGTTCCAAAGCGCAAGACCTCGCCGATGAAGCGCGGGTTCCGCCGCTCCGCCGATGCCCTGACCGCCCCGGCCTATGTCGAGGACAAGGATTCGGGCGAGCTGCGCCGCCCGCACCATGTCGACCTCAAGACCGGCATGTATCGCGGCAAGCAGATCCTCGAGCCCAAGAAGGCCTGAGGGCCGCGGGCTCGGAACTATTGAGTTCTGTCACGGCCAGTCCCACAAGGGCTGGCCGTTTGCTTTGCCCTTCGGGGCTCGCTGCGCTCGTGCCTCAAGATGAGGTTACGGACGTGCTTCAAGTTGCTTTGGGTGAAAATCAATGACGTCGATGCGCACTGAATCGGACTCGATGGGCACCATCAACGTGCCGGCGGACAAGTATTACGGCGCACAGACGGCGCGCAGCCTCGCCAACTTCGACATCGGCGGGCAGAAAATGCCCGACGAGATCATCCGCGCCTTCGGCCTCCTCAAGAAGGCCTCGGCCATCGCCAACCACAAGCTCGGGCTGATGGACGAGAAGACCCGCGACCTGATCGTCACGGCGGCCGACGAGGTGATCGCCGGCAAGCTCAAGGACCACTTCCCGCTGGTGGTGTGGCAGACCGGTTCGGGCACGCAGTCCAACATGAACGTCAACGAGGTGATCTCGAACCGCGCGATCGAGCTCAGCGGCGGGACGATGGGGTCGAAGAAGCCGATCCATCCCAACGACCACGTCAACATGAGCCAGTCGTCGAACGACACCTATCCGACGGCGATGCACATTGCGGCGGTCGAGGCGCTCGAGGGCTATCTGTTCGAGCGCGTGCGGCTGCTCCGCACGACGCTGCACGACAAATCCAAGCAGTTCATGGACGTGGTCAAGATCGGGCGCACGCACCTGATGGATGCAACGCCGCTGACGCTGGGGCAGGAGATGAGCGGCTGGGTGAGCCAGCTCGACCATGCGCTCGATGCGATCAAGGCGACGCTGCCGCAGCTCTACGAGCTGGCGCTGGGCGGCACGGCGGTGGGCACCGGGCTCAACGCGCCGCAGGGCTATGCCGAAGCGGTGGCAGCGGAGGTGGCGCGGCTCACCGGCCGGCCGTTCGTCACGGCGCCCAACAAGTATGCGGTGATGGCCGGGCACGATGCGTTCGTCGGCACGTCCGGCGCGCTGAAGCAGCTTGCGGTGGCGCTGATGAAGATCGCCAACGACGTGCGCTGGCTGGCCTCGGGCCCGCGTTCGGGACTGGGGGAGATCAGCATTCCAGAAAACGAGCCGGGCAGCTCGATCATGCCGGGCAAGGTCAACCCGACGCAGTCGGAAGCGCTGACGATGGTGGTTGCGCAGGTGATGGGCAACGACGCGGCGATCGGCTTTGCGGCGAGCCAGGGCAATTTCGAGCTCAACGTGTTCAAGCCGGTGATCGCCTACAATTTCCTGATGGAAGTGCGGCTCATCGCGGACGCGGCCAAGAGCTTCAACGACCACTGCGCCATCGGCATCGAACCCAACCGCGCACGGATCAAGCAGCTGGTCGACCAGTCGCTGATGCTGGTCACTGCGCTCAACCGCAAGATCGGCTACGACAACGCCGCCAAGATTGCGAAGAACGCGCACAAGAAAGGCACGACGCTGCGCGAGAGCGCGATCGAGCTCGGCCTCTTGACGGGCGAGGAGTTCGACGCGGAAGTGCGGCCCGAAAAGATGGTCGGGCCGCTGAAGGTGTAAGCTCTGGTTAGCGCCACATGCTGCGGGCGATGATGGCGGCGCCGACGACGATGACGACGACCGGCCAGAACAGGCCGAGACCAACGTCGAAGAACAGCGCGAGGGCGAGAGCGAGCATCACGAGGCCGCCGATGGCGGAGCCCATGACGCGCGGACTCTGGCCTTCGGCGCGGTAGAAGCGGATAGCGTTGACCAGCGCGGCGACGGCGGGGATGAGGATGAGGATCGCCCACCAGTTGTGCGGCACGCTGTAGCCGAGATTGCCGGCGAGCAGCACGACACCGATGACGAGCACAATGAAGCCGCCCATCGGCAGGCCACCCCAGCCGGGATGGCCGCCGCTGCGCCAGGCAGCGCGGCGGGCGCGACGCTCGGCGCGGCGCTGGTCGCGCCAGTTGCCGGTGTAGCCCGTGCCGGGAGCGGCCGGATCGGGGCTCGGGGACCTGGTGGTGTTGGGGTCGGACATGGTCGCCTCCTGAATTACGGCAGCATATCGTACCGCGGTGGGCAGCGCGCAAGGAGGGGCTGGCGAAGCCGGGCGCTCTTTGCCATTGTCGCGCCGCCAAACGGAGGGAGTTCCAGATGAGCGAGACCGTGATCGTGCCACCTGCCGCGGCTGCCGGATTGCGGCGGCGCCGCGGCCCGTTCATCCCGCCGCTGCTGGTCATCCCATTCCTGCTGTTCAATATTCTCGGCTTCACCATGTTCGGCGGACAGCCGCAGGGCTGGGCGCAACAGCTGTTCCAGGTGCGCATGGTGTCGGGTACCGAATGGTCGCTGACCTGGGGCGACCTGATGCTGGTGATCGGGCTCATCTGCCTGTTCTTCGAAGTGCTGAAGTCCACCAACACCGGGCGCTCGTCGCTGGTCGAGCACATGCTGTCGACGGCGCTGTTCATCGTGTTCCTGGTCGAGTTCATCCTGGCCGGGGTGGCGGCCAGCTCGGTGTTCTTCCTGTTGATGGCGATGAGCCTGGTCGACGTGGTCGCGGGCTTCTCGATCTCGATCACCGGCGCCGGCCGCGACGTGACGATGGAGTAAAGCCGTCGGCTTTACTCCATCGAGTCCTTGTAGCGCCCTGGAGGAGTCTTCTTGCGGGGCGGCTTCGGGGATTGAACAGCAGGCTTAGACGTCCACCGACATCCGATAGCCCGGGGGGAGGCGGCGGTCGGCGATCTTGCCGCCGGCGTCGTAGGTGCGCAGCGCCTCGGCGACGGGGGCCTGGCGGCGGGCACGCTGGGTCGCGAGGTGATGGCGCTCGGCGATGAGCTGGCTGAGGAACGCAGCCTTGGGGGCGCCGCGATAGCAGGAGAACTGCGAGGCCGTTCCGGTCGGAACGGGCAGCTGGCCCCGAAGCGTATCGATGTGGCGCATGAGGTGCGGCCTTTGTGTCGATCCGGCGCAGTTGTTTCAAAATGGAACAACAAGACGGCCGGTCTTGCAGGCAACGTCGCAACGGGCGTGCCAGTTCGCAACCTCTTGTTAATCTTTTGGGACGGTTTCGCGGCGGGTGGTTAATCGCGCCGGGTCAACCGAAGCTGTCCTTGGCGGCGCGCAAGGCGGCAAAGACCGAGGAGGCATCGACATCCGGGTCGAGGCCCATGGCTTTGGCCATCTCCGGCTTGTCGGCACGCAGGAACGGATTGGTCCGCTTTTCCATGCCGATGCTGACCGGCACGGTGTAGCGGTTTTCGGCCCGCATGCGATTGACCTCGGAGGCGCGGATGTTGAGCGCGGCGTTTTTGGGATCGACGCTGAGGGCGAAGCGGGCATTGTTGGCCGAGTATTCGTGGCCGCAGAACATCAAGGTGTCCTCGGGCAGCGCGCGCAGCAGCCTCAGGCCGTCCCACATCGGGCCGGGCTTGCCTTCCAGCATCTTGCCGCAGCCCATCGAGAACAGGGCGTCGCCGGTAAAGACGTGGCGGTCGGCGGCGTTGTGGTAAGCGATGTGGCCGAGCGTGTGGCCGGGCGTGGCCAGCACCGCAAAGGAGGTGGCGCCTACCGAGACGGTATCGCCGGGGGCCACCATGACGTCGAGACCGAGGATCTTTTCGGCCTCGATGCGGGGGCCGGTGACGGTGACGTCGAAATCGGACTTGAGGACCGGCAGGCCTTCGACGTGGTCGCGGTGGTGATGGGTGACGAGCACGTCGGTGAGGGTCCAGCCGCGGTTGTTGAGCGCAACCTTGATGGCGGCGGCGTCGGGTGCATCGATCGCCGCGGTCTTGCGGGTCTCGACGTCATGCACGAGATAGCCGTAATTGTCGGTCCGGCACAAAAACACATCGACCAGAACGGCCAATTTCTGCAGCTCCACGCGATTCAACCAGGCACACCTTCTAGCCTCTCAGCCCCGCCAAAGCCATGTCCGTCGACGTCAAACGCCTGATCGGCTTCTACAAATCTCCGTTGGGAAAGATCTCCCGCGCGCTGCTGCGCGAGGAGATCATCCGGCTCGCCGGGCCGGTGGAGCGGCGGCGCATCCTGGGGCTGGGGTTCGCGACGCCCTATCTGCGGTTCACGCTGGACAAGGCCGAGCGGGTGCTGGCGTTCATGCCGGCGCGACAGGGGTCTTCGGCGTGGCCGCGCGAAGGGCCGTCGCACACGGTGATGTGCGATCCGCTCGAAATGCCGCTCACCGACGCGGCCGTGGACCTGATCCTCGCGGTGCATGCGTTCGAGCACGTGTCGGACGCCGAGGAGCTGATGCGCGAACTGTGGCGGGTGGCGGCGCCGAATGCCAAGCTGATCGTGGTGGTGCCGCGGCGGCGGGGGCTCTGGGCGGCGCTCGACAATACGCCGTTCGGCGACGGCAATCCGTTCAGCCGCACACAGGTAGAAAAGCTGCTGCGCGACCACAGCTTCGTGCCGATCGCCTGGCGCGAAGCACTGTACCTGCCGCCCTCGGGGCACCGGCTGGCGCTGAAGCTGGCGCGTTTCTTCGAGCGGTTCCTGAGGCTGTTCGGGCCAGCCTTTGCCGGGGTGATCGTGGTGTCGGCGAAAAAGGAGCTGTTCCCGGCGGTGCCGCGGCGAACCCGGCTCGAGCGCTATGTCCGCGTGCCGGGGCTGGCGCCGCAGACGGCGATGGAGGGGCTGCCGGAGC
>JBQCIY010000228.1:0-41227 GCA_051953275.1 Devosia sp. | reverse complement strand
AACCCCCGCCTCGAGTCCCGCTGCTGTGATCACCGGCAATCCAGGTGAGTTGGAGCAATATGAGCGAAGTCGCCGGCAATGATAAGAGTGTCGCATGGTGAACGAGGAGACTCGAGATGAACACCACGCGGACCGAACTCTACAACCAAATCTGGTCGCGGCCGATGACGAAGGTTGCTGCGGACTATGGAGTGACCAGCACCGCACTCAAGAAGACCTGCACGAGGCATGAGATCCCGACCCCCGACCGGGGGTATTGGGCGAAATTACAGTACGGCAAGGCGGTTGCCGCCAAGCCCGCTCTTCCACCAGCAAGCTCACCCAATCTCGAAACCGTGCACATTGTAGGAGTCATCGTTCCGACCCTTCCTCAGTCGGTGGTGGAGGCAGAAAACACTGCACGCGCCCGGTTGGCTCCGGAAGCTGATCCCAGCCTCGAGGACGTGCCCGAACCGAAGATTCTGGCCTCGACGAGGCGAGCAATTTCCAAAGCACTGCCCGACGAGGCTGGGTTCTCGTCGATTTCCGGAAAGGACCTTGTTTCTCTCACGGTCGCCGCGGAATCTGTCGAGCGCAGCCTTGCCTTCCTCGCCAGACTATTCGCCTCGGCCAATGGCCAAGGATTTGCGCCTCGCCCTGGAGACGATGGGCTCGTAATGATCGTCGAAGGTGAGCAGATCGCTTTCGCCGTCGAGGAGCAGACTGAGAAAACTCCACACGTCCAGACAGCTGAGGACAGGCGGTTACTAGCAGAGCACGAACGGTGGGGCTGGGCGCCACGCGTTCGCAAGTACGACCACGTTCCGTCCGGGCGCTTAGCACTTCTGATCAATGTGAACCCCTACGGCGGACTCAGGCGCAAGTTCGCGGACGGGCGCACGCAGCGGCTGGAAAATATGATCCCCGAGATCCTGGTCAATATGGCGGGCCATGCGGCCCTGATTCAGGAAACTCGCCGTAAGGAAGAAGAGGATCGCAGGCGCCGACAGGAGGCCGAAACACGTCGTCGCCTACAGGAAGCCTTTGCCTCGCGCCAGAAGGAGCGCGAAGCGTTCATTGACGCGATACATTCTCAGCTCACCAACAAAGCAAAGTTTGTCGCGGTCCTTGCGTACCTCGAGACGCTGGAAGTCGACCAAGCCGACCAGGTGTCTGTAATGATCCATTGGCTGAAAGACCGGATAGGAATGATCGACGCATTGATCGGTGCGCATGGACTCGACCTAACGGTACGAAATGCCGAAATTACCTTCGCCGAGCCCGAGGACCCTGCGGTGCAGGGCAGGGTGAAGTACTTCTCGCGATTTCAGGATCTTCGACTCTGGTCGCCGTATACCGACGAGGGCGTCGCAACGTCTCAGACGCCCTACGAATGGACATTGGCGCAAAAGGCCACGGATCAAGAGCAGATTAATCCCGGTGGAAACATCTGAGACAGGTTCGCAGCAGACTACAAGCACCGCCACCTAGTCGGCTGATTCTGCAGGCGAAATCGCTCCGAGCGCTATTCTAGCGAAGTGTCCGAGCCTTAGCTCGGAATAGTATCCCGACGACCGCACCTGAGAGGCCGATTCGGCGGTTATCGAGAGAGTAACTTGGCCGGTTTCTCAAAGGCCGATTTGCGTGGTTCGGTTGCCCTCGGTCCGCCCCGGGGGCCAGGTCGCTCGGCCCCCCTCGCGGAACACCTCATTTTGGGCGCTTTCCGGCGGTTGCCTCAATTTCGATGCCCAAGAGTATTGTTCATGAGTAACTCGCATCCGTCTGTAGTCGCCGTAGAAAACACGGCAGCCTCGACCGAAAGGCCGGCAGGCTACAAAGTCGTCAGGATCGCCGCGAAGCCGAGACCCTCGGAAAAGCGCCGTAAGCCAAAGGTCAAGGAGGATCCGCGGCTACTCTTCATTTTGGCGCACCAGACTATCCTGCGTTGGGAATTCGCCCTGCGGTGCATGGAGCCGCTCAAACGGAGCCCGACGGGGAGAGCCGCCGTGCAAATGGAGGTTGAGCTCGGACTGGTGCAACTGCGAACCGTGGGCGAGCGCGTTCGGCCGTTCACCCGTTCACGGAGCCTCGAGGTCCGCTTCGAGAGCGAAGAAGTGATGGTGAGGCTGGGCGACGTCGAGGCGCGGTTGGTCGGCGTCCAGCAAGAGCTGGTCAATCTTGATCCGTCGTCACCGCTTCGAACGGCCAGAGACATCGGTGAGAGATTTCTGGCCAAGGCGCGTGGCCTGGTTCGAGATTAGCTGCCATCAGTTCACCCAAAGCTGGTCCTGCAACTGTTATTGGCAACCAACGTCGGCCCGGGCGCTTGTTCAGGGTCACACGTTCCATGGTCATGCACCGGCTCAGCTGCCTGCAAGCCGGGCGCTGCGCACCGATGGACAATCCCGGGTATTTCGGGGATCGTCGCGACCGCATCGGACGCCGCCGGAGCTTGCCATGACCGCCCTCAATATCGTTGCGATCGTCTGGACCCTTCTCGCCCTGGCGCTGATCCCGATGCAGCTCAGGACCACCGCGCCCTATGGCCGGCACAGCCGTACCGACTGGGGGCCGTCGATGTCCAACCAGCTCGGCTGGTTCCTGATGGAGCTGGTTTCGCTGGTGATCTTCGCCGGATTGTTCCTGGCCGGCCCCAACGTGAAGACCACGCCGATGTGGGTGTTCTTTGCACTCTGGACCCTGCACTACATCAACCGCAGCCTGATCTTCCCGTGGCGGACGCACACCAAAGGCAAAACGATGCCGGTCGCGATCGTCGGCAGCGCCGTGCTGTTCAACATCGTGAACGCCGGGCTCAACGGGCTCTATCTGGGTTGGCTCGGTGACGTCTATCCGCAGAGCTGGCTCGGCGATCCCCGCTTCATCGTCGGACTCGCGGTGTTCGTCATCGGGGCCGGGGTAAACCTGTGGTCCGACAACCGGCTCATTGGCCTCCGCGCCGGCGGCAAGCAGGGCTACTCGATCCCGCGCGGCGGCCTGTTCGAATTGGTTTCGTCTCCCAACCTCATGGGCGAGATCATTGAGTGGTGGGGCTTTGCGATCATGTGCTGGAACTTGCCCGCCCTGAGCTTTGCCGTCTGGACGGCCGCCAACCTCATCCCGCGGGCCATCAGCCATCACGCCTGGTACCGCCGGACCTTTGCCGACTACCCCAGGGACCGCCGCGCGGTTATTCCAGCGGTCCTCTAGAACGCTATTCAGGTAATGCGTCGCTTCTCGAGCTTGCGCGCCAGCGTACGCCGATGCATGCCGAGGCGGCGCGCGGCTTCGGAGATGTTGAAGTCGGTCTCGACCAGCATCTCGTTGATACGCTCCCATTCGAGCGTCTTGAGCGAGGTCGACCGATCCGAGATCGGGGCGCCTACATCTCCCTGCGCGCGATTGAAGGCTGCCTCGATATCGTCGGTGTTGGACGGCTTGACGAGATAGTGCGAGGCACCGAGCTTGATCGACTCCACCGCGGTGGCGATGCTCGCGTGCCCGGTGAGCACAACGATGAGGGTCGACGCATCGTGCTCGTGAAGGGCTTGCACGCACACCAGCCCCGAGGTCGTGCCGAGCTTGAGGTCGACCACGGCATAGCCTGGAGTCTCGCGCGTAAGCAGGCCCTCAAGCCCATCGAGATTATGGACCTGCGCAACCCGGTAGCCGCGCCGTTCGAACGAACGCTGCAGGGTGGCGGCGAACTTGGTGTCATCCTCGACGATGACGAGGAAGGGCTGCTCATCCGCCATCTAGGCTCCTTCCGACTGGTCCGCCGCGAGCGGCAGATAGAGCGTCACCTCGGCGCCACCGCCGTCGAGATTGCGAGCCTCGGCGCGCCCCTGCAAGCGGCGCATCACGTTCCACACCAGAAACAACCCAACACCATGGCCAGGGCCCTTGCGGGACGACTGCGGCTTGCCGAACGCTGCGAGCGCCGCCGCATCGAACCCGGGACCGCGGTCGGCAATCGTCAAGACGAGCTCGTCCTTGCCGCGCGCCGCCGTCAGGCCGATCCAGTGCGGCGAGACCTCGGCGGCGTTGTCGAGCAGGTTCCAGATTGCCTGGCGCAGCGCCCGGTCGGCAATCATCGCCACTCCTGCTGTCCGGTCGCGCCGAACCTCGAGCCCGGCGTCGCCGTGCGTTGTCGCCCACATGCTCACCACGTCGTCGAGGAACGCATCTACGGCGATGCTCGCGAGCTCCTCGCCGCGCGGCTGGCCGGCTGATCGCAGGATATCCGAGACGATGGCCTTGCAGCGCTGCACCTCGTCCTGCATGTCGGCGAGGTCGGCCATCAGCTCTGGATCATCGGCGACCTTGGGCATGCGGCGCCAGTCGCCGAGAATGACCGACAGCGTTGCGAGCGGCGTTCCAAGCTCGTGTGCAGCGCCCGAAGCAAACAAGCCCATGCGGACGATGCTGTCCTCTTCCGCCGAGCGCTGCCGCATCTCTGAAAGATGGGCGTCACGCAATTGCAGGTTGCGGCTGATGCGGGTCACGAACAGCACCAGCAGCACCGCCACCAGCGCAAAGCTCAGCCAGCTGCCGACGGTGTTGAGGTCGCCGACCCACGGCAACAGTGTCGGCGGATAGGCGAGCGGCAGGTGGCGGACGCTGAGGATCGCGACGCAGAGCCCGCTGACAGCCACCAGTAGCCACGCCGACCACGTCTGCAGCAGGATTGCCCCCAGGACCACCTGGAGCAGGTAGAGTGAGATGAAGGGATTGGTGACTCCCCCGCTCAGATAGAGCTGCACGGAGAGCACCGCGACGTCGAAGAGCAGCGCCAGCAGGATTTCGGTGTTGGTGATGCGGTAACGCGGCAGCGCCAGGGTGACCAGCAGGTTGACCGCCGCCAGCAGCCCCACCATGCCCAGCATCGGCAGAGCCGGCAGCGGCACGCCGATCACCCAGACCACACCCACGATGGTCGCAAGTTGCCCCGCCACGGCGATCCAGCGCAGCTGCACGAGCTGGCGCATGTTCTCGGCCGTGGTCGCTTCGTCCGGCCGCAGATCAGCCGGACGGACGGGCCGGCGGGTCAAGGCGAGGAGCGGGGTGTCCATCAGGGAAACTTTGCCGAGCGCAGCACGAGGATCGATCCAGCGGCGCTGAGCAGCGCCAGGCCGAACCAGGTTAGCGCGTAAACGAAGTGGTTGTTGCTGAAATTGATTACCGTCAGCCCGCCAACCGGGTAGCCGCCGGGATTGGGCGTCGCATCGGCATCGACGAAGAACGGTGCCACATTGTCGAGGCCGCAGGCGCCCGCGATCTCGGCCACGTCGCGCGAGTACCAGCGGCCGTCCTTTGGGTCGTTGGGGCGCAGGAAGCCGCCGCCGGGCTCGCTCATGCGCAGCAGCCCCGTGACGGTCACCGATCCCTCCGGCTCCGCTGTGGCGCGCGTCGCGGGGTCGCGCTTGTCGCTCGGCACAAAACCGCGATTGACCAACACTGTCCCCTGTGCCGTCTGCAGCGGCGTCATTACCCAATAGCCGCCGCCAAGCTCGGTGAGCGCCTGCACCAGCGTTTCGCAACGGTTGAGCAGCTGGCCCGTCACCACGACATGCTTGTACTCGTCCTCGGTGGCGTTGACCGTCGGCCAGTCGTCCGGCGGCGGCAGCGCCGAGGCCGGCGCCTTGACGCGTGCATCGACGGTCGCGATCAGGTCGAGCTTCCAGTTCAGCCGCTCGAGCTGCCACGCGCCGAGCGCGGCAAAGCCGATCGCCGCCAACAGCGCGAAGGCTAGGAGCGCGATGCGCTTTGTGGGCAGGGCTACATCCCGTCGGACATCGTGCCGGGCGGCATCGGCATCATGTTGGTGTTGAGGTGGTACATGATCCAGATCGAGCCGGCGATCGCGATGGCGACGATGACTGCGGTGAAGATGAAGGCAATCAGCGTCCAGCCGCCTTCCGAGCGCGTGTCGAGGTGCAGGAAGAACACCACATGAACCAGGATCTGCACCAGCGCCAGCCCGAAGATGATCAGCGCCGTGGCGACCATGCTCGACAGCACGCCGGCCATCACCAGCCAGAACGGGACGGCCGTCAGCACCACCGACAGCACAAAGCCGATGATGTAGCCGCGGGTCGAGCCGTGCCCGTGCGTATCGCCGTGACTGTGGAGGGCCGGGTCGAGGTTGGCGTCGGAGGCGCTCATCGAATCACTCCAAACAGGTAGACGAAGGTGAAGACGCCGATCCAGATGATGTCGAGGAAGTGCCAGAACATCGAAAGGCACATCAGGCGGCGCTTGTTCTCGAGGATCAGCCCGCGCATGCCGACCTGGACCAGCATCACGGCGATCCAGATGAGGCCGAAGGTAACGTGCGCACCATGCGTGCCGACGAGCGCAAAGAAGGCCGAGAGGAAGGCGCTCCGCTGCGGCCCCGAGCCCTCGGCGATCAGATGGCTGAACTCGTAGAGCTCGATGCCGATGAAGCCGAGGCCAAAGAGCGCTGTGACCACCAGCCAGATCTGCACGCGGCTGGTCTGGTCCCGCTCCATCGCCAGCATGCCCAGCCCGTAGGTCAGCGACGAGACCAGCAGCAGGCCGGTGTTCACCGCGACCAGCGGCAACTCGAAGACCTGCCGCGGCCCCGGCCCGCCGGCATAGGCCATGCTCAGCACGCCGAACGTTGCAAACAGCGCCGCAAAGATCAGCGCGTCGCTCATCAGGTAAATCCAGAAGCCGATCATGGTGGCGCCGTTGCCGCCGTGATCGTGATGCTCCTGCTCGGCGAGGTGCCAGGTGACGTCGGCGTCGGCGGGGCTCAGTTCGGTCGTCGCCATGCTCACGCTCCTGTCGCCCTGCCGAGGACCTCGGATCGGGCGCCTTCGATGCGCGCCACCTCATCGGGCTGGATGAAGTAGTCGCGGTTGTAGTTGAAGGTGTGCCCGATGCCGACGACGAACAGGCCAATCAGGCTCAACGCAGCGAGCCACCAGATGTACCAGATCATGGCGAAACCGAAGATGAAGGCCAGCCCCGACAGGATCACGCCGGCCGCCGTGTTGCGCGGCATATGGATGGGCCGGTAGCCGCCGAGCGGCCGCTGGTAGCCGCGACTCTTCATGTCGTACCAGGCATCGAGGCCGTGGATCACCGGGGTGAAGGCAAAATTGTAGGCCGGTGGCGGCGACGAGGTCGACCATTCGAGCGTCCGGCCGTCCCACGGATCGCCGGTCGTATCCTTGAGCTCAGCGCGCTTCACGATGGCCATGACGATGCTCATCACGAAACCGAGGATGCCGATGAGGATGATCACCGCACCAATGGCCGCCAGCACGAACCAGGGCTGCAGCGACACGTCGTCGATGTGGTTGACGCGCCGCGGCACCCCCATCAACCCGACGATGTAGATCGGCGTCCAGGCCAGCCAGTAGCCGACCACCCAGCCCCAGAAGGCGACCTTGCTCCAGAACGGATCGAGCTTGAAGCCGAAGGCTTTGGGGAACCAGTAGTACATCCCCGCGAACAGGCCGAACACCACGCCGCCGATGATGACGTTGTGGAAGTGCGCTACGAGGAACAGCGAGTTGTGCAGCACGAAATCGGCGGGCGGAATAGCGAGCAGCACACCGGTCATGCCGCCCACCACGAAGGTCAGCATGAAGGCGACGACCCACATCATCGGAATCTCGAAGCGGATCGAGCCGCGATACATCGTGAACAGCCAGTTGAAGATTTTGGCGCCGGTCGGGATGGCGATCACCATCGTCGCGATACCGAAGAACGAGTTGACGTCGGCGCCCGAGCCCATGGTGAAGAAGTGGTGCAGCCACACCAGGTACGACAGGATGGTGATCACCACGGTGGCATAGACCATCGACGAATAGCCGAATAGCCGCTTGCCGGTGAAGGTCGAGGTGATCTCCGAGTAGATGCCGAACACCGGCAGGATGAGCACATAGACCTCCGGATGTCCCCACATCCAGACGAGGTTCCAGTACATCATCGGATTGCCGCCGTTGTCGTTGGTGAAGAAATTCGTTCCAACGTAGCGGTCGAGCAGCAGCAAGCCGAAGGCGGCGGTGAGGATCGGGAACACCGCGATCGCCAGCACGTTGCTGCACAGCGCCGTCCAGGTGAACACCGGCATCTTCATCATGGTCATGCCGGGGGCACGCATCTTGATGATCGTCGCCACCATGTTGATCGACGACAGCGTCGTGCCGATGCCGGCGATCTCGAGCGACCACAAATAGTAGTCCACGCCCGTATCGGGGCTGTATTGCCGCTCGGCCAGCGGCACGTAGGACAGCCAGCCGGTGCGCGCGAACTCGCCCACAAAGAGCGAGGCCATCACCAGGATCGCGCCGGCGACGGTGAGCCAGAAGCTCAGGTTGTTGAGGAACGGGAACGCCACGTCGCGCGCGCCGATCTGCAGCGGCATCACGAAGTTGACGAGGCCCACGACCAGCGGGATCGCCACGAAAAAGATCATGATTGTGCCGTGGGCGCTGAAGATCTGGTCGTAGTGCTCGGGCGGCAGATAGCCCTCGTTGGCGCCGAACGAAATCGCCTGCTGGCCGCGCATCATCAGCGCGTCGGAGAAGCCGCGCAGCAGCATGACGATGCCGAGCACCAGGTACATGATGCCGATCTTCTTGTGGTCGACGCTGGTGAACCACTCCTTCCACAGATAGCCCCAGAGCTTGAAGTACGTGATCGCACCCAGCACCGCGAGGCCCAGCACGGCGACGACAATGAAGGTCCAGAGCACGATCGGCTCGTGGAACGGAAGGGAGTCGAGCGTGAGCCGTCCGAATATCGTTCTGATCAGGGCTTCGTTCATGGCATTGGCCTAAAGTTCGAGAGCGGCGGCACGGTTCGCGCCGCGCGGGACTACATCGTGTGACTGCTGGAGGTGCTTGTGGGCTTGAGCCCGGACTCGTTGCTTATGTCCGCGCTGCTGCCACCCTGGTTGATCGTCTTGTCCACTCCGATCTGGGCGGGGCTCGTCTGCGCTGGCGGCGTCTCCGACGCGGCGCCCGGCGCCGCTCCCTCAGGCCCTGCCGGCATCGACATCGCCTCGGTGCCCTGCGCTGCGTCGTGCCTGGCGATGTCGGCGGCGCAGGTCTTGCCCGCTTCGACGCAGCGATTGACGACACGGTCGAACAACGCCTGCTGCACCGAGCCGAAATGCGCCACCGGATCGCGTTCGCTGGGCTTGGCGAG
Source organism: Devosia sp. (assembly GCA_051953275.1). Lineage (GTDB taxonomy): Bacteria > Pseudomonadota > Alphaproteobacteria > Rhizobiales > Devosiaceae > Devosia_A. Next base: position 32,062 of record JBQCIY010000228.1, on the reverse strand, counting down.
AGCGAGGAACTTTTGCGCGTCGAGGGCGGTGCTGCTCCCCTTCACCTCGGCGACCCATTTGTCGAAATCGGCCGGGTCGAGCCCATGCAGCTTGAACCGCATGTAGGAGTAGCCGTCGCCGGTGTAGTTGCCCGAATAGCCCGTCGTCTCGACCGGCCGGTTGAGCACCGCGTGCAGCATCGATTGCATGCCGGGCATGGTGTAGATCATCCCGGCGAGGGTCGGCGCGTAGAAGGTGTTCATCTGGTCGGTGGCGGTGAGCGAGAACCGCACCGGCACGCCCACCGGCAGCGCCAGCTCGTTGACGGTGGCGATCCCCTGCTCGGGGTAAATGAAGAGCCACTTCCAGTCGAGCGCCACCACCTGGACGTCGAGCGGCTTGGTGCCGGCCGCCACCGGCTGGCCGGGAGCAATACGGTCGAGCGGCCGGAACGGATCGAGCAGGTGCGTGCTCGACCAGGTAATGGCGCCAAGGCAGATGATGATCAGCAGCGGGCAGGCCCAGATGACGAGCTCGAGCCACGTCGAATGATCGAAGGCGGGATCGTACTTGGCCCCGGCGCCCTTGCGGTAGCGGCGGGCAAAGACCACCGTCAGCACCATCACCGGCACGATGATGACCAGCATGAACGCCGTCGCGATCAGGATCAGGTCGCGCTCCTGCATGGCAACGTCACCGGCAGGATTGAACACGTCGCCGCTGCACCCGGCCAGGGCCAGGAGCAGGGGAATTGCAAGCAGGCGGGCTGCGGGCCGCAGCACTTCTAAGTTGAGCTGGCGCATGGGCGAGCGCTAACCTTGGCAATGAGGCTCCGACATTGGACATTTTGTCCAATGCCTGACGCAAGTCTTTTGCGGCAGGACTGAAATGCCATTTGGAAAGCTGCCGCAGTCCGTGCGACTATAGGACGTCATGCGGTGGCGCATCAATCCAGGGAGCAGGCCACGTGACCGCAACAAATACAGCAAGTTCGACGCCCCTCGAGCGCGACGCCCGGCTGGTGAATGCCCACGAGCACCGCGTCGCCCCCGGCGAGATCGCCATTGGCGTCATCATCGGCCGTACCAGCGAGTTCTTCGATTTCTTCGTCTATGCCATCGCTTCGGTGCTGGTCTTCCCGTCGCTGCTGTTTCCCACTGTGGATGCGGCGACGGGCACGCTCTACTCGTTCGCGCTGTTTCCGCTGGCATTTATCGCGCGCCCCATCGGCTCGCTGATCTTTATGGCGCTCGACCGCAAGCACGGCCGCGGCGCCAAGCTGACGGTGGCGCTGTTCCTGCTCGGCGGCTCGACCATGGCGATGGCGTTCCTGCCGAGCTTCCAGCAGGTCGGCTGGGCTGCGGCGACGCTCCTCGCGCTGTTCCGTGTCGGCCAGGGCATTGCGCTCGGCGGCGTCTGGGACGGATTGCCCTCGCTGCTCTCGCTCAATGCGCCCGCCAACCGCCGCGGCTGGTTCGCGATGGTGCCGCAGCTCGGCGCGCCCATCGGGTTGCTGCTCGCAACCGGCCTCTTCATCTTCTTCCTGAGCACGCTGTCGCCGGACGATTTCCTCGGCTGGGGCTGGCGCTATCCGTTCTTCGTCGCCTTCGCCATCAACGTCGTGGCGCTGTTCGCCCGGCTCCGGCTCGTCGCCACGCCCGATTTCGAGCGGCTGTTCGAAAGCCGCGAATTGCAGCCGGCGCCGGTGATGGCGACGCTGCGCGCGCAGGGCCGCACCGTCATCCTCGGCGCCTTCGCCCCGCTCGTCAGCTTCGCCATGTTCCACCTGGTGACGGTGTTCCCGCTGTCCTGGGTGACGCTGTTCACGCAGGATACCCCTGTCAGCTTCCTGCGCATCGAGATCGCCGGCGCCGCGGTCGGCATCCTCGCCATCCTTGCCTCGGGCCTCCTCGCCGACCGCTTCGGCCGCCGCACCCTGCTCGCCGTCTCGGCCGTTCTGATTGCCGCCTATAGCGGCTTTGCGCCGCAATTTCTCGATCGCGGCGGCTGGGGCGAACTCGCTTACATGCTGGTCGGGTTCGCGCTGCTCGGGCTTGCCTTCGGGCAGTCGTCGGGGGCGATCAACTCGTCGTTCGCGCCGACCTACCGCTATACCGGAGCGGCCGTCACGTCCGATCTCGCGTGGCTCATCGGGGCCGGTTTCGCGCCCCTCGTGGCGCTGGTCCTCGCTACCCATCTCGGACTGTGGTCGATCGGCCTCTACCTGCTCTCAGGGGCAGTCTGCACCTTGCTGGCGCTCTACTTCAATCGCGACTGGGCCAGCCGGACGACGTCGCACGAGTAGATGCCACGGCCGCTGTGTCATGCGGTGGCCCGGACAGCCCGGCCGGCGCGCGGGCCTCAGCTTGCGTCGTTGTTCCGGCGCAAACATGGACGACAAGATGCCGCTTCAAAGGTGCATCCGTTCCGCCCTTCCGGCTGGAATGATGTCCCCTTCAACACGTCGCAGGAGGTCCCCATGAAAATTTCGCACGCGCTTGTGGCCGCCCTTGCGGCGGGCACGCTCCTCGCCCTGCCGGCAATGGCCGCTGCCGCGACGGACACCGGCCTGCCGCAGATTTGCCGATCCCAGGCCGACGGCGGCATGGATATGAGCGGCATGGACATGGGCGGCACGACCACCGGAACGGCGAGCACCGCCGCCCCGGCCGCCGCCCAGCTCGACCAGGCGCACCAGGATCTGATGCGGGGCATGGACGCCATGGATGCCCAGATGATGGAGGGGATGCAGGCGCAGGATCTCGACGTCGCCTTCATCTGCGGGATGATCCCGCATCATCAGGGCGCGATCGACATGGCCAGGGCCGAGCTCGCGCATGGCACCGACCCGTTTGCGCGCGCGCTGGCGCAGGACATCATCGCCTCGCAGCAAAAGCAGATCGACGACATGCGGGCCTGGCTCGCCAAGCAGCCGAAGTAGCCGCGGACACCGGCCTTACGACGGCGACAGCAGGCCAAGGACGCTGACTAGGGCGATCACGCCGGTGCCGACCACGAGCTCGGCCACCGTCCCGTTGCGGAGCTGTTGCGTACCCGGACCGTCGTTGGGGATGCGGGGCATGAACACGTAGCGGTTGATGAGCGCCAGGATGCACATGGTGCCGACCAGCGCAACTTTGATCAGCAGCAGAAGTTGGTACATCGAGGTGAGCGTCAGCGGGCTGTTGCGCAGGATGAACCAGCTGTTGACGAGACCACTGGCCAGCGCCAGCGCCACCGCGAGATGGCCGAGCCCCGAAAAGCGCCGCAGCGCCTGGTCGGACTCGAGCGTGTAGCGCGGATCGCGCATCTGGCGCAGCACCAGCACCAGCGACAGCAGCGAACCGAACCAGAAGCCGGACGACAGCAGGTGGATGACCTGGCTCGATTCGCTGAGCGGCAGCAGGTTGCCGCTCTGGTCGACGGCGTGGCCCACGAAGGCCAGTGCGCCGAGGGAGAGCGTTGCGACCACGGCCAGCACGGCGCCGCGGCGCGGCCCCAGCCAGTGCGCGACGACCACCGCCAACAGGCCGAGAATGAGGTTGGCAATCCACGCCTGACCGAAGCCGGTGGCCGTCACCACCAGCCAGATCGTTGCGGGATTGAGGACGTCGCCCCAGCCCTCGCCCATGTAGCCAGCCTCGAAACCGAGCCAGGCGACGGCGCTCAGGAACAGGAGCCAGGCGTTGAAAACGGCGATCCGTCGAGACAGGGACAGCAGGCTGTCGCTCAATGGTTTCGACGCGATCCAGGTCTCGAAGATCGCCGTTCCGAAAAGTTGAATGGCGGCGGAGTAATGGAGAAAGCGAACAATTGAGAGGGCCGTCTCCATTCGCCGTCTACTGCGCCACGTTCAGCTTGTAGTCACCCTGCGTCTTGTGGCCGTCGGCGGCCACCGCCGTCCAGCTCACGGTGTATTCGCCCTTGGGCAGCGCCTGCTTGAAGCTCACGACGAGAACCTTGCCGTCATTGGGATCGAGCGCCGCGGCCGCATCGATCGCAGCCCCGCTCGCGTCGCTGACTTTGACCTTGCTGAAGGCGGCGTTCAAGCCTTCCGAGAAGGAAAGTCGCAACTCTGTCACAGGGGCTGCCGGCGCCGCGGCCGTGGCGCCGGAAGCATCCTCGGCCGCCGGAACTTCCGAGAGGAGCTTGGCGTGGGCGAAGGCGGGGCCGGCCGCCAGAGCGAGGGCTGCTGTGGCGCAAACGGCAAAAGCCAGGCGGAAAGGTTTGAAAACGGTCATTTCGAATGTCCTTGTTTGGTGCTCGTCAATGTCCCGAAGCGTTGTCGTTCGGCGGTGCGTCGAACAGGTCCGGCTTAGCATCGCCTTCGACGATGAGGTAACCGGCAAGGCCGCGCTCGGCGCGCGACAGGGCATGGTCGACCAGCACGTAGCGGCCCGGAACATCGAGCTTGAACTCGACGATGTTGGCCGATCCGGGCGGCACGACGATGCTCTGCACGTTCTCGATCGGAGCGCTGGTTACCGAGCCGAGCTGGTAAGCGCGGTCGAAGATCTCGCCGATGACGTGGAACGACGAGGTCTTGTTGGGGCCGCCCACGCCGAAGAAAATGCGCACGGTCTCGCCGACCTTGGCCTTGAGCGGATAGTGGTCGGTCAGCGCGCCGACATGGCCGTTGAGCACGTAGTATTCCGGCGTCTCGTTGAGCAGCTTGTCGTAGCTCTGGTTGAGCAGGCCGGCCGTGCCGAAGGCCTCCTCGGTATAGAGCTCACCCTGCATGACGTAGAACTCATGGTCGACCGGCTTCAGCCCTTCTTCGGGTTCTACCAGGATCAGCCCGTACATGCCGTTCGAGATGTGCATCGCCACCGGCGCCACGGCGCAGTGATAGACGTAGATTCCCGGATTGAGCGGCTTGAAGGTAAAGTGGTGCTCCTCACCCGGATTGGACGAGGTGGCGCCGGCGCCGCCGCCCGGCCCGTTGACCGCGTGGAAATCGACGTTGTGCATCATGGTGCTGTTCTCGTTGTTCTTGAGATGCACCTCGACCGTGTCCCCGACACGGACGCGCACGAACGGCCCCGGCACGCGGCCGTTGAAGGTCCAGAACTGATAGGTCGTGTGCTCGTCGAGCCGCGCCTCCACCTCGACCGTCTCGAGCTCCACCACGACCTTGTCCGGCGTCCGCCGCACGATCGGCGGCGGCAGGTCGGTCGGGTCGTGTGCGATGTCGGCGACGCCGTTGCGGACGTTGATGCTGTAGAGGCGCTGGCTCAGCGTATTGGCCGGCACGCCGCTGTTGGTGGGCATGGCCATGCCGCCCATGTTCATCGCGCTGTCCTGGGCTGCGGCAACCGCCGGGACCGCAAGGGCTCCTAGCGTCAGGCCGGCCGATCCGACCAGCAGGTGCCGGCGCGACAGGTCGACATGCTCGGGTTTAGGCGTGCCTGTGTCGTCATGCGTTTTCATGATGCTCAATCCGTTGTTGGGTTGTCTGCTTGAAATCGTCTTGTTCTCGTGGCCGCGGGGGAAGGCCGGAGGCTCGAGAGCCTCCGGCCCCTCCCACCGGGCATCCATCCGGAAAGCCTCAGCCTGATGGGTGCATCAGGCCGCTGCCCGGATGGGAGGGTGCGAGCTCAGGGCTTCAGGTGCTCGAAAATCTCATCCAGCCGCTGCTGCGCCTTTCCGGGGTTCTTGATCGCCTTGATGGCGTCGAGGTTCGACAGGTCGTCGCCGACCACAACCACGGCGACCATACCCAGGGCATAGTGCGGGTCGCATTTGACCAGGTAGACGCCGGGCACCGTGAAAGTCTGCGTCAACGGCTGGCTCAGGGCGCTCTTGAAGGGCGTGGCGGTAGCGGGAATATTGCCCGCGGCGCCATCGACGTCGTGGCCCTTGTCGGTGGGCTGGAAGGTCACGGTGTCGCCGACGGCGATCTTGACCAGATCGGGCTGGAACACGAAGGCACCTTCGTCGCCCTTGTTCAGTTCCTGCACGTCGACATTGGCCGCAAACGCGGGGGCAACGGCGACAGCGAGCGCTGCGCCGAGGACTAGGCTCAATAATTTCATTTTCTACTCCTATGAGGCTTTCCGGGTCACGTCGTAGTGACGCTGGATGTTTACGGGACCATGACCGGGCGGACTTTGTTCCAGGTCAAACTTTACCCGGTTTACTCGTCTCCCGCCGATATCGCTTTCACAAAGTGGTGGCCTTTGCTAGGTCGACGCCGATCCGGCCTTGCGTCCTTCCGAGCCTCAGCCAATGTCTCTCGATCGCAGCATTCTTCTCAGCCTGCCGCCCTTTGCACGGCTCACTGAGGCCGAGCTCGACGCGATCGTTCGCAAGGCGGCCAGCCGGCTCTATGCCGCTGGAACAGCGCTCTTCGAGCAAGGGGCAGAAGCCCAGCAGTTCTACGTGCTGGTGCACGGTCGGCTGCGGGTCACGCAGGTGACGGCGTCGGGCGAACAGATCGTCGTCAGGGTCGTCAACCCGGGCGAGCTGTGCGGCATGGCGAAAGCGATGAACCGCACCACCTACCCCGCGACCGCCACCGCCGTGGTCGAGAGCATCGCGCTCGGCTGGCCGATGGAGGAGTGGGACGGCATGCTGGCGCGCTATCCGTCGTTTGCGGGCGCGGCGATGCGGACCATCGGGGGACGCCTGCAGGAAGCGCATTCGCGCCTGCAGGAAATGTCGACCGAGGTGGTCGAGCGCCGGGTCGGCCATACCGTGCTGCGCCTGGCGCAGCAGTCGGGCCGGCGCGAAGCCGATGGCATCCGCATCGATTTTCCCATCTCCAAGCAGGACATCGCGGAGATGGCAGGCACGACGCTGCATACCGTGTCGCGCATCCTGACGGCATGGGAAGAGGCGGGCCTCGTTGACACCGGCCGGCAAAAGCTCCTGCTCAAGGACCCGCACCGTCTGCTGCTGATCGCGGACGGGGTCGAGGCGGGGCTGCTGGGCTGACGCCCGGCACCTCGATCGCGAGACGGACCGCGCCCCTCAGGGCCGCCAGCTCGTAGCCGTGTTCGCGAGCCGCATCGGCGAGCCGGTGGAAGTCGGCGATCGGACAGCCGACGCAATGCAACCGCCAGCCGATGAACACGTGCACCGTCGTCGGCCATCGCGTCATGATGGTGTGCAGCGACAGGCTGTCCAGTTTGTCGTCGGATAAGAGTTCTCCCATGCGGTCGCAGATTAAGTGCACCGGGCAAGGGCATCCTTGCGCTGGCGCAAAGACGCTGAGCGCGGCGTTGCGCATTGGTGTCCGAACCTCAGCACAGGACACCAGCGCATGCCGCCCATCGGGATCTCCCCACGCTCCGTTCCCCACAAGCCGGTACCGCGCGGCATCGCCACCTCCGGCCCGGCGATCCTGTCGTATGGCTTTCGCCCGTTTTCCTTCTGCGCCGGAACGTATGCCGCCTTGGCCATGGTGCTGTGGATCGGCGCCCTTTCGGGCCTATGGCCCATTGGCGGACCGGAAGGCCCGGTGGCCTGGCATGCACACGAAATGCTGTTCGGCTATGCCGCTGCGGCGCTCGGCGGATTCATCTTGACGGCGGTGCCGAACTGGACCGGCCGGTTGCCGGTGTCAGGCCGGCCGCTGCTGCTGCTCCTCGGGCTCTGGCTTGTCGGCCGCTGCGTCGGCGCCGCTCCGGCGTTGCTTGGCGCCGCCGCCAGCGCTGTGATCGACGCGCTGTTCCTGCCTGTCCTTGCCTTCGTCGTGGCCCGCGAGGTCATTACCGGCCACAACCACCAGAATCTACGCGTCGCGATCGGCATCTCGGTGCTGGCCGCGCTCAATATCGCGTTCCATCTCATGGTGCTGGTCGGCGGCGACGTCGACCTGGTGCTGCGCGCCACCGTGGGGCTTTATGTCCTGCTCGTCTGCAACATCGGGGGCCGGATCATCCCGAGCTTCACCCGCAACTATCTGGCGCGGCAAAGCGCAACCCGCCTGCCGGCGCCCATGGACCGGCTGGATCACATCGCGCTCGGCGCGGCCCTGCTGGCCATCCTCGTCTGGGCGGTGTTTCCCCAAGGCTGGCCGACGGCGCTGCTCTGCGTCATCGCGGCCGGACTGCACGCCTGGCGGCTCGGGCGCTGGCGGGGCGTCGCAACCTGGCGCGAGCCGCTGCTGCTGGTGCTGCACTGTGCTTATGCGTTCGTGCCGATCGGCCTCGTCGCTGCAGCGGTCGCCGCCGTCGGCCCGCTCGCCGAAGCATCGGCGCTGCACCTGTTGACGGTCGGCGTAATCGGCCTCACCACGCTGGCGGTGATGACCCGCGCCGCGCGCGGCCACACCGGCCGGCCGCTGACCGCGTCGGCGGTGACCGCGACCGCTTATCTGTGCGTCCTGCTTGCCGCGATCTCGCGGCCGCTGGCCGAAATCTTTGTCGATTTCTATCAGCCCCTGCTGATGCTCGCGGGCACTGCCTGGATTGCGGCCTTCGTGCTGTTCGCAACCGAGCACGCCCCGATCTTGTGGTTGCCGTCCCCCGCCAGCAAAGCCCGCAAGGGAAAATGACGGCCAGTTATAGTCGCGCCTGAGGTCGTTTTAATCGTTTGCAATCATAATTAAAGCGTTTTAAACCTCTCGCAAGAGGGAGGGAGACGTTGGCCGGGCTGACCCTACGCGAGCTGGCGAGCAAGCTGGACGTTTCGGTGGCGACGGTGTCGCGGGCGCTCGCTGGCGACACGGCCATCGCGCTCAAGACGCGCCAGCGCGTCGCGGAAGCCGCCCAGCAGTATGGCTACGTCGCCAATGTCGCGGCGCGGCAGCTCGTCTCCGGCCGCTCGGGCTTTGCCGGTTTCGTCATGCCAGTGCGGGGGCCCAACTTCATCGACTCCTATCTGGGCGAATTCGTCACCGGGCTCGGCGAGGGCTTTGTCGAGAACGGCCTCGACCTCTTCATCGCCACGGCGCAGCCATCGCGGTCGGAACTCTCCGTGTTGCGCCACGTGGTCGAATCCGGCCGGGCCGACGGCGTCGTCGTGCCGCGCATCGGCGAGGCCGACGAACGCGTGCACTACCTGATCGAGCGCAAGTTCCCGTTCGTGGCGCATGGCCGGCTGCTCGACGCGACGGTGCCCTACAACTGGCTCGACTCCGATAGCGTACATGCCTTCGGCGAAGCCTTCGACCTGCTCTACGAGCTCGGCCACCGCCACTTCGGTCTCGTCTCCATTTCCGACGCGATGACCTTCCGCCACATGCGCGAGCGCGGCCTGCGCGAAGCCATGGCGCGGCGCGGCGACCCCAGCGTCACGCTCGACGTCGTCACCGCGCCTCGCTTCGACCGGGGCGCGACCGTCGCGGCCGTCAACAGCCTCATCCACCGCGACAAGCGGCCGACTGCGGTTCTGGGACTGTTCGACGAGCTGGCGCTGACCGTGATGGAGGAAGCGGCGCGTGCCGGCCTCTCCATCCCGCGCGACCTCTCGGTGGTCGGCTTCGACAATATCACTGCGGCTGCCTACGCCCCGCCGGGACTGACCACGTTCGAGGCGCGCACCCGCGAGTCGGCGCGCGAGATCGCCAAGATGCTCGTCGAGGTGATCGAGCACCGGCCGAATGACCCTCTCACCCGGCTGATCCGGCCGGTCCTGGTGGCGCGCGCCAGCCATGGCCCGGTGCCCGATAGAACCTGATTTCACATCAACAAGGGAGGAACTACAAAGTGAAGAAGCTGATAGCGACGCTCGCTGGCGCCGCCCTGATGACGATGGTCACCGCGCAGATGGCCGAGGCGCAGGTGCTGTTCTGGTCCAACCAGGCCGCGCCGGTCGAGGAAGCGCAGAAGGTGCGCGACACCGTGGTCAAGAACTTTCCCGGCGGCGTCGATTTCGAGCCGCAGGATCCCGGGCCGTTCATCACGCGCATCCAGGCCGAGGAGCAGGCCGGCAAAGGCACGATCGGGGTGATCGGCGGCCTCCATGGCGATCTCGCCAACTTCGCCAACGACTTCGTCGACCTGAGCGACGTCGATCTCGGCTCGGTCAAGCCGAGCCCCGCCTTCATGCAGTTGGGCAAGCTCGGCACGACCGAGCAGAAATACCTGCCCTGGATGCAAGCCAACTACGTCATGGTCGCCAACAAGCAGGCGCTGCAATACCTGCCGCAGGGCGCCGACATCAACAACCTCACTTACGACCAGCTCGTCGAGTGGGGAAAGACCATGGCCGACAAGACCGGTTCGCCCAAGCTGGGCTTCCCGGCGGGGCCCAAGGGCCTGATGCACCGCTTCTTCCAGGGCTTCCTGCTGCCGGCCTATACCGGTTCGGAGGTGACCAAGTTCCGCTCCGACGACGCGGTCAAGGCCTGGACCACCTTCAAGGAGCTCTGGCAGTACACCAACCCGGCCTCGACCAACTACGACTTCATGCAGGAGCCGCTCCTGACCGGCGACGTCTGGGTTGCGTTCGATCACATCGCCCGGCTTGGAACGGCGTTTGACCAGAAGCCGAACGACTTCGTCGCCTTCCCGGCGCCGAAGGGCCCAAAGGGCCATGCCTTCATGCCAGTGCTCGCCGGCCTCGCCGTGCCCAAATGGGCGCCCGACGTGGCCAAGTCGAAAGAGCTGGTCAAGTACATGCTGCAGCCCGAGCAGCAGGTCGCAACGCTGATGGCCACGACCTTCTTCCCGGTGACCGACGCCAAGCTGCCCGACAGCCTGCCGGCCTCGATCAAGGCGCTGGGCGCCGCGGTCGCGGCCGAGACCAGTGCTCCCGACGCCTTGCCGGCCCTGTTGCCGGTCGGCCTCGGCGACAAGGGCGGCCAATTCAACCAGGTCTATATCGACACGTTCCAGCGCATCGCGCTCAACGGCGAGGACATCAAGACCGTCCTCGCTTCGGAGGGTGATACGCTCAACCAGCTGATGCAGACCACCAAGGCGCCGTGCTGGCTGCCCGACGCCGATTCCAAGGGCCAGCCCTGCCCGGTGGACTAAGGTTCCTCCCGCTGCCCGGCGCCGACCATCGCGCCGGGCGGCTCCCGCGGGGAAGCGCCCATGAACCAGAAGACCTTGCCCTACCTGCTGCTGCTTCCGGCGACGCTGTTTCTGCTCGTCTTCTTCGTCTATCCGTTCATACAGGTGGCGGTGCAGGCCTTCGTCGGACCGAGCGGCTTCACGCTCGACCACTTCCAGACCATGGCTCGAAACTTCCGCTTCTGGCCGTCGGTCCGAAACACCATTCTGCTTGCGGTCGTCGTGGTGCCGCTGCAGCTCGTGATGGCGCTCGCCATGGCCTCCACCGTCTCCAACCTCAAGACGGCGCGCAGTGCGATTCTCTACATCTTCACGATCCCCCTCGGTCTCTCCGACCTCGCCGCGGGCATCATCTGGCTGGCGATCTTCGAGCAGTCGGGCTTTCTCAATTCGATGCTCACCTCGCTGGGGGTGATCAACAAGCCGATCCTGTTCCTGAGCTACCAGAACAGCTGGGTGATCTTTCTCGCCGTGGTGCTGGCCGAGCTGTGGCGTGCCACCGCCATCGTCATGGTCATCCTCGTTTCCGGCATGGGCCTCATCCCCAAGGAATACTACGAGGCGGCCGAAGTGTTCGGCGCCGGCCCCTGGAAGCGCTTCGTCAAGGTGACGCTGCCGATGCTGCGGCCCAGCCTGCAGACGGCGCTGATCCTGAGGACCATTGCCGCCTTCGAGGTGTTCGCCGTGGCACAGGCGCTCGGCGGCACGACGCTGCCAGTTCTGGTCGGCCAGATCTACGACTGGCAGTTCAACCAGCGCGAAACCGGCGTGGCCGCGGCGATGGCCATCGTCGTCCTCATCATCTCGATCGGGTGCACGCTGTTCTTCCTGCGCGTCCTCAGGACGCCGAAGGGAGCGACGATATGAGCGACGCTGCCGTCATCGCCGATACCCCGCACGCGGTCTCGGAAATGCGCAGTGCCGGCAAATTCCTGTTCTGGGCCGGCGTCGCGCTGATGGTCGTCTGGGTGCTCGGGCCGATCTATCTGCTGCTGACCAACGCGCTCTCCTCGCCGACCGAGGTGGCTGAATTTCCCAAGCATTGGGCCCCCTCGTTCGATCTCGGCTCGCTCAAATTCTTCATCACCTTCGGCGGTGTGGTCAAGGCGCTCACCAATTCGATCATCGTCGCGGCGCTGACGATGATCCTGTCGATTGGCATCGGCGCGCCGGCGGGCTACGCGCTGTCACGCTTCGACTTCTGGGGCAAGAGCGCCTTCCGCCTGCTGGTGCTGATGACGCGCGCCTTCCCCCTGCCGCTGCTCGCGCTGCCGATCGCGGTGATGTTCATCCATATCGGGCTCGACGACAGCCAGATCGGCCTCGCCCTCGTCCACACCACGCTGGCGCTGCCGTTCGCGGTGCTCATCACCTTCTCGATCTTTTCGGGCGTGCCGGTCGAGCTCGAGGAGGCCGCCTGGACGCTCGGCTGCAACCGCTGGCAGGGCTTCCGCAAGGCGGTGCTGCCGCTGGTGCTGCCCGGCATCACCGCCTCGGCGATCTTCGCCTTCACCATCTCGTGGAACGAGGTGTTCGCGGCCGCGGTGCTGACCGTGCGCAACCGCACGCTCACCGCGTTCCTTCTCCAGAGCCTCGATTTTTCGCCGCTCTATCTGCGTTTCGCCGGTGGCGCAGCGCTGATCGTGCCGGCGCTCGTTTTCATCTTCGCCGTCCGCAAATACATGTTCGCGATGTGGGGCATCGCCAACCGCTAGGAGCCGCCATGGCCGAAATCGTCATCAAGGGCGTCGCCAAGAATTTCGGCGGCTTTCAGGCCCTGCATTCGGTCGACCTGACGATCGCCGACCAGGAGTTCATGGTGCTCTTGGGCGCCTCGGGCTGCGGCAAGACCACATTGCTCCGGATCATCGCCGGGCTCGAGACGCCGACCACCGGCGAGGTGTGGATCGGCAGCCGGCGCGTCGACAAGCTGCCGCCGCGCGAGCGCGGCATTGCGATGGTGTTCCAGAACTACGCGGTGTTCCCGCACCTGACGGTGTTCGAGAATATTGCCTTCGGGCTGCGGATGAAGAAGCTGCCGCAGGCGGACATCGACCGGCGGGTCAAGCGCACCGCCGAGCTCATGCATATCGACCAGCTGCTCAAGCGCTATTCCGGCCAGCTCTCGGGCGGCCAGCGGCAGCGGGTGGCGGTGGCGCGGGCCCTTGCGATGGAGCCGGACGTGATCCTCATGGACGAGCCGCTGAGCAACCTCGATGCGCTGCTCCGTCTCGAGATGCGCGCCGAGCTCAAGGGCGTCCTCGCGGGCAGCAAGACCACCACCATCTACGTGACGCACGACCAGGTCGAGGCGATGAGCCTGGCCGATCGCATCTCGGTGATGAACGGCGGCCGGATCGTGCAGGCCGCCTCGCCGGTCGAGATCTATCGCAATCCGGCGGCCCGCTTCGTGGGCAGCTTCATCGGCAACCCGCCGATGAACTTCCTGCCCGCGACGCGGGCAGCCGACGGCCGCTGGTCCGTTGCGGGCCTCACCCTGCCCGGCCCGGCGTCCGCGGCACAAAAGCTGGACTTCGCCATCCGCCCCGAAGACCTCACGCTCGCGCCCGGCGGTCTCAAAGCCATCGCCCGCGTGATCGAGCCGCTCGGCGCGCACACGCTGGTCACGGCCGAAGTCGGCGGGGCGCTGTTCCGCGCCGTGCTCGATTCCGATGTGCGCGTCAATCCGGGCGACGAGCTCAGCCTCGTGCCCAAGTCCGACCGCATCCGCTGGTTCGACGTCGAAACGAGTGCCGCCGCATGAACGTGGTCGACCTGCCCTCATCGCTCGCCCGCGCCGCCGAGGCCGTGCTTCGCGAGAACGACCGCGGCGCCTACACCGTCCCGACCAAGGGCCTCTACCCATTCCAGTGGAACTGGGATTCGTGCTTCACGGCGCTCGGCCTCAGTCACTTTGACACGAGCCGCGCCTGGACCGAGATCGAGACGCTGTTCGCGCATCAGTGGGACGACGGCATGGTGCCGCATATGGTGTTCCACGAGGCGGCGCCGGGCTACTTCCCCGGCCCCGACGTCTGGGGCACCGGCCGCACGCCGCCAACCTCGGGCATCACGCAACCGCCCATCGCCGGCTTCGTCGTTCACAAACTCTTTCGCCGCAGCGGCGACGCAGCCCGCGCTGGTGCACTGCTGCATAAGCTCGACCGCTACCACGCCTGGTTCTATCGCACCCGCGACCCCGCGGGCGAAGGACTCGTCGCGGTGCTGCATCCATGGGAGTCACGCGACAACGCGGTCGACTGGGACGACGCCTTCGAGCGCGTGCCGACGGATGGCGTCATGGCCTACGAGCGCAACGACCTCAAGCACGCCGACCCGGCGACACGCCCCACCAAGGCGCAATACGACCGCTACCTGTGGCTGGTGCAGCATTTCCGTTCGCTCGGCTGGGACGGAGCAAGGCTCCACGACGCCTCGCCGTTCCGTATCGTCGATCCGGGCTTCAATGCCATCCTCATTCGCTCCTGTCTCGAGACGGCAGCGCTGGCCGATGCGCTCGACGAACCCGCGATCGCGCAGCGCAATCGAGACTGGGCTTCGCGCGGCCTCGAAGCCCTCGATACGCTGTGGAGCGGCAGTGCCGGCCAGTACCTCTCGCGCGACCGCATCACCGGCGCGCCAGTGCCCTATCCGTCGATCGGCGGACTGATCCCGGTGTTCGCGCCGATCCCGGCCGGACGTGCCGGTGCGATCGCCGCGACCATCACGGCAATCGGCGAACACGTCCGCTATCTCGTCCCCAGCCACGATCCGCGCGATGCGCGCTTCGACCTTCGCCGCTACTGGCGCGGGCCGGTCTGGCATGTCTGCAACTATCTCATCGTCGATGGCCTGCGCGCCGCCGGCCAGCCGGCCGTCGCGGACCGTATCGTCGCCGATAGTCTGGCGCTGATCGAACACGGCGGCTTTGCCGAATACTACGATCCGCGCGCCGGCACCCCACTCGGCGGCGGCCGGTTCAGCTGGACCGCGGCGATGGTACTCGAATTCGTGGATCCGGCCCGGTGACCAGCTTTGCCGAGCACTGGCGCGGCCGCGCCATCTCCCTCGCGGTGTTCGGCGATTCGATCACCGCCGGCTCGGCGGCGAGCATGCTGGAGCGCCGTTGGGCCAACCTGCTCGCCGCCGCGCTGGGCGTCAGCCGCCTCGCCAACAAGGGCATCAGCGCCACCATCCTGCAGAACTCGCCGGATGCCTCGGGTGCCCCGCGGGCCGAGAACGGCTTTTCCCGTTACCGTCGCGACCTGCTTGGTCCCGATCGAGCCGACCTCGTTGCGATCCTCTACGGCTTCAACGACGCGCGCTACACGCAGGCACCCGATACGCTCAACGCCGACGGCTTTCGCCGCGACTACACGGCGTTGGTGCGGGGCCTTATCGCCGCCGGCTACGCGCCCGAAGCGCTCGTTCTCGGCAGTCCGCCGCATATCCCCGATGCGGGCTTGGCGGTCGACGCCGTCAACGGCTTTGCGGG
This sequence comes from Devosia sp., assembly GCA_051953275.1. Lineage (GTDB taxonomy): Bacteria > Pseudomonadota > Alphaproteobacteria > Rhizobiales > Devosiaceae > Devosia_A. Next base: position 16,623 of record JBQCIY010000228.1, on the reverse strand, counting down.
CCAGTCGCGCGCCGAGTTCCAGCGCCATGTAGGGATCGTCGAGATGATCGCGCACGAGGCCGGCACCTACTACGCTGCGGTCAACGAAGCGATGGGTGCGCACGGCGCCGACGCACTCGTCTCGCTCGATCACGTCCATCCCAACGACGCCGGCCACGCTGCCATCGCGCGAGCCTTCGCCGACGCCACCCCAGCCTCAGACAGGTATCTCAAATGACCATGACTCCCGCCGAGCTCCGCGACCGTGCCTCCGAGGTGCTGCACGAGAACGACCGCGGCACCTATACCGTGCCCACCAAGGGGCTCTATCCGTTCCAGTGGAACTGGGATTCCTGCCTCACCGCGCTCGGCCAGCGGCATTTCGACGAGGCCCGCGCCTGGACCGAGATCGAAACGCTATTCCAGCATCAGTGGCCGGATGGCATGGTTCCGCACATCGTGTTCCACGCGCCGTCCGACGGCTATTTTCCCGGGCCTGACGTGTGGAACACCGGGCGGCCGACGCCGACCTCCGGCATCACGCAGCCGCCAGTTGCGGGTTTCGCCCTGCGGCGCCTGTTCGACGGAGCGACGGACAAGGCGCTCGCCACCGAGCGCGCCAGGCGCCTGATCGGCAAGATCGACGCGTGGCATCGCTGGTTCTACGAGGCGCGCGATCCGCACGGCGAAGGCCTCGTCGCGTTGCTGCACCCCTGGGAGTCGGGGCGCGACAATTCGATCGACTGGGACGAGGCGTTCGAGCGCGTGCCGACCGAGGGCGTCGCGCCCTACACCCGCCGCGATACGCAGCACGCCGATCCAGCACACCGACCGACCAAGGCGCAGTACGACCGCTATATCTGGCTGGTGCAGCATTTCCGCGACCTCGGCTGGGACAACCGGAAGTTGCACGATGCCTCGCCGTTCCAGGTCGTCGACCCCGGGTTCAATGCCATCCTGCTCCGCTCGGCCGCCGATCTCGCCGTGCTTGCCGACGCGCTGGGCGAGACCCGGATCGCGACCGCCAACCGCGCCCGCGCGGCCAAAGGGCTCGCCGCGATGGAGCGGCTCTGGAGCGAGCGACACGGGCAATATCTCTGCCTCGACCGCATCGCCGGCAAGCTGGTCGAGAGCGCCTCGATCGGCGGTCTCCTCCCCGTCTTCGCCGCCATCCCAAAGGCCCGCGCACATGAGATCGCCCGCAGCATCGAGCGGCAGGCGGAGCGCGCGAAATACATGGTCGCCTCGCACGACCCTGCCGATCCGCGCTTCGAGTCCAAGCGCTATTGGCGCGGTCCCTCGTGGCTGGTGATGAACTACATGATCTCGGATGGCCTGCGCGCCATCGGCGAGACGGACGTGGCCGACCATATCGTGCGGGCCAGCCTCGAGCTCATCACGCAGTCGGGCTTTGCCGAATATTACGATCCGCTTACGGGTGAGCCCTGCGGCGGCGGCCGCTTCACCTGGACCGCAGCCATGGTGGTCGAGTTCCTCAGCGCGCAGCAGTAAGGACGAACTGTCGCGACTGATGTGCGCGCAGCGTCACGTCGAAGCTCGGGCCAGGTGAGGTCGCATCGCCCTCCAGGGCCGTGGCAAAGGCAAAGCCCGCGAGGCGCGCGTCAATGCGCTTGTGCGCCACCGCTTCGCCGGTGTTGAACAGGTTGAGCACGACACGACCTTCGCGCTGCACCCGCTGCACCAGCACCGGGTCGGCTGCCTCGCTCACCGCCAGCGGCTGGCCGTTCGGGCCGGTGCCGAACCGATAACTGAGGCTCGTCTGACCCAGCTCCGGGAACTCGCAGGCGAACGGCGCGCCATCGCCGGCCAGCGCGTGCAGCATCTGCCGGCGCGCCTCCGGGACCTCGTCGAGCTGATCGGAGGTCATCAGCACGCCGCCGGCAAGGCCCGCGAACTGCGCCAGCGACTCGACCTGGTCGTTGCTCAGCTCGTGGAAGCGGTCGCGCAGCAGGATGCAGTCGGGGTCGGCCTGCCACAGTACGCTGTGCATGAAGTTGCGCGCGGTCTGGTCGCGCAACAGCGACTCGGCCGAATAATTGCCTTTCCAGGTGACGCCGATATCGCGGCCGATGCGCATCGCGTCGCAGAGCCCGACCGGTGGCAGCAGCGGCGCCCCGCAGCAGAGCCACAGCGCCTCGCCGATCTCCTCGCGGATTAGCGTTGCCATCCGCATCCAGATGGCGATGCGCGACAGCCCCTCCCGATGCCACACGGCCTCCTCGGGCCCGTAGGTAGCGCCCAGATGCATGAAGTCGGTCTTGAAATAACCGACACCCCAGTCGCCCGCCCAGGTGCGGAACACCGTTCTGATATAGGATTCGGCCTCAGGGTGCGTGACGTCGAGGACGTAGTATTCCTCGCTGCGCTTGTGCCAGCGGAACTCGCCGTAGAAGCTCATGGGCGCCAGCGGCTTGCCGGTCGTGCGGCTTTTGACCACCCAGTCCGGGTGCTCGGCATAGAGTTTCGAGCGGTTGCCGACCATGAACGGCGCGATCCACAGACCGGGGATGAAACCTGCATCGCGCGCCGGATCGAGTACCGGCCGCATACCTTTTGGAAACTGCGGCTTCGTTTCGAGCCAATCGCCCATCTCGGGCGTGAAGCCATCGTCGACGAGGAAGATATCGAACGGCGTCTTGGTGGCGTCGCGAAAGCGCTGTGCAGCGGCGAGATGCTCGCGCAGCACCGGCTCGCTCAGCGAGGCGTAAAGATTGTACCACGAGCACCAGCCGGTGAGCCGCCTCTTTGGCAGGCGCGGCGGGCACTGTGAAGCCCCGGCCACCAGCTCGGCCCATTGCCGCAGGGTCGGTTCGACGCGGTCGCCGGCGAAACTCACCAGCGTCTCGCTGCGCACCTCGCCATCATGCGGCACCTGGTCGATCAAGGTCTCGATATCGATCCCGAGCGGCTCGCCGAGCGTGAATTTTATCCGGGACTGAAAGCGGTCGTGCCGCAGAAAGCCGAGCACCAGAGCGCCTTCGCCTTCTTCGGGCAGCAGCGCCGTCATCGCGTAACCGGCGGTCAGGCGCGGATCGCGCTTCGCGACCTCCTCGGCGGTCGCCGGTTCGACGAAGAAGCTGCCGTCCCAGCTCATGTAGCCCTGGCGCAGATATTGCCGCACGCCACGCGCCTTGAGCCGCACGCCGATCGCGCCGATCCGCCCGCCGCGCGGCAGTACCGCGGTCAGCTCCGTGCGGTCGTCGATCTCGCGCGTCTCGATGCGGGCCTCTGCGCTCGGTGCACCATCGACAATCGGCTCGATGTCCTCGAGCCGGAGATCGCCGAGCGACAGGGTCAAAGCGAGACTTCCCGTTTCGTGTCGGCCGACTGCCTCGCCGCGAGCACGATCCGCAGCGTCTCGAGCCCGTCACGCAAGGGCACGCGCGGCGGCCGCTTGTCGACGATGGCATCCCGCACGTCCTCGAGTTGTGCGACGAACGGATCGACGGCCGAAGCGATGCGTTCGCTCACCGGCTCGCCAATCGTCTGCACGATCTCGGCAGTGTTCCAGTCGGCAAAGATCCCGGTCGCCTTCTGCGCCACCACCTGCCAGCCCTTCATCCAGCGGCCGGGTACCGCGATGTTGGAGGCATGCAGCACACCGACGCGCCCATCGTCGTAACCGAGTAGAATGGCGCTCGCATCTTCCGAAGTATAGTCGGGCACGTCGCGATGAAACAGATTGGCAGCCCGGGCGTAAACCGTCTGCGGCATGCCGAGCGAGCAACGCGCCAGGTCGGCGATGTGGATCAACTGCTCCACCATCTGCCCGCCGGATTTGTCGCGGTCACGCCACCATGGCGCGTGCAGCGCATTGCAGTGGAACGAGCCGGAGAAATGGCCGACGGTGCCGGTTTCGCCCGCATCCGCCATTGCAGTCCAGCGCTGCACCGCGCCGCCGAAGCGATACATGAAGCCGCAGGCCGCGACCACATTGCGGCTCGCGTCGACCATCGACGCCGCGCGCCCGAGATCGAGCGCGATCGGCTTCTCCACCAGCACATTCACCCCCAGTGCCGCGGCGCGTTCCACCTGACCCGCATGCGCGAAAGGCGGCAGCGCCACCACGAGCAGGTCGAGCCGCTCGCTCCCGAGCATCCGCTCGAGATCGTCATAGGCGGTCACACCGAATCGCTTGCCGAAATCCTCGGCGCGGCTCATCTCGCGCCCGCAGGCGGCGACGAAGTGCAGGCCCGTCACCTTCTGCGCCGCCGCGGCGTGGCGGGCGCCGATACCGCCGGTTCCGATGAGGCCGACGCGCAAGGTCATGCCGCAGACTCGAAGCTCAGCACCGACTGCAGGATCGCCGGATCGCCCTTGTCGAGCCGGTCGAACAGCGCCGGCGCCTCGTTGAACGCCACGGTGTCGGTGATCAGTGGAACAAGGTTCAAGCGGCCCTCGTGCTGCAGCCGCACCGCGGTCTGCCACAGTCGCGGCTTGCTCCAGCGGTGACTCGCTTCGGGCGCCACTCCCGAGATCTGGCTCGAGATCAGCTCGATGCGGTTGTGGTGGAACTCGTCGCCGAGCTGCAGTCCGCGCGCCTCGCCCTGGAAGAACCCCATGGCCACCACGCGGCTCGCATAGGCGACGGCGCGCATCGCCTCGGCCAGCGCCGAGGGCACGCCCGATACCTCGATGCACACGTCGGCGCCGCGCCCGCCGGTCTCCGCCTTGATCCGTTCGCCCACCGGCGCGGCGGTCGGATCGAGCGTGCGGTCGGCGCCGAGCCGTTCCGCCATGGCGCGCCGGCTGGCCACCGGATCGACGCCGATCACTGTCGCGCCGGAAGCGCGCGCCGCCTGCAGCACGATCTGCCCCGGCACGCCGAGGCCGAACACCACCACCAGGTCGCCCATGCGGATGTGCGCGTCGTGCACGCCGTTGAGGGCCACAGCGCCGATGTGGGAGAAGATGCCGATGCGCGGGTCAGCGCCGGCGGGCATCCGCCGCTGCGCTGCGTCCGCCGCCGCCCAGACGTGCTCGGTCCGGTGGCCCCAGGTGCCGAACACCCGGTCGCCGACTTGGAGGCTCGTGACCTCGCGGCCGATCTCGACGATCTCGCCCACTTCCTCGTAGCCGAGGTTGCGCACCGGATAAGTCCAGCTCGGGGTGTCGGCCGGCCTGAACAGCCGCAGCCGGTCGTCCCATTGCCGGTTCATGAACGGAGAGGTGCCGCGATATTGCGACAGCTCCGTGCCGGCGCTGATGCCGGAAAGGAGCGTTCGGATCCGCACCTCGCCCGGCAGCAGCTCGCGACGCTCCTGCGGCTCGAACGCAAGCGTTTTGGCCGCGGCCAGGACCAGCGCAGTCATGAGAAATCCTCCGTAGCCCTCACCTACAGCGATTTAAAACGTTTGAAAAGCCAGGCCAGCAGCCTCGCGGTTATTTTTCGGCCCGCTCTAGTGGACGAGGATCAGCGCGATCAGCCCGGCGGCGGCGCAGTAAATCGCGAAGGGCCGCATGGTATGGGTCTCGAAGTGCTTCACCAGGAATCGCACCGAGAGCCAGGCGCTGATCGCCGCGCAGGCGGCGCCGGCGAACGCCTCGCCCACGCCATTGCCGGAGAGCACCAGCGTCGGCACCTTCAGCACCGCCGCGGCGAGGATGATCGGAGTCGCAAGCAGGAACGAGAAGCGCGCCGCGTTCTCATGGCTGAGGCCGCTCAGCAATCCGCCGCCAATGGTCAGGCCGGTGCGCGAGAAGCCGGGGATCAGGGCGAGGCACTGAGCGACGCCGATGCCGAAGGCCTTCACGTAGCTCATCTCAGCCAACTTCTTGTCGTCGCCGGCGCCCTCGGCAGCGCGACGGCGGAGCAGTTCCGCCAGGCCGAGCACGATGCCGTTGAGCAGCAGCGCGATCGCCACCACGGTGGCCGAGGCGAAGATGGTCTTGAGCTCTTCCTCGAACAGGAGTCCGAGGATACCGGCGGGAATGGTGCCGACGATCAGCAGCCAGCCGAGCTTGGCGTAGGTGTCGTCAGCCGCGATCTCGCGGCGCGCCAGCGAGCGCAGCACACCGGCGATGATCCTGATCCAGTCGCGCCAGAAGAACACGACCAGCACCAGCGCCGTCGCGAGGTGCGTCAGCACCAGGAACGACAGGTAGGTGTCGCTGCCGGTATCGATCTGCCAGTGCAGGATGGCGGGGATCAGCACCGTGTGCCCCAGGCTCGAGACCGGGAACAGCTCGGCGACGCCCTGCAGCGCGCCGAGCAGGATGGTCTCGGGGTAGGAGAGCACGGTGCCTGGTTGTCCTTACGCCGCGGCCTTCGGCTTGCTCTGGAACCAGGCGAAGGCGAAGAGCACCAGTGCCACCACCAGCGCGCCAATGCCGTGCTTGTAGTGGTGGCCGGCATCCCCCGCGGCGGCGCCGGGGAAGAACGACGGCAGCGAGTCGGCCGGCATCGCGAAATAGATGACGGCGACGACCAGGCAGATGACGCCCAGCAGCGCCGCGATCAGCACGATAGGTTTGCCCAATGGAAACTCCCCCGAAGTGGCGCAGCCGGTGTAGCGCATCGCACTAGCCTGCCGGCTTTACAAATGTGTAAAGCGCGGCACGCGCAGCGGCAATTTCGATTGCCGGTCTTTGCAGGGCTTTCGTTGTCGGCAAGTCTTCAGCCCGAAACAAAAGACCCCGCGCCGATCAAGGCCGCGGGGTCGTTTTGGGGCGCCACGTCGCGCCAGCCCTTATCTGGGCCGCTGGATCAACCTCCGAGCTTGGGTTCGGTTGCATCCAAGAGTGCGGTCGGTGGCGTGCGGGGGACGAGGCCGTAGGATTGCGCCAGCCGCGTCGCGATCTCCACCATGCGGGCGCGCAACGATTCGGGCGCCAGCACCTCCACCTCGGCGCCCGCCCGTGTCATCTCGCGCGCCGCCCAGCGCTCCTCCTCGATCGGCACGTCCAGTTCGGCCCAGCCGTCGTCGGAAAAGACGATCACCTGGTCCTCGATCTCCTCTTTGCATCTTTGGCTGATGTCCTTGAGCCGCGACACGCCGGCCCGTGTCGCCCGCACTCGGGCCACCCCGATATACACCTCGCGCTCGAACGCGGCGGTCGACTCCTGCCAGTGCTGCGGCAGGTCGAAATCGTCCGGCCGGGTGAAGTGCTCTTGGGTCAGGGTCAGCGCCTGGATCTGGCTCAGCCGATAGGTGCGCAGGCCCGTCTCGCGGCGCGCCACGAGGTACCAGATGCCGCCTTTGAGCACGAGGCCGAGCGGATCGACGGTGCGCTCGCTCACCTGCGTCCAGCTGTCGTAGCGGATGGTGATCCGGGTCTCGCTCCATACCGCCTCCGCGACGGCCTTCAGGAACTCCGGACGCGGCCCCGTCGAAAACCAGCCCCTGGGGTCGAGATGGAAGCGCGACGACATACGCGTGGCTTCGCTCTGCCAGTCCGCCGGCAGCGCCGCGAGGAGCTTCAGCTCCGCTGCTGCCACCTCTTCGCCGAGCCCGAGCTCGCTCGCCGGTCCCGGCAGGCCTGACAGAAACAGTGCCCGCGCCTCGGGCGCCGTGAGTCCGGTGAGCCGGGTGCGCCAGCCGTCGAGCAGGGCGAAGCCGCCATTGCGGCCGATGTCGGCATAGACCGGCACCCCGGCGGCGCTGAGCTGGTCGATGTCGCGGTAGATCGTGCGCACCGACACCTCGAGCTCGTCGGCGAGGGCTTCGGCGCTCATCCGGCCCTTGGCCTGCAGCAGCATCATGATCGACAGCAGCCGGCTCGCACGCATTTTTCGCCCCTCCCCCGAAAGGCTGACAGTCGGTGTCAGGCATCGAGTTGTATCGTCCTCGCGCACCTTGGGAAAGAGCGGAGGAGAGGCGTCATGAACGTCCAATGGACCGATCAGGCAGCGGCCTGCCCCGTCGTCGAACTGCACGACATCCGGACCGAAAAATTCAGATCGGACAAATATCTGAGCCTGGTCGAAGATCGGCTGACCGGGCCGTTCCTCGCGGCCGGCGGACACGCCTTGGGCGAGTTCCGGGTGGAGAATCACCCCGACCGGCTGCTGCTCCTCCGCGGCTATTCCAGCATGCCGGCGCGCCGCCGGGCGCTGACGGCCTTTCACGCCGGCCGCGACTGGACGCAGAGTCGGGCGGAGGCTGCGGCCCTCACCCGCGATTCGCAGACCCTGCTGCTCCGCACCGTGACGCCCAGCGAGGGAGTGCGCAGCATCCGGGCCGGCGAGCGGCTCAGCGCGCTCCTCTCGGAGGTCCGCTTTCCCGAGCAGATCGGCAACTATCACCTCTGGCTGCGCCTCTTTCTGCGCAAGGCGGGCATGGATCCGGTCGCGGCCTTCGCGACGCTCGAGGCGGTCAACGACGTGCCGGCGGTGCCGGTGGTGCGCCACCGCTGCTTCCACCTCGCGCTGATCCGCAGCAGCGGCAGGGCGCCGGAACTGCCCACAGAGTTGCGGAACATGCTGCGCTACACGCCCGAGATCCTCGGGCTCGAGCCGGCGATGTCGCTGGTCTGGTGACAAACGGGGCGGCCTTGACCATTATGGCCGCCCTGGAATCGGCGGCGGGGATTTCTGGTGAGCGACGAGGCCAATCTCGACGCCTATCTCAAGCGAATCAACTATGCGGGGTCGATCGCACCGACCCTCGAAACGCTGCAGATGCTGCACCGCCAGCATCCGGCGGTGATCCCGTTCGAGAACCTCGATCCGCTGCTGGAGCGACCGGTGCGGCTGCAGCTCAGCGACATCGAACAGAAGCTGCTCAACGAGCGGCGCGGCGGCTATTGCTTCGAGCACAACCTGCTGTTCAAGGCGGTGCTCGAAGCCATGGAGTATACGGTGACGCCGCTTGCGGCGGCCGTGCTCTGGGGGCGCAGCGCCGACGTGACCGGCGAGGCCGCGCTCAACCACATGGCGATGGCGGTCGAGGTGGGCGGTGTGTCCTATCTCGCCGATGTCGGCTTCGGCGGTCAGGTGATGGCGGGGCCGTTGCGGCTGCGTGCAGACCTCGAGCAGACCGTCGGCGGCGAGACCTACAGGCTGGTCGGCGGACATCCGAAGTGGCGGCTCGAGACAAGAATCAAGGGCGACTGGCGGCCCATGTACGAGTTCACGCTCACGCCGCAGACGCTCGACGACTATGTCGCGATGAACGACGGCACGATGTCGATGTTCCATGATTTCCTGATGGCGGCGCGCACCGATGGCGAGGTGCGCTACGGCCTGTTCAATGGCCGGCTCAATACGCACCGGAACGGCGAGACCACGACGCGCCGGCTCGACACTGTCGCCGAGGTCCGCGAGGCGCTGACCGGCACCTTCCTCATCACCCTGCCCGACACCGACCGGCTCGACGCTGCACTCGAAAAGCTCCTTCGGCCCGAGGCTGCAGCCTGAATGGCTCCGTTCGTCGTCAACCAGGACGCGGTCCGTGAATTCAAGGACGAGGCGGCGCTCGAGGCGTGGTTCACCAAGCACCACGCCAGGGCGCCCGAGCTCTGGCTCAAGCTGCACAAGAAGGGCTCGGGCCTGCCGTCGGTGACCTATGCCGAAGCGCTCGATGTCGCGCTCTGCTGGGGCTGGATCGACGCCATCAAGAAATCGTTCGACGACAGGAGCTTCCTGCAGCGCTTCACGCCGCGGGGCGCAAAGAGCATCTGGTCCACGCGCAATCAGGAGCACGTGGCGCGACTGATCGAGGCGGGCCGTATGCGGCCCGCCGGCCAGGCCGAGATCGACCGTGCCAAGGCCGACGGTCGCTGGGACAGGGCGTATGCCGGCTCCAAGACAATGGAGTTTCCGTCCGACCTGCTGGCTGCGATCGAGGCCGAGCCCAGGGCGTTCGAGCTCTTCCAGCGGCTCAACGCGCAGAACCGCTTCTCCCTCGCCTTCCGCACCCAAAATATGAAAACACCGGCCGGGCGCGCCAAAAAGATCGCTGGCTTCGTCGAGATGCTGAAGCGCGGCGAGACCATCTACCCCAACGGCAAGAAGACATGACGCGCTACGCCGCCTTCCTGCGCGGGGTCAACCTGGGCAAGCGCACGATCAAGAGCGCCGAGCTCAAGGCGGCGTTCGAGGCGATGGGCTTCACCAACGTCAAGACGCTGCTCGCCAGCGGCAACGTGCTATTCGATGCGCGCACGGGCAAGGGCCTCAAGGGCAAGATCGAGACGGGCCTCGAACAGCAGTTCGGCTTTGCCGTCGGCACCGTGCTGCGGACCATGGACGAACTCGAGGCAATGGTCGCCACCGATTCGTTCAAGCGGCTGGCAGGCGACGATGCGAAGCTCCATGTCATGCTGTTTGCCGAGCCGATCCCCGCTTCGTTCAAACCGAACAGCATCCCCGGCGACTTCGACGTGCCGAAGCTCACCGATCGCGAGGTCTTCCTGATCGTCTGGAAGAAACCCGACGGCACCTATGTCGGCAACAGCGGCGGACTCGTCGCGCTCGAAAAGCAACTGCCCAAAGGCACGCTCGTCACTTCACGCAACTGGAATACGATTCTGAAAGCCATCGCATGATCACCGTCTTCGGCTCCATCAATCTCGACCTGATCGCCCGTGTGAGTCGCATTCCCGCCCCGGGAGAAACAGTGCCCGGCACGAGCTTCACCACGGCGGCGGGCGGCAAAGGGGCCAACCAGGCGCTCGCTGCCAAGCGCGCCGGCAGCATGGTGAAGCTCGTGGGTGCGGCGGGCAACGACACCATGGCCGAGCAGGCGCTGGCCCTGCTCAAGGCCGACGGCGTCGATCTCACCGCGGTCAAGCGGCTCGACGTGCAGCAGGGCATCGCCATGATCATGGTGGGCGACGACGGCGAGAACATCATCGGCATCGTGCCCGGCACCAACGGCACAATGACGCCCGACGACGCCGACAAGGCGGTCGGCCACCTCAGCAAGGGCGACGTGCTCGTCGTACAGCAGGAAATTCCACAGGCCGCGACGATGCGGGCCCTGGGCCTCGCGCGCCTCAACGAGACCCTGTCGATCCTCAACACCGCGCCGTTTCTCGACACCACCGCGGCAGTCGCCGGCACCGCGTCGATCGTCGTTGCCAACGAGAGCGAGTTCGCCCTCCTCGCCGGCGGCGCCGTCGGTGACCTGCCGACCGCGATGAATCTCTGGGCCCAGAGCCGCCGGCAGACCATCATCGTCACGCTCGGCGCCGATGGTGCCCTGGCCGCAACGCCCAGCGAAATCATCCGCGTGCCGGCCCTGCCGGTGCAGCCGGTCGACACGGTGGGCGCGGGCGATACGTTCGTGGGTTATCTCGCCGCCGGCCTCGACAAGGGCCTCTCCCTCGAAGCCGCGATGCGCCGCGCCGCCGCCGCCGCAAGCCTCGCCTGCCTGAAGCCCGGCGCGCAACCGTCGGTTCCGACCGCAGCCGAGGTGGACAAGGCGCTGGCGGGATGACCCTGCTCCGCTGAGCCGGCAGTCGGCGCACCTCCCCCCTGGCGGGAGAGGAAGCGATAGGACTTAGCCCTTCGCTAAGTCCGTGATCGAGCCGGAGGGGGGAAGCAGTCGGCACCGAGCGTGCCTCATCCCCCTCCCTAGCCTCGCTACGAGCCTTCGGCTCGAGCTGCGCTACCCTCCCCGCGAGGGGGAGGGTGGTCCGGACTGCCCCCGCAGCATCGGCTCGAGGTGATCCTCGAACAGCAGCCCGGGGTTTGCCGCCACCGCCGCCGGGTACGTCGCCTCGGCCCTCAGTGAAATCCTCAGGAACGCCGCCATCCCCTCCGGCCCAGTCGCATCGGCCATCGGATAGAATCCCGTTTCAAGCCGGCGCAGGATTTCGCGCTTCGAGCGGATCATCTTTTCCGTTACGCCGGGGCCGTTGCTCATCGACAGCGAGAGCTTGAGATAATCGTGCAGCGGCGTGCCCAGGTGCCAGCTCGCCGGCACAGTGCGGTAGAGCTGCAGCAGCAGCTCGAGGTCGGTCATGTTGGTGAGTTCGAGGTCGTAGCGGGCGTCGGCCTTGCGCCGGTCCCACACCAGCATCGAATCCATCGACAGGCAGGTCCACTTGTAGCGTGCCGGCCCGAGCTCGCGGTCCGGCCCCGCGCCGACCAGCCGCAACTGCCGGCCGGTTTCGTCGAATTCCTCGAGCGCCACCGAGACGATCGCGTGGTGTTGAAGGGCCGCGACCGCCTGGTCCAGCTTGCCCGGCTTGAAGCGGTCGTCGACATCGAGGATCGCCACGTATTCGGTTTGAATTTGATCGAGTGCGACATTGCGCGCCCGCGACGCCCCGCCGCCGATCGCGCCGGATGACAGGAATTTCAACCGGGAATCGCGGATGCCGGCCGCCGCCAGCAGCGCTTCGTAATCCACGCCGTCATCGGCGACGATAACATGGTCCCAAAAGCCATAGGTCTGCGCCAGGACCGAGCGCACGCACGGCACGATCCAGCGCTCCGCCCGGTAGGCGGGCGTCACCACGCTCACCCGCCCCTCAGCCATGGCAACGCCTTGAAGCGCAACGGGTGCTGCCCCATATTTGGGCAGTCCGCCGGTGCCGCTGAAACTTGGGCCGGCAGGTCACGTTGCTTCTTGAAGGACGGACAAAATGTCCCGCGTCTCGGTGTTCTCGGCCCCGTTTCTTCTGGGTTTCGATGCTTACGAAGAGCGTATCGACCGGCTCAGCCGCGCCGCGGACGGCTATCCGCCCTACAACATCGAACGTACTCTCGATGCCGACGGCACCGAGCGCTTCCTGATTTCGATCGCGGTGGCGGGCTTCGCCCAGGCCGAGCTCGAGATCACGCAGGAAGATACCCAGCTGGTGGTGCGCGGCCGGCAGAAGGATGACCCCAACCGGCAGTTCCTGCACCGCGGTATTGCCGCGCGGCAGTTTCAGCGGAGCTTCCTGCTGGCTGACGGCGTTGAGGTGAAAGATGCCGTGCTCCAGCACGGTATGCTGGTCATCTCGGTGGTTCGACCAAAGGTAGAGAAGCTCGCCCGCCAAATACAAATACGTTCTGCCTAGAAAGGGGAACATCATGCAAGGAAGACCAGAACAAGACCAGTTCGACAACCCGCTGCGGCACCTGACCGAAGCCCAGTTCATGGCGCTCGGCGGCAGCGCGGTGGTTTATATTCGCCCGATCAAGGGCAAGAAGCTCTCCGAGATGATGGAGGAGGGCGACATCGAGAACGAGGACGAGGAGGAGGAATTCCAGCTCGTCGTCTCGGCCGACGGCCAACCCCTGCTCGTTGCCGACAGCGAAGAAGCCGTCGAGGACTGGCTGTCGGACAACAACTCCGGAATCGTCGCGCTGCACTAGCGCGACGACTGTCAGGCCGCCTGCACGGTCGCCAGGGGCTGGGTCAGAATGGCGTAGAGCCGCTCCGGATCGTCGGTGCGGCGCAATGCCTCGGCGATCGAATCCGTCCGCAGCACCCGCGCCACGCGCGCCAGCGCCTTGAGGTGATCGGCGCCGGCGCCCATCGGCGCCAGCAGCATCATCACGATATCGACCGGCTGGTCGTCGACGGCCTCGAAGTCGACGGGCCGCGTCAGCTTCATGAACACCGCCATCACCCCCTTGAGCGCGGCATACTTGCCGTGCGGCACCGCAATGCCGTTGCCCAGGCCGGTCGAGCCCAGCGACTCGCGGTCGTTGAGCGCTTCGAAGATTTCGGCCGCCGGATGGCCCGTGAGGCGTGCGACCTGTTCGCTGAGACGCAGGAGAACGTCGTGCTTGCTCGTGATGTCCGTGCAGACGAGCACGGACTCCTCCGAGAGGATGTCGGCCAGTTCCATATCGGGTCCTAGATGTCTTTCCGGCGCACTGGCCTAGTTGGCTCTGAGGGCGGGGTCGATCCACCCGATGTTGCCGTCGGCGCGGCGGTAGACCACATTCAGCCCACCGTGTCCAGCATGCCGGAACATCACGATATCGGCCTGTGTAAGATCGAGTTCCATTACCGCCTGCTCGACGCTCATCTGCTTGAGACTCCTCGTTGTTTCGGCAATCACCGGCGGTGAATAATCATCCGCCAATTCTTCGTCGGAGGCGTCGGGGGACTGCAGCACGTAGCTCTGCGCCGTGTCCTCGCCGCTGCCGTTGTGATGTCGATGCTGCTTGAGCTTGCGATTGTAGCGGCGCAGCCGCTTCTCGATCGTCTCGGTGAGGATCTCGTAGGCCGAGATCGCATCGCCGCCATAGGCGCTGGCCTGCAGCACTACCCCCGAATCGAGGTGCACGATGCAGTCCGCACGAAAGCCCGCCCCTTCGGGTTCCAGAGTCAGGTGGCCGGTGTAGCCACCATCGAAGTATTTCTTGATGACGCCGTCGAAATGCCCTTCCGCTTTGCTCCTGAGCGCATCGCCCACATCCATGTTCTTGCCGGAAACGCGTAAGGTCATGGAACTCCTCTTGGGATGGTTTGGTCCTCCTCGGAGCTTGGCGTGAGGCGAAGCCCCGCGGCGCATGTGAGTCTAGACCCACGAACCGCTCAGGGGCAATGCGCATCGAGCCGGAACGGTTTCAGCCCATTTTTGTCGCAAGTGACGAAAAAGCGCTTGCCTGTCACAGCTTAGCGCGCCGCAACCAGCACACGCTTCTGCCGACGGCGGATGACGGACGAAGGAATATTCATCGCCTCGCGGTATTTGGCCACCGTGCGCCGCGCCACGTCGACGCCCTGCTCCTTCTGCAGCAGCTCGGCGATGGTGTCGTCGCTGAGCACATCGGTCGCCGGTTCGGCCTCGATGAGCTGGCGGATACGATGACGCACCGCCTCGGCCGAGTGGTCGGCGGCGCCGGTCGACGATGCGAGCGCGGTGGTGAAGAAGTACTTCATTTCGAACAGGCCGCGCGGCGTCGAAATGTATTTGTTGGAGGTGACGCGGCTCACGGTCGATTCGTGCATGTCGATCGCATCGGCCACGAGCTTCAGCGTCATCGGGCGCAAGAACGTAATTCCACGCTGCAGGAACTCATCCTGCTGCCGTACGATCTCGGTCGCGACCTTGAGGATGGTCTGGGCCCGTTGGTCGAGACTCCGCGTCAGCCAGTTGGCGGTCTGCAGGCAATCGACGAGGAAGGTCTTTTCTCCGGCGTTGCGGGTCCGGCCGCTGACGCTTGCATAATAGGTGCGGTTGACCAGCACGCGCGGCAGGATGTCGGAGTTGAGCTCGACGATCCAGCCCGCGGGGCCCTCACGCACGAACACATCCGCCACCACCGACTCCACCGGCCCGCGTTCGAAGGCCCGGCCGGGCTTGGGATCGAGCGTCCTGAGCTCGGCCAGCATGTCGGCGAGGTCCTCGCGGTCGGCGCCGATAATCCGCCCCAGCGCCGTGAGGTCATGGCTCGCCAGCAACTCGAGATGCCCGAGCAGTTGCGCCATCATCGGGTCGAGCCGATCGCGCTCTCGCAGCTGCAGTGCCAGGCACTCCTGCACGGAGCGGGCAAACAGGCCCACCGGCTCCAGCGCCTGCAGTTTGTGGAGCACCGTTTCAACCGCGTCGAGCGACGCGGCGAGCTGCTCGGCGACGGTCTCGAGCTCGATCGCGAGATAGCCCGCTTCGTTGAGCCCATCCGCAAGGAAGCGGGCGATCAGCCGCTCGCCGGGGTCGGTCAGCAGCAGTCCGATCTCTTCATTGAGGTGCTCGCCCAGGGTCGGCCGCGCCGCGATATACTGGTCGATATCGGGCGCCTCGCCGTCGCTGCCGCCGCCAGTGCCGCTCCAGTCGGCGCCGAGCCGGTCCTCGCCGCGTTGCTCGGGGAAGACGTTCTCGACCTCGGTATCGAAATCCTGCGCGATCGCCTCGGCGCCCTGGATGCGCTCGCCGGCCTCGACCGCGTCGTCATAGGCCGTGACCTCGGCCACCGGCTCGGGCGTTTCCACCGCCTCGGTGCCATCCTCGCGCTCGAGCAGCGGATTGCGCAGCAGCTCGGCGTCGACAAAGGCATTGAGCTCGAGATGGCTGAGCTGCAGCAGCCGGATCGACTGCATCAGCTGCGGCGTCAGCGTCAGGCCTTGCGACTGACGTATCTCGATCCGGGGCGAAAGGGCCATCCGGCAAAACTCCGGTGTAACGAATCGAAGTCATGCCGCAATTCGGCCGGCCATACAAGTTTTGTGCCAACCGCAAGGAAACTGGCGCGTTGCCCCGCGCCGGAGGGCGTGCCTACATCGAAAAGCTCTCGCCGAGATAGACCCGCCTGGCTTCCGGATCGGCCATGATCGCCTCCGGCCGCCCCTGGATCATCACCGTGCCGCCATGGATGAGATAGGCGCGGTCGACGAGGCTCAGCGTCTCGCGCACCGAATGATCGGTGATCAGCACGCCGATGCCGCGTTGTGTCAACTGGCGGACCAGCAGCTTGACCTCGGCCACCGCGATCGGGTCGACGCCGGCGAACGGCTCGTCGAGCAGCATGAAGACCGGATCGGCCGCCAGCGCCCGGGCGATCTCGACGCGCCGGCGTTCGCCGCCCGACAGCGCCATGGCGTTGGAATTGCGCAGGTGGGCGATCGAGAATTCCTCGAGCAGGCTGTCCAGCCGCCGATACCGTTCCGCCCGCGAGCGCACATGGCCTTCGAGCACGGCGAGGATGTTGCCCTTGACCGTGAGCCCGCGGAAGATCGAAGGCTCCTGCGGCAGGTAGCCGATGCCCAGGCGGCCCCGCTGAAACATCGGCAG
>JBQCIY010000227.1:0-4101 GCA_051953275.1 Devosia sp. | reverse complement strand
CTGATCCGGCTCGAGCTGTTCACGCCCGCCGGCGACTTCATGACCGACGACACCTACAACCGCATGTTCACGCTGCACGGCGTGGTGATGGTGTGGTTCTTCCTGATCCCCTCGATCCCCGCGACGCTGGGCAATTTTCTGCTGCCGCTGATGCTGGGCGCCAAGGACCTCGCCTTCCCGCGCCTCAACCTCGCGAGCTGGTACGTGTTCATGCTCGGCGCCGCGATCGCGCTCTGGGCCATGCTGGCGGGCGGCCTCGACACCGGATGGACGTTCTACACGCCGCTGTCGACGATGTTCACCACCGACAACACGAGCATTGCGGCCGTCGGCGTGTTCATCATCGGCTTTTCGACCATCATGACCGGCATCAACTTCATCGTCACCACGCACAAGCTGCGTGCACCCGGCCAGACGTGGTTCCGCCTGCCGATTTTCGTGTGGACGCTCTACGCCACCAGCCTGGTGATGGTGCTGGCAACGCCCGTTCTCGCCGCCACACTCCTGCTGATCGTTGCCGACCGGGTGTTCGGCATCGGCATCTTCGATCCGGCGCAGGGCGGCGATCCGCTGCTGTTCCAGCACCTGTTCTGGTTCTACTCGCACCCGGCGGTTTACATCATGATCCTGCCCGGGATGGGCGTGGTCAGCGAGATCCTGCCCTGCTTCTCGCGCCGGCCCCTGTTCGGCTACAAGTTCGTCGCCTACTCCTCGATGGGCATTGCGCTCCTGGGTTTCATGGTCTGGGGGCACCACATGTTCGTGTCGGGCCAGTCGACCTATGCCGGCGTGGTGTTCTCGTTCCTGAGCTTCTGCATCGCCGTGCCGTCGGCGATCAAGGTGTTCAACTGGACGCTCACCATGCGCAAGGGCTCGGTGACGTTCGAGACCTCGATGATCTATTCGCTCGGCTTCCTCGGGCTCTTCGTCTTCGGCGGCCTTGCCGGCCTGTTTCTCGCGGCGCTGGCTGAAGACGTGCACCTGACGGACACCTATTTCGTCATCGCGCATTTCCACTACATCATGGTCGGCGGCATGGTGACGGCATTTCTGGCGGGCATCCACTTCTGGTGGCCCAAAATGACCGGCCGGATGTATTCGGAGCGGTGGGGCCGTATCGCGGCGGTGACGAGCTTCCTCGGCTTCAACCTCACCTTCTTTCCGCAGTTCATCCTCGGCTTCAACGGCATGCCCCGCCGCTACCACACCTATCCGGAGGAATTTCAGGCGTGGAACGTGCTGTCGAGCGCCGGCGCGGTGGTGCTCGCCCTCGGCTACGTGATGCCGCTGTTCTATCTCGGCTACTCGCTGTTCAAGGGCCCCAAGGCGCCCGACAATCCATGGGGTGCGACCGGCCTCGAGTGGCAGACCAGCTCGCCGC
This sequence comes from Devosia sp., assembly GCA_051953275.1. Taxonomy (GTDB): domain Bacteria; phylum Pseudomonadota; class Alphaproteobacteria; order Rhizobiales; family Devosiaceae; genus Devosia_A. The sequence continues at coordinate 2,720 of JBQCIY010000227.1, read as the reverse complement.
CGCCCAAGGACAATTTTGCGGAGCCACCGGTGGTCACCGAGGGGCCGTACAAATACGAACTGCCGGAGATCGACCGGCCGGTGGATCACAAATGAGCCTCGGCCTCGAACAGCAGCCGCTCGAAACCGGCCTCAAGGCCAGCGGTGAGCTCGGCGTCTTCGTGTTCCTCGTCTCCGAGGGTCTGCTGTTCGGCGCCCTGATCCTCGGTTACACCGTGCTGCGATTGTCACCCGGCTCCGATTTCGCCGGCGCCAGCAAGGAACTGTCGCTGCTGCTCGGTACGCTCAACACCTGCGTGCTCCTGACCAGCAGCCTGGCGGTCGCGCTCGCGGCCATGTGGGCCGACGGCAAGCGCGCGAACTATGCGCGCATCGCTATGGTCGTGACCGCCGGCCTCGGCATCATTTTCCTCTGTATCAAGGGCTACGAGTGGTTCGACGAGGCGCAGAAGGGCCTGCTGCCGTTCCGCGACATGTCCGACCGCTACCCCAAGGCGAGCCCTCAAGAGCACCGCGAGTTCTTCGACGCCTACCTGGTCCTCACCGGCACACATGGCCTGCACCTGGTTACCGGCATCGGCCTGATGCTCGGGCTCACGGTGTTCTGGAAGCGCCTCGTCCGCCCCGCCCACACCCTGAAGATGGCCGCGCTCTACTGGCACTTCATCGACGTGATCTGGGTCTTCCTGTTCCCGCTGCTCTATCTGGTGCGCTGATGCTCACGATCCGCTCCGCCGTGCTCACCTATGTCGCGCTGATCGTCCTCGTGCTGCTGACGGTCGGTTCGACCTTCATTCCGATGGGTGTTGGCAACTCACTGGTCAACCTCGCGATCGCCGTGGCGAAGACGGCGCTGATCGGCGCCATCTTCATGCACCTGCGCAAGCCGTTGCCGCTCGCCGCCATGAGCATCTTCGTGCTGCTGTTCTGGCTCTGCCTGATGTACGGCTTCACGCTCAACGACTACGCAACACGTTAAGTCGCCCGGCCACTAGCCGGGTTGTTGCGCCGCCTGGCTGGTGGTCCGCGCGTCGGCGCTTTGATCCTCGCCGGTGCTCTTCTGGTCGTCGGGCAGGCCGTAGACCTCGAGATAGTCGCCCACCGGCGTCTTCATGAAGTGGTGGCCCCCGGCGAAGATGGCGACGACCTGCTTGCCGTCGATGCTGTAGGTCATCGGGTTGGCCTGGCCGCCGGCCGGCAGCTGCGTACTCCACACCTGCTTGCCGGTCCGGATATCGAAGGCACGGAACACATTGTCGGTCGTCGCGGCGATGAACACCAGCCCACTCGCGGTGATGAGCGAGCCGCCATTGTTCGGCGTGCCGATCCGGACCGGAAGGAACGTCGGCAGGCCGAACGGGCCGTTGGCGCGCGCGTCACCGAGCGGATGGTCCCACAGCGTCTTGCCGGTCTTGAGGTCGATGGCGCGGATGCCGCCATAGGGCGGCTGCGTGCACAGCGTGCCCAGGCCCGGCACCTTCCAGCCCGAGTTGATCAGGTTGGCGTAGGGCGCGCCCTTCTGCACGGCGGCCTCCTCGTCGCTGCCGTTGGAGGCGCCGCCGAGGTCGTCGATAGCACGCCAGCCGCGCTTGTTGGCCTCGTCGCGGGTCAGGAGCTCATCGTAGTTCGCCATGTTGTTGTAGTTGACAACCAGAATGCCGTCCTTCTCGTCCACGGCGACGCTGCCCCAGTCCGAGCCGCCGTTGTAGCTCGGGTACTCGATGAAGGGCTTATCGAGGCTGGGCGGCGTGTACTGACCGAAATAGTTCGCCTGCCGGAACTGGATGCGGCAGTAGAGCTGGTCGAGCAGCGTGACGCCCCACATGTCGCTTTCCTTGATCACCGGACCGACGACGTTGGCGTAGCCCGAGAACGGTTGCGTCTTGCTGAGCTTGTCCGGCTCGACGCTGCCGGTATTGGGCACCGGCCGTTCCTCGACCGGCGCCAGCGGCTTGCCGGTCCGCCGGTCGAGCACATAGATCTCGCCCTGCTTGGACGAGAGGATCAGCGCCGGCACGGTGCCGTTGTCGGTCGGGAAGTTGACAAGGCTCGGCTGGCTGCCGAGGTCGTAGTCCCACACGTCGTAGTGCACGGTCTGGAAGTTCCAGACGGGCTTGCCGGTGGTCACGTCGATGGCGACCACCGACGAGTTGTACTTGTTCTCGAAGTCCTTGCGGTTGCCGCCGAAATAGTCGACCGAGGAGTTGCCGAGCGGCAGGTAGACGTAACCGAGCTGCGGATCGGCGGCGGCGACGGTCCACATGTTCGGCGTGCCGCGCGAGTAGGTGTCGCCCTGAGGCGGCGCGCCGGTGCGATCGGGATGACCCATATCCCACGCCCAGGCAAGCTTGCCGGTGGTTGCATCGTAGCCGCGGACAACGCCCGAGGGCGCATTCTCGGCTTGGCCGTCCTTAACCTGCGCGCCGACGACGGCAATGCCGCGCACGAGGGTCGGCGGCGCCGTGATGGAATACCAGCCAGGCACGGTCTCGCCGATGCCCTGATTCAAGTCCACGCTGCCTTGCTGGCCGAAATCCTGGCAGGGTTTCCCCGTCTTGGCGTCAATGGCGATCAACCGTGCGTCCAGCGTTCCGAAGATGATCCTCGTGGCGCAGGCCTGATCGGTCTTGGCCCCCGGAACGGTGAAATAGGCGACGCCACGGCAACTCGCGCCATAGGGTATGGCGTTGTCGGGCACTTTCGGATCGTAGCGCCACTCCT
>JBQCIY010000226.1:0-3734 GCA_051953275.1 Devosia sp. | reverse complement strand
TTGACCTTGGTCGCCAGCACCACCTCGTCGCGCTTGGCGAGCTCCCACAGCACCGTGCCGGTGATTTCCTCGCTTGTGCCCGCCGAATAAACGTTGGCCGTATCGTAGAAATTGATCCCCGCTTCCCACGCGGCACGGATGATCGGCCGGCTGTGCTCGAGATCGAGCACCCAGTCGCGGCCCTTGCTGGCATCGCCGAAGGACATGCAACCAAGACAGAGCCGCGAAACCTCGAGGCCGGTCTTTCCCAGATGCACATAGTCCATGGCAGTGTCTCCCTGGCGCACGCGGAACGGTGATGTTGGATTGGCAATCGACCGGTCGAGGCTACGTCGCGCGGCCCGCAACGGTCAACCGCCGACGGCTCACAAGCCGATGATCGCTACTCCTGCCGGCGCTTTTCGTCGTCGATGGGCGTCAGGATGGAATCGAGCTTGTTGATGGTGGCCTCGATGCTGGTCTGCCCCTCTGGCGCCGCCGGGGTGTAGGGCGGCTTGGGCACGCCGCTGGGGAAGGCCCCAAACTGCGTGAAGAACGCCACCATGTCGGCGAGCACCGGAGCCCGCCAGCGCCACATGGCGCCGATGGCGAACACTGCCTCCATGTGCCCGATGTTCTGGTAGTACTTGACGGTGACCCAGTCGCCGGCCGCCTTAAGCTTGCGCGCCAGATGGTCGGTGTTCTGCATGCGCACGATAGGGTCCTGGTCGCCGGAGGCGAGGAACATCGGCGGCTCGTCCGAGGTCACGAGGTTGACCGGCTGCGTGCCCTCCGGATTGTCGGTGTGGCCGAAGACGTTGCGCACCTCGTCGTACTCGAACGGGTAGAAATCGTAGGGGCCGGAGATCGCCGCGATGCCCTTGATCGGCATGGTGACGTTGTACTCGTGGAAGAACGAGTGCTCGAGCCCGAGCATTACCGCGTTGTAGGCCCCGGCCGAATGACCGGCGATGAAGAAGCGCGAGGTGTCGCCGCCGTACTTGTCGATGTTGTCCTGGATCCACTTGGCGGCATTGGCACAGTCCTCGAGGAACTTCGGATACTTGACGTCGGGATAGAGCCGGTAGTCGGGGATCACCACGACGAAGCCGTTGGCCGCGAGCGCGCGGCCGACGAACTGGTAGTCCTGCCGCTGCCCCTGCTTCCACGAGCCGCCATAGATGAACATCACGACGGGCGACGGACCGACCGGGTCCTTCGGCCCATAGATGTCGAGCTTCATGCGGTCGCCGTCGGCATAGGGGATGCCCTGCCCCAGCACCTTCGCGTCGTCCATGGCGAGGCCGACGTTGAACGGATCCATGATGTTCTGCGCCGCGGCAGGAGCAGCAAAACCCAAGAGGGCAACGACGAGGATCAGCAGGCGCAGCATGGCAGATCGAATCTGGTGGAGAGGAGGTGGTTCAGTGGCGGGCAAACCTGAAGATTTTGTGACCCGCTGGGCTAGCCGCGGCGCTCTGCCGCGCACCAGGTGCGCCACATGCCGCGAATCGCCGCTTCAAGATTTCGTGCGAAGCGGGGTGCGTCGAACAACGGCGAGGCGAGCATCCGGTTGCGCAGCGACGCCCTGAGCGCGGCAAGACCCTCGACATCGCCGGCGAGACGGGCACCGAGATCCACGTAGGCCGCCTCGTTCGGGGCGATCCACTCGTCCAGACCGGCATTGTGGAGGATGCTCTCGCCCATATGCGCGACGTAACGGTCGCCGGCGCGGACCAGCACCGGCACGCCCATGTAGAGCGCTTCGACCGTGGTGGTGCCGCCATTGTACGGGAACGGATCGAGCGCGATGTCGATCTCGTCGTAGGCGGTAAGGTGCGCCGCGTAGTCGCTGACCCTGGGGTCGATGCGCACGCGATCCTCGCCGAGCCCGACGGCGGCGAGGCGCTGCTTGAGACTGGCGACGATGCTGGGGTTCTGCTCGCCGGACGATCGCAGGATCAGGCGCGACCCGGGGACGCGCTCGAGCAGCGCGCGCCAGGCGGTCAGCGTGCCGGCATTGAGCTTGTTGAAATTGTTGAAGCTGCCGAAGGTGACGCCGCCATGCGCAAGCGCCGGCAACGGTCCCGGCGGCGGCGCATCGCGCGGCGTGGTGAAACAGAGATAGGTGTCGGGCAGCCGCCAGACCTGCTCGATCCACTGGTTCTCCTCGCGCTCCGGCACGACCCAGCGATTGGCAAGCACGTAGTCGATGGCCCTGAGGCCGGAGGTGGCGAAATAGCCGATCCAGCTCACGGCGATAGGGGCCGGCTTGCGGGCGAAGACCAGCAGCCGGTTGCCTTCGGTGTGGCCCGACATGTCGAACAGAACGTCGATCTTGTCGGCAACGATCCGCGCCTCGAGCTCCGCGTCGGACAGTCGCGTCACGTCGAGCCAGTGCGGGATGATCCCGCGCAGGGCCGCAGTGACGGCATCTTCTGTTGCGCTGGTCGCGTAGGCGTGGAAATCGAGCGTGGTTTCGGACCCGAAGCCGCTCAGCGCGCCGAGCAGGAACCGGCCGATCGGGTGCGCGCGCAAATCGCCCGAGACGAAGCCGATACGAAGGCGCCGATCGGGATTGCGATCGTTGGGGTGGCTGCCGCGCGCCGGAGCGACACGGGCGATCATCTCGCCGACGCGGCGCGCGCGGTCCGCGAGCTCGACCGGATCGGTCTCGGCAAGATAGTTCTCGGCAAAGAGCACGGAGCTCTGCAGCCCGAGCTGGTTGGGGTTCAGCGCCAGCGCCCGGCGATTGAAGCGCACGGCCTCGCCGACCTCCCCCGATTGATTGAGCGCCTGCCCCAGATTGGCGAGCACCATCGGCGAATTCGGATCGAAGCTCAGCGCCCGGCGCAGCGTCGCCACCGCTTCATCGAGCTGCCCCATACGCCGATAGGCAACCCCGAGGTTGGCGAGCGCGAGGCCATGGTTCGGCTCGATCGCGAGCGACCGCTTGATCAGCTCGACCGCGCCGGCGAAGTCGCCGTCCTGCAGCCGCAGCACGCCCTTCAGATGCAGCGCGCCATAGTGCCCGGGGTCGCGCGCAAGAACGGCGTCGTAGAGCCGGCCGGCCTCGGCCGGCTGCCCCTGCTGGTGAAGCCGCATCGCGGTGCGGTAGAGATCGTCGGCCGATTGCGTCACGCCCGCGCCTATAGCCGATTTCATCCGGGGCTTCCAACGTGGGGGCGAGCGGAAGCAGCCGCTGCCGCGGTTTTGTCAAAGGCGCCGCAAGTGGGCGGCGCGGCGGGACGGCACCTCCGGTGCCGGTAGTCGGCGTGTAAGAGGACGTGCCGTCCCGCCACGCTGCCGGGGTTTTGCGGTCGTCCACACCCGCTGGCTCTTTGTGCCAGAAACCGAGCGCCACAAGGCCGAAGCGGCTGCCATTGGCCGGCAGCGGAACTCCGTTCGGCGGGGAGGCAATTCCCCGCCAGCCTGCGGCGTGACCCGGCGAAGGGTCCCAGCCGATGTGCCGTGCCCGTGGAGCGGAACGACTTCCGCTCCCCCGACCCCTCTTCGCGACCCGTTCGTCTCGACTCCGCCCGTATGCGAAGAGGTGGGCTGAATATACACCCGCCCGAAACACCCCCGATTGATCTGCCGCCGATTTCGCGTAAGCCGATGACGCGACAGGCGAAGCCGGATGCATAGATGTGCCGGTCGGGCCAACGGAGGAGGGCCGGAATGGCGGAAAAGTCAGGTGCGAATCGGCCGCTGATGACGGTGGCGGCGCTGCTCGGCGCGCTCGGCGTCGCCGG
>JBQCIY010000225.1:0-7846 GCA_051953275.1 Devosia sp. | reverse complement strand
TATAGAGGCGCGGTCGGAGTTTCTCACGTGACCACCACCACCCTGCCCCAAGCCGCCACCGCCGCGCAGAAGACGGCGTTTGCGGTGATTTTTGCCGTCGCGCTCTGCCACGGCATCAACGACATCATGCAGTCGCTGCTGACGGCGATCTATCCGATCCTGAAAGCGAGCTACGGGCTCGACTTCGTGCAGCTCGGGCTGCTGACGCTGGTGTTCCAGTGCACCGCCTCGCTGCTGCAGCCGCTGATCGGCATCTACACCGACAAGCGGCCGCTGCCCTATTCGATCGCGGCGGGCATGGCCAGCACGATGGTGGGGCTGATCGTACTCGGCTTTGCGCACGACTACTGGCTGCTGGTGGCCGGCGCGGCGCTGATCGGGTTCGGCTCAGCGGTGTTCCACCCCGAGAGCTCGCGCGTGGCGCGGCTCGCTTCGGGCGGGCGGCATGGGTTTGCGCAATCGACGTTCCAGGTGGGCGGCAACACCGGGCAGGCCATCGGGCCGCTGCTCGCCGCCTTCGTGGTGGTGCCGCACGGGCAGAGCTCGATCGCCTGGTTCGCGCTCGCGGCGCTCTGCGGCATGCTGGTCCTGAGCTTCGTCGGGCGCTGGTACGGCGCCCACATGCGCAGCGCCGCCAAGCGCCCGAGTGCGCCCACGACCCTGCCCTTCGACCGCACGACGACGGCGCTGGCGCTCATCGTGCTGACGCTGCTGACCATCACCAAAAACGTCTACATGGCGGCCATCGCCAACTACTTCACCTTCTACCTGATCCACAAATTCAGCATGGACGTGCAGACCAGCCAGCTGATGCTGTTCCTGTTCCTGGGCGCCTCGGCGGTGGGGGTGTTCCTGGGCGGGCCGATCGGCGACCGCTGGGGCGCGAAATTCGTGATCTGGTTCTCGATCCTGGGGGCGGTGCCGTTCGCGATCGCGCTGCCCTATGCCGACATCACATGGACGGTGGTGCTCTCGATCATCATTGGAATCATATTCTCGTCGTGCTTCCCGGCGATCGTGGTGTTCGCGCAGGAACTGGTGCCGGGCCGGGTCGGGATGATCGCCGGCATCTTCTTCGGCTTCGCGTTCGGGGCCGGCGGCATCGGCGCGGCAGTGCTCGGCGCACTGGCCGACGCCCGTGGCATCGACTTCCTGTTCCAGGTGACGAGCTATCTGCCGCTGCTCGGGCTGCTGGCGATCTGGCTGCCGAATTTTCGCAAGGCCCCGAAGGCCGCGAGGGCGTGACGGGGCGGGGCACGCAATGCCGGCTGCCTCCCCCCTCCGGCTCGACTGTTTGCCTGGGTGCCTGCCCTTCGATTTTACCTGATCACGATGGCGCGGAAGTCGTTGACGTTGGTGCCGGTGGGGCCGGTGACGACGAGGTCGCCGATGGCGGCGAAGGCGCTGTAGGCGTCGTTGTTGGCGAGCGCAGCGCGCGGGTCGATGCCGGCGAGGCGCATGCGGGCGGCGGTGGTGCCGTCGGCGACGGCGCCGGCATTGTCCTCGGAGCCGTCGATGCCGTCGGTGTCGGCGGCGATGGCCGAGATCGAGGTGTCGCCGCCCTCGATGGCGAGCGCGAAGGCGAGCAGGAACTCGGCATTGCGGCCGCCCTTGCCGCGGCCGCGCACGGTGACGGTGGTCTCACCGCCCGAGAGCAGTACCGCCGGGCGGCGGAACGGCCGATTGCGCATGTCCACTTCCCTCGCGATGGCGGCGAGCGCGGTGGCGACGTCGCGGGCTTCGCCCTCGACGGCGTCGGAGAGGATGTGGGCGGCAAGGCCGCGCTGCTCGGCCCGCCGCGCGGCGGCCTCGAGCGACAGCGCAGACGAGGCGATGATCTCGACGCTGTTGCGAGCAAAGCGCGGATCGTCGGGGCGCGGCGGCGGGTTGTCGCTGCCGGCAAGGAGCGCCGCCGCGGCGGGCGGCAGCGCGATGCCGTGCAGCGCGACGAGATGGCGGACCTCGGCGCGCGAGCCGGCGATGGGCACGGTGGGACCGGAGGCGACGAAGGCGGGATCGTCGCCCGGCACATCGGAGACGATGAGGGTGGCGACGCGCGCGGGGGCGGCAAGCGCGGCGAGGCGGCCGCCCTTGATGGCGCTCAATTCATTGCGCACGAGGTTCATCACCGAGATGGGGACGCCCGAGGCGAGGAGCGATCGGGTCACGGCCTGCTCGTCCTCGAAGCTCATGCCAGGGCCGGGGGACGGCAGCAGCGCCGAGCCGCCGCCCGAGATCAACGCGACGACGAGGTCGTCGGGGCCCAGGCCATGGACCTGGCCCATGATGCGGCGGGCGGCGAGGAAGCCGGCCTCGTCGGGTACCGGATGCGAGGCCTCGACGATCTCGATCTGGGTGGTCGGCGCGCCGTAGCCGTAGCGGGTGACGACGAGACCCGTCAGAGGGCCGGCCCACGCCTTCTCGAAGGCGGCGGCCATCTGCGCCGAGGCCTTGCCGGCGCCGATGACGACGGTGCGGCCAAGCGGCCTCCGCGGCAGATGCGCGGCGATGGCGCGCGCCGGATCGGCCGCAGCGACGGCAGTGCGGAACAAGTCCTCGAGCAGATCGCGATCCATGGTGCCCCCAGCGCCATGCGGGTATGTCACAATCCCGACACCGCCTCTGAATAGCCCACTCCTGCCTTTGCTGTCTCCCCTGTGCCTGTGCCAATGACCGAACGTTTCGCCATCTACTACGCGCCCGAGGTGGGCAGCATGCTCGACCTATGCGCCCAATCCTGGCTGGGGCAGGAAGATCTGCTGCCGCGTACGGTCTCGGCCCGGCGCTATGGCTTTCATGCGACGCTCAAGGCGCCGATGGCGCTGGCGCCGGGGCGCGACCAAGCGGGACTCGAGGCGGCGCTGGCGGATTTTGCGGAGACCGTCGGGCCGGTGGAACTGGGGCGGCTGGCGGTGACGCCGATCGAGGGGTTCCTGGCCCTGACGGCGACGCCGCAGCCACAGGCCCTGACGGCGTTCGCGGCGCGGGTGGTCGAGGCGTTCGAGCCGTTCCGGGCGGCGCTCGAGCCGGCGGACCGGGCGCGGCGGCTCAAGGCGCCGCTGAGTGCGCGGCAGATCGGCTTGCTCGACCGGTACGGATACCCCTATGTGCTCGAGCAGTTCCAGTTCCACATGACCCTGACCGACCGGCTGCCGGCGGCGGAGGTGGCGCCGACGCAAGCGCGGGCGGCGGCGTGGTTCGCGACGGCGCTCACGGCGCCGGCAGTGCTCGACCGGCTGGTGCTGTTTCATGAGGCCGAGCCCGGCCGTGCGTTCCGCCGGCTCGACGACTACAGGCTCGAAGGGGGGACGCGATGAGCGCGACGGTGTTCCGCAACGCGAAGGTCGTGCTGCCCGACGAGGTGATCGAGGGCAGCGTGCGGATGGAGGACGGCGTCATCACCGCGGTCGATGCGGGCGTGTCGCGGGTGGGCGAAGACTTTGATGGCGACTACCTCGTGCCGGGCCTCGTCGAGCTCCATACCGACCAGCTCGAGAGCCACTACCGGCCACGCCTGGGGGTCTACTGGAACCCCCTGGCCGCGCTGCAGGCGCATGACCTGCAGATCGCCGGCTCGGGCATCACCACGGTGTTCGATGCGGTGCGCATCGGCTCGGATCCCGAAACGCCCGGCGGCATGGCGCAGCATGTGCAGGCAATGGTCGATGCGATCAGCACCGGCATGGCGGACGGCCGCCTCAAGGCGGAGCATCTGATCCACCTGCGGTGCGAGTTGCCGACGCCCGACGTCGTCGACGACTTCGAGCGCTTCGTGCGCCTGCCGCTGGTGAAGCTGGCCTCGGTGATGGATCACACGCCGGGACAGCGACAGTACCAGACGATCGAGAAATACATCCACTACTACAAGGAGCGCATGCGCTTCACGGACACCGAGATGGAGGCGTTCATCGCCAGGCGGCGCGCCGACCAGGAGCAATTCGCGGCGCATAGCCGCCGGGAAATCCTCAAGCGCGGCAAGGCCGCCGGCATCGCCTTTGCCAGCCACGACGACGCGACCGAAGCGCAGGTGCACGAGGCGGTGAGCGACGGGATCAGCATCGCGGAATTCCCCACCACGATGGACGCGGCGGAGGCGTCGCACGCCGCTGGCCTAGCGGTGATGATGGGGGCGCCCAACATCGTGCGCGGCGGCTCGCATTCGGGCAACATCGCCGCGACTGACCTGGCGCACGAGGGCTGCCTCGACGTGATCAGCTCGGACTATGTGCCGGGAGCGCTGCTGCTGGCAGCGTTCATGCTGCCGGAGCTGGCCGAGGGCATCACCCTGCCCGACGCCATCCGCATGGTGACGTCGCGGCCGGCCAAGGCGGCGAACCTCGATGACCGCGGCGAGATCGCGCCGGGCAAGCGCGGCGACGTGGTGCGGGTGCGGCGGCACGGCGACATGCCGGTGGTCAAGGGCGTGTGGCGGCAGGGCCAGCGGGTGGCCTGAGATGACCGGGCGGCTGGTGCTGGTGGTCGGCCCGTCGGGAGCGGGCAAGGACACGCTGATCGGGGCGGCCCGGGAGGCGCTGCGGGGTGACGCGCGCTTCGTGTTCCCGCGCCGGACGATTACGCGGGCGGCGATGGCCGAACTCGAGGATCACGACACCGCCGATGCCGCGGCGTTCGCGCGGCTGGCGGCGACGGGGGCATTCGCGCTGACCTGGCAGGCGCATGGGCTGAGCTATGGGCTGCCGGCCGGGATTGCCGGCGATATCGCGGCCGGGCGGGTCGTGATCTGCAACGGCTCACGGACCATGGTGGAGGCGGCGCGGCAGAAATTCCCGGGAACGCAGGTGGTGCTGATCGACGCCACGCTCGAGGTGCGGGCCGCGAGGCTGATGGGGCGCGGCCGGGAAAGCGCCGGCGAGATCGCGGCGCGGCTGGCCAGGGAGGGCACGCAGGCGCCGGCCGGGGCGGTACGGATCGACAATTCCGGCCCGCGCGAGGAGGGCATCGGCCGATTCATCATGGCGCTCAGGCAGATGGCAGAGGATTGAACCTTCCGTTCCGAACGGCGTTCATGCTGGAATGGTCGAGTTCCGAGGGATCATGCCGATGCGCCGCAGCCACATCGCCGGAGGCACCGGCAGCGTTCTTTCGGGCATTCGGCGCCGAAACAAGAGCGCCATTCAGGTGAATTGCCATGGATGATGGGGAGGAGGGCGACGTGGTGCTCGATGCCATCGTGCGGGAACTGCTCGAGCAGGGCCAGGGCGGTGTCCCGAGCGGAGCGCCGAACCGGCTGACCGCCTATCCGATCAAGGGGACGATCGACGTGGTGGCCCTTGCGGAAGCTGTCGAAAATGCGCTACGCGGCGTCACTTTAGAGGATGAAGGCAAAACGCCGGCGGAGCTGAATGCCGCCAATGACGGATGAGAATACTGGCTGTTGTTAAGGGAAGCGGCCAAGCGTCAGGCAATGACTGAACAATCATTCTTCCCAGACCACTTCCACCAACAAAAAGGGCTCATTCATGAACCGCAATACCTGGATCATCATCATCGTGGCCGTGATCATCATCATCGGCCTCATTTGGGTTTTCAACCGCGGCAACTCGACCACGACGACCACCGCCGCATCGAGCGCCGTGGTGTCGTCGGAAGCCGCCAGCTCTGCCGTCTCCTCGGCCGAACAGGCAGTCTCTTCTGCTGCGTCTTCGGCGGAACAGGCCGTGTCTTCGGCCGCTTCGTCGGCTGAAGCTTCGGCCTCGTCGGCCGTGAGCACCGAGACGATGGCTCCGGCCTCGTCGTCGGTCGAAGCGCCGGCGATGGCCCCGTCGTCCTCGTCGGCCGGCTGATCGCCGCACTCACCGAACCAAGGAAACCCCCGCCAGCGATGGCGGGGGTTTTCATTTGGGGTAATTTCTCCGGGATGAAGCGAGCGGCCACCCCCCCACTCCGGCTTTGCTAAGCTCGCTTCGCTCGCCAAGCGCGCCGCCCTCTCCGCAAGGGGGAGGGAAATCGGATGGTGGTCACTCGTCGTGGTCGGAATGGACCACGGCGGACACCGCGTCCTGCGCGGCTTCGACGGTGGTGAAGATCTGGCCGTCGACGGCGAAGGCGTTGAGCCGCACGGCGAGGAAGCGGAAACCCTCGTCGGCGGGGACGACGACGCCCAGAGGCTCGCCGTCGACTTCGATCGCGATCGGCCGCTGCGTGGGGGGCCGGGAAATGGTCTGCTGATGCATGGAACATGCCTCCTGCGGCGCCTGTCGGCGACCGGGGTGTTAGTGGAACTTTGAGACGGGGACGTGACGGCCGAAGGGCCGAGGGATCACATCCGCGAGGTTCGCCAACACCCTACGGAGGCGGTTACGCGTTTGGCTTGCATCCCGGCATGGGCGGCGATCGCTGCGAATCGGATCATTTTTCCCTCCGGTTGGGCCTTACGGCCACTGCCAAACACATGGCTTGAGATAGGTCGCATGGACAGATCTGCAAGCCGCCCGGTGACGATTTCGTTCGCCACAGCGCACTCTTGGTCCCATTTGCGCGGGAGTGCAAGCACCACTTTGCGGTGCGGGCATCACTGTGCCGCGAGAGATGTTACCGGCGGAAAAGTGTCCATGAATCCGCCTAAGACTTTCGAATAATTGCCCCACATTCGCATTGCTTGAAACCTCCCGGCGGTTCTGGTGAGGTAATGCCGAAGCACCGCCACGCGCCGGACGGCCCTCTCAGGAGCGCCGGACGGGGTCGGGGGAGACGGCCGGGCGATGCGCGAGGAGGACAGATTGAACGAGATCGGACTGCGGCCGCCGCCGCGCGCCAGAAAAGGCGTGCCGCGATCCGGCAAGCCGACCCTGCGCACCATCGCCGACATGACCGGCCTGGCCACAACGACGATCTCGCGGGCGCTCAACAATGCGCCGGAGCTCAGCCAGGAAACACGCGAGCGGGTGCAGCGCATCGCGGCGCAGATCGGCTACGTGCCCGACCGCACGGCACTGAGGCTCAAGACCGGCCGCACCAATGTCATCAGCCTCGTGCTCGACCCACACGACGAAATCCTCAATTTCAGCCAGTCGCTGGTGAGCGGGCTGTCGGCGGCGCTGCGCGGCACGTCATATCACCTGGTGATCACACCGGGCCGCGGCGGCTCGCCGCTCGACCCGATCAACTACATCCTCCAGAACCGCATGGCGGACGGGGTGATCTTCTCGCGGACCGAGCCGAACGATGCGCGCGTGGCGCTGCTGCTCGAAAACGACTTCCCGTTCGTGACGCATGGGCGGACGGAGGGGGTCGGCGCGCATGCCTATGTCGACTACGACAATTTCAAGTTCGCCTATGAAGCGGCCAAGCGCCTCGCGAGCCGCGGTCGCAAGCACATCTCGATGGTGGGAGCGCCGCCGCGCTTCACCTTCGGCCGGCACCTCAGGGACGGGCTGATGAAGGCGGCGCAGGAGACCGGCATCGCCTACGAGCTCGAAACCCGGGTGACGCTCGACGATCCGGCCGAGGTGATCCGGCAGGCGACGATGGCGCGCATCGCACAGGGCAAGGCGCCGGACGGCTATGTGTGCCCGGGCGACGCGGTGGCGCTGGCGGTGATTGCCGGGATGACCGATTCCGGCCAGCAGATCGGCCGCGATGCCGACATCGTCACCAAGCAGATGAGCGGCATCTTCTCGCTGGTCAGGCCGCGGGTCGACGTGATCACCGAAGATATCGCGCTCGCCGGGCTGCAACTGGGCGAGCTGCTGCTCAAGCGGATCAAGGGCGAGCCGGTGGAGGCGCTGCAGATCCTGCAGTTGCCGGAAATACCGTTCTAGTTCTTACCGCAGGTACCGCTCACAAACTTCTTGGTTCGTCATCCGCGGGCTTGACCCGCGGACCC
>JBQCIY010000224.1:0-3198 GCA_051953275.1 Devosia sp. | reverse complement strand
CCTGAGCTTGCCCAGATCGATCGTCATGGGCTTTTCGGTCATGACGTTGCAGCCGGCCCTGAGCGCCCGCACGATGTACTCGTGGTGAAGGTAGTCGGGCACCGTGACGATGACCGTATCGGGCCGCTGCTCGGCGATCATGCGGTCGAACTCGGCTGCCTCGTAGGTGGCGATGCCGTTGCCCGGCTGCGGCGGCGCCTCGCGCACCGACAAAGCGAGCCGCTTCTCGTTGGTGTCGCAGAGCGCCACGAGCCGATTGCCGTCCGGATGGGTTTCGGTGATGGCGCGCCGATACATCTGGTGGCGCCCGCCGGTCCCGACGATGGCAAACTTCGATTCCGGCATCACGCACCTCCGCAAGACAGTGTCACCCTTACGCAAACCGGCGCGCAAGTCACCATCCAGTTACATCAGGGATGAAGGAACCAGCGCTAGCGGATGCGCTGGCCCTTGGTGTCGAACAGCAGCACCGAGGCGGGGTCGAAGCGGGCGGCGAGCGCGCTGCCGGTGGTCAGCGTCCGGTCGTTCTGCGTCGCGATGGTCAACACGTCGCTGTTGCCGACGCGGGCATAGGCGTAGGTCTCGGCGCCGAGGTGTTCGATCATGTCCACGGTGAGGTCGAGCTTGCTGCTGCCTCCCGAGCGAAAATGCTCCGGCCTCAGGCCGACAGTGACGGGCCCGGCCGGGGCGCCGGCGGTCAGCGCGATGGTCTGGTTGCCAAAGTCCGGCAGTCGTATCTGCGACCCTTCGACGATGCCCTGCAGGAAGTTCATCTTGGGCGAGCCGATGAAGCCGGCGACGAACAGATTGTCCGGATCGTCGTAGAGCTTCAGCGGCGTTCCAACCTGCGCCACCGAGCCATCGCGCAGCACCACGATCTTGTCGGCCAGCGTCATCGCCTCGACCTGGTCGTGCGTCACGTAAATGATGGTGGTCGCGAGCTCCTTGTGGAGGCGCGCGAGCTCGATGCGCATATGGACGCGCAGCTCGGCGTCGAGGTTACTGAGCGGCTCGTCGAACAGGAACACCTGCGGATGGCGGACGATGGCACGGCCGATGGCGACGCGCTGCCGCTGGCCGCCCGACAGCTCCTTCGGCCGGCGGTTCATCAGCGGCGCGAGCTCGAGGATGCGCGCGGCCTCGTCGACCTGCCGGGCGATCTCGGCTTTGGGCACGCCGGCAAAGCGCAGTGCAAAGCCCATGTTTTCGCGCACGCTCATATGCGGATAGAGCGCGTAGCTCTGGAACACCATCGCAATGCCGCGCTTACTCGGGTCGACGTCGTTCATCGGCTGGCCGCCGATCTCGAGGCCGCCGGCCGTGATGGTCTCGAGGCCGGCAATCATGCGCAGCAGCGTGGACTTGCCACATCCGGAGGGGCCGACGAAGACGACGAACTCCTTGTCGTCGATGTCGAGGTCGACTCCTTTGATGACCTCCACCGCCCCGAAGGACTTTCGGACGCCGCGCAGCTTCAATCCGGCCATGGCTCAGTTCCTCATCGGGCGGTCACGGTGATGGTGGTGGGTGCAAAGCGCGGGCTCGTCACGCTGACGGTGACCGGCCCGGGCTTGCCGGTGGATTCGAGCCAGAAGCCGGCGGCGCCGCCGCGCAGCGGCACCTGCGCCGGGCCAAGCCGGCGCCCTGCCCCGCTCACCGCGATCTCGGCGGCATCGAACAGGAAGGGCAACTTGTTGCCGGCCTGGTCGAGAGCGCGGATCATGACGCGCGTCGTGTCCTTGCCGGTTGCCGAGATCGTGGTCCGGTCCGCGAGCACCTCGAGCCGGGCAGGCACTGGATCGGCGACGAACGTCACCGTTGCCGCCGGCTTGCCGCCGACATAGCCGGTGATCTCGCCCGCCTCCCAGGTCATGCCCCAGCGCCCGAGCTCCTCGTCGGTGAAGTGGCGGCGGTCGATCACCACCGGCGGATGCGGCAAGTGCGGGAAGGCCTCGCGGTCCGGCCCGATGCGCTTGGGCGGATTGTTGCCGTAGCGCAGCTCAACCTCGTCGCAATTGGTGAGCACGATCAGCGGCAGCACGCCGCCGATATTGCGCTCGCCGCGAGCCCAGAAGGTCACCGGCCTGAGGATCACCTCCTCATGCGGCTCACACTGGCTGGCGTAGACATAGGCCGCGAATTTGGGCTCGCGGAACATGTCCATGACGCCGTGATGGCAGATGCGGTCGCCGGAGCCGAAGTCCTTGTGCGTGTTGTAATCGAAGGCGCACCAGCCGATGGCACCCGAGATGCCCGGGTCGCCATAGGCGGCGTTCAGCACCTCGAGATGGCGCCGCACGTGCTCCGCCTGGCGCTGCTCCTGGTCGTAACTCTTGGTGGGGTACATGTGGCCGCCGAATTCGGTGATCATGTACGGCACGGGCTTGTCGAGGCCGGTGGTCTCCGGGATCGGCCGCAGCGGCGTGCGCGGCCGGTTGCCGCCGAGCTCCTCGTTGCCGAGGATGAAGTCGTTCATGGTGTAAACGTCTTCGAGGAACTCGCTCTCGGTGATGTAGCGGACGCCGCCGGTCTGGCGGGTGGAATCGAGTTCGTGCGCCAGCCGGTTGGTCTCAAGGTAGAAGTCGTGGTTGTCCTGCGATTCATTGATGCGGACGCCCCACAGGATGATCGAGGGGTGGTTCCAGTCGCGGGTGATCATGCGGCGGACGTTCTCGATTGCCTCAGCCTGCCAGGCCGTGTCGCCGATATGCTGCCAGCCGGGGATCTCCTCGAACACCAGGAGGCCCAGCCGGTCGCAGGCATCGAGGAACCACGGCGACTGCGGGTAGTGCGAGGTCCGGACGAGATTGACGTGGAGCTGGTGCTTGAGGATCTCCGCATCCTGCTCCTGCGCGGCGCGGCCGAGCGCGTAGCCGGAATAGGGGAACGACTGGTGGCGGTTGAGACCGCGGATCTTGAGTGGCCGGCCGTTGAGGCGGAACCCCTCCGACGTGAACTCGGCCTCGCGGAAGCCGAAGCTCGTCGAGAGCCGGTCGTCGCCGAGGGCCAACTCCAGCGTGTAAAGGTTCGGTGCATCGAGGTCCCATAGCGCGATGCCGCTCAAGGCTTCGAAGCTCAGTTGCATCCTTGCGGCCGCGGCCATCGAGGTGGTGGCGATGGTCTTGCCGGCGGCGTCGAGCAGCGCCGCATTGAGCGTGCCGCCGATCGGGGCATTGCCGGGATTGCTGAGTTCGACCC
>JBQCIY010000223.1:0-38523 GCA_051953275.1 Devosia sp. | reverse complement strand
TTGAGCCCTGTAGTGCCGCCAGCCAATCCGTGAGCCGTGCCGCCTCGGTCTCGATCAGGCCCGGGTCGCGGAAGCTTTGCGCCAGCAGGGAAACGCCCTGGAGCGAGGCCATGAGCTGGAGAGCCAGGGCAGCGCTATCGGTCCGTCCGAGCGCCCCGAACTGTGCGGCCAGCTACATCATCGGCTCCGCAAACAGAGCATTGGACCGCTTGGCCAGCTCGCCGCCGTCCTTCAGCAGCTCAGCGCAGAGCGACCCCATGGGGCAGCCGCGTTCGGCTAGCACTGCCCGGTTGTCCAGCGTCGCATCGATGAAGAGCCAGATGCGCTCCTTGGGCTTCCCCAATACGGTGAGGCCGAGCCGTTCGAACTCTACCTGCAGGCCGCGGCCAAGGATCGAAACCAGCGCCTTGGTGGCTGCTGCTTCCTTGGCACTGTAAAGACTCCCTTCGTCGGCGCCCATGGCAGAAACCAGCAACACGCCACCTCGCCCGCGCTGCCGCGGCACGCCCAGTCGGTCGCGCTGTTCGGCGCTGTCCCTGCAATTCTCTCGGAGTGGTTGGAGCGGGCGGCTACTTCGCGAACACGTCGATCTCGGCAACGCCGGTATTGCCGCCGCTCGATTTCACTACCTCGAAGCGGAGCGTGCGCGCCGTAGTGTCGACCGGGAAGTAATACGGTGCGGTCGCATCGGGCAGCGTGAAGGGGCCGAAGGTCCGCTTGCCGTCGGCGACGAGCTGGAAGCTCTGTATTTGGGCGCTGGCGCCCATGGTCCGGGTCCTAAGGCCGATGGCAGTCAGCGCGTAGGGCTTGCCCAGGTCGATCTCGATCCAGGCCTTGTCGCCATCGCCGTTCGACGACCATTCGGTCACCGGCTTGCCGTCAATGGCGTTGTTGCCGCCGAAGGTGGAGTCCATTGCCCCGCCGCCATAGTTGCTGCTGGTGCCGGTGACCCTGGCGCCGAGCGACAGCAGAGCGACGTTCTTGCCGGGTGGCAGCGGCGCCGGCGGCGGGGCGGCAGGCGTGCGGAAGCTATAGTTGTCGCTGACATAGAGCGTGCCGTCCGCCCCGACGCCCTGCAGCCGCATCTGATATTGCGTGTCCGGTTGCAGCCCGCTCAGCAGCGGATGGTGCGACACCTGGCCGATGCCGCCCATCGCGCTGTCGGTCGCGAGACCGCCATAGGCCGTCGTCGTGCCGAACACCGCGGCGCACACCACCGGCACCTTGGTCTCGATGTGGACGATCACCGAGGTCGAGGTGAGGTTGAGGTACTCCGGGCCGCTCTCGAGGATTTCCGACAACGGATGCACGAACGAAATATCGGCCGCCGGAGATGTCCCAGGCAGGCCGATCAAGGCGGCCAGTCCGATGGCTCCGAGACTGACGATCACGTGTCGTCGCCGCAAGGGCTTCATCAACGCTTCCTCCTCCGAGCGCAGCGTAGCAGGGTGAAGCTCGACCGGAACGCAATCTTTCGGGAGCGCTAGTGACGGCTCGCACGAGCCAGAATGCGGCGGGCACGCTCGACCACCGGCCTGTCGATCATCTGCCCCTCGAGGCTGAAGGCTCCCGCGCTCACCCGCGCCGCCTCGATGACACGCCGGGCCCAGTCGATTTCCTCGGCCGACGGGGCAAACGCCAGGTTCAGAATCGGCACCGCCGTAGGGTGTACGCAGGTCGCGCCGTCGAAGCCATGGGCGTGGGCTTCCTCGGCGGCGGCACGGATGCCATCGAGATCGCTATAGTCCGCAACCGAGCGCAGCAGGCCGAACGACAGCTTGCCCTCCGCCCGGGCTGCGTAGTGCACGAGCAGCTTGGGCACGCGTAGCACCTCCGGCGTCGCCCGGCCGCCGAGCGAGGTTGCGAGGTCCTCGCCGCCGACCAGCAGCCCGATGACGCTTTCTGCGGCCGCGCAGGCGCGGGCATCGAGCACCCCCGCGGCACTTTCGATCATCGCCAGCAGCGGAATGCCCATCGGCGCGAGTGCCTTGAGGCCCGCAAGGTCGGCCTTGGCGACCACGACACCGGCCGCGCCGGCCGCTTTGGCCGCGTGAGCGTCGGCGATGGCGCGTGGACCGGCATTGATCCGCACGAACACACCAGCCCCGTTGCGCATCACCTGTGCGACGCTCGCCGCAAGCCCATCGCGTGCCCGGTCCTTGTCGGCCTCAGGGACCGCGTCCTCGAGATCGAGGATGATGGCGTCGGCGCCGCGCTCGTGCGCCTTGCTGAGGAAGCGGTCGGAATGCGCTGGGACATAGAGCAGTGAGCGGTACATCAGCGTGCAATCCCGAATTCGGCGAGAATCTCGTCCCTGTGCTCACCGATCCCGGGCGCCGGCCGCCGCCACACGCCCGGCGTTGCCGACATCCGCGGCACGATGTTGTGCATGGGCAACGCGCCGAACTCGTCGTCCTGCACGTCGATGATCACGCCGCGCTCGCGGAAGTGTTCGTCCTGCTCGGCATCGGCCGCCGAGTAGACCGGCCCCACCGTCGCGCCCGAGACGCGCATGATGCTCAGCGCCTCGTCGCGGTCGTGCTGAGCGAACCACGCACCGACCGCCGCATCGACGAGGTCGCGATGCTTCACCCGTGCGGAGTTGTCGATGAAGCGTGGATCGCTGTTCATCTCGGGGTGGCCGATGATCTCGAATACGCGCCGCGCGACCGCCGGGGTTGAGCCCGACAGCGCCACATACTTGCCGTCGCGGCATTTGTAGACATTGCGCGGCGAGGCCGTGTTCGAGGCGCTGCCGCTGCGCTCCTTGACCCGCCCGGTGGTCCGATAGATCGCGGCCTCCGGCCCCAGCACCGAAACCATCGGCTCGAGCAGCGACAGGTCGATGACCTGCCCCGCGGCCCGCCCCTGCTCCAGGGCATAGAGCGCGGTGACAACGGCGTTGGCGCCGTAGAGCCCGGCCACCATGTCGGCGAGCGCCAGCGGCGGCAACACCGGCTCGCGATCCGGGAAACCGGTGCGGTAGGCAAAGCCGCTCATCGCCTCGACGATCGTGCCGAAGCCCGGCAGCTGTGCATAGGGTCCGGTCTGCCCGAAGCCCGAGACGCGCACGATGATGAGGTTGGGATTTTCTTCGAGCAGCCGCTCCGGCGCCAGCCCCATCTCCTCGAGCGTCCCCGGCCGAAAATTCTCGATGAAAACGTCCGAGGCCCTGAGCATCGTCCGCAGCGTGGCCATATCGGCCGCCTCGCGCAGGTTCAGCGCGATCGAGCGTTTGTTGCGGCCATAGACCTTCCAGAACAGCGAATGCCCGTCTTCCTTCCACTCGCGCAGCGGGTCGCCCTGCGGCGGCTCGACCTTGATCACGTCGGCGCCGAAATCGCCGAGCTGCAAGCTGATCATGTTGCCGGCGACCAGTCGGCTGAGATCGATCACCCGCACGCCGGCGAGCGGTCCTTGCGCCGTCGGATCGAATTTGACCGGCCCGCTCACGCGAAATCCTCGATTTCGAGCCGGTGCACCTGCATCCGCCCACCCGACGCCATGCGCAGCCCGGCCATGCCGTAACGGAATGTGCCGTCGGTCGCGGTCAGCACCTGCTGTCCGTCGACGCGCAGCAGCAGCCGCTCGCCGCGCACCTCGATCTCGAGCGCGTACCGCCGCCCAGTCTCCGCGGCGAACGGTACGCGCGCCAGCACGGCGGTGCCGTGGTCCTCGCGCAGCAGCACCACCTCGTCGCCCTCGAAGCCGCCGGCGTAGAACCGGCTCGTTCCCTGCACGCGAGCGCTGATCAGGTGCGAGCGGCCGGCCAGCGGCGTCAGCTCGGCCTTGACCAGCACGTCGCGCAGATAGGCGTTGCCGGTCCAGGCATCGGCGTCGCGCGGCGCATGCGCGTGGATGGCGCCGTCCTGGATGGTCCAGTGGCCGCGGTTCCAGGTGAAGCGCGTGATGCCGCCCCATTCCTGCGCTTCGACCGCCGGGTCGATCAGGACCCGCCCCGGCCCGCTCACCGAGAACTCCGTGAGGAACAGCCGGCCCAGAAACTTCAACCGCCCGAAATACTCGACCAGAACGCCGATCTCGTCGACGGCCTCGCCGCCGCCGTCGGGGATGGCGAACTCGACCTGCTGCCAGTCGGCCGACTCCGGCACGCGCCAGGCCGCCATCTCCTCGATCCGCCCGCTCATCGTGCGTCGCACATAGGGGACCACGCGGAGGTTGCCGTCGCCGTTCCACGGATCGAGCCTGAGCTTGAACCGCACCACCTGCCTGTCATCGGCCAGCGGCGTGAACATCGGCCGGTAGCGTTCGTCGTCGAAATCGGACCGCCGGTAGAACGGCTTCCAGAACACCCGGCCGCCCTGCCCGCGCTCCAGCCGGTCGAGCAGGATTTCGAGGCTGCCCTCGGCCGCCTTCACCGCGATTTGGTTGGTGCCCGCGCTGCGAAAGCCGTGCGTTGCGCCGGGCGCCGCAAAATCGAAGCGCACGCCGCGGCGATCGAAGTCCTCGGACCACAGCGGCTGCGGCGTTTCGCGGTTCAACCGCTGCGCCAGCACCGTCAGCTCGCGCGCAAAGCTCGGGATATCGACCACGTTGACCGTCCCCAGCACGCCCGAGGCGATGAACGCGTCGTTGATCGGCCTGCGATATTTTTCCCAGCCCTGAGTGAAGCCCTGGAGGGTGCCCACGATCGAGGCGGCGTTGCCGGCGTTGCAGTCGGTATCCCAGCCCGCCATCGTCGCAATCTCGGCGGTGCGCGGCAGGTCCCCGCCGCCATAAACGATCGCCATCACGGTCACGCCGGCATTGGGAATGATGTGGCACACGCCCGGATAGCGGTCGTAGCCCCATTCGGCCTCGAGCATGGCGCGGCAGGCGCGCCAGTCGCCAGGGTGCGTGCGCTGGAAGTCGATCACGGCGCGCGCCACCCTGGCATAGGTCGAGGCTGGATCGATCTGCTCGAGCCCCGCCGCAACGATCTCCTCGATCGAGGTGGCAACGAACGCCTGTGCGATCGCGGCGGCGCAGAAGCGCGCGCCGTTGAGGCCGTCGCCGTCATGCGCGACGCTCGCCGCCATCGCCGACATCTGCGCGGCGCGCTCCGGGTTGCCGGGATTCACCCAGCCCCAGCTGTCGATGAAGATCTGACCACCGATCTGCTCGGCCACCGTGCTGCCGTTCCGCGCCATCGAGCCGGACTCGGGCGCCGGAATGCCGGCCCGCAGGTTCAGATACGCCGTGTGTTCGGTGGAGACGCCAAAGCCGCCCCACCAGTACATGCCGTGCTCCTCGGCGGCGTAGTTGAGCCAGGTGCGCCCCACATCCGCTGCCGTCGCACCAAGGCCATAGTCGCGCAGCGCGCGGATGAAATAGACCGGCCCATTGGTATCGTCGTCTGCTGCGAAGGTCTTGAAATCGCGCAGGTATCCGGTCACTTCGCCGTACGTGTCGCGGATACGCTCATAGCTCCAGATGGTCGGCTCGACGGGCGCTCCCAGCCGCACGCCGATGGCCTTGGCGGTCACGCCGGCATAGATCTTCTCGAATATCGTTCTTGTGGTCAGCATCGTCTCACTCGGCCGCATCGACCTTTGTCTGGGGCGCCAGCAGCGCCGCGCGCTGCTCCTGCCGAAGCGCCATCGCCTGCGCGTCGGCCTCCAATATGGCTACGGCCACCGTCGCGAAGCGGTCCGCAGCGGCCGTCAGCTCCAGCTGGTTGGCGCTGTCGAGCAGCGTCAAGCTCTCGGCCTCGACCACCGCCTCGCCGTGCAATGCGCCAAGGATGGCCCCGGTCATTACGCCGATCGAGTCGGTGTCGCGGCCCGAGTTGATGCCGTCCTCGACGCTCTTTCTGAAGTCGCCATCGTTGAGCAGCGCGAAGCCGAGCGCCAGCGGCAGCTCCTCGATGCTGTTGAGCCGGCTCGGCGCATAGGCATCGCTTGCCCGGCCGGCCTTGTCGGCGCTGTGGGTCACGTCGTCGCCCATTGGCGAGTAGCGCCGGATAGCGGCATGGAACGCATCCACTACCGCGGAATGGTCGGCGCCCCGGCGGCGCAGTGCTCGTGCCTCTTCGGCGATGTCGGCAATCGCCGCTCGGGTGCCGTCCTTGCTGACGCCGATGACCGTGTCGATGATTGTTTCGATGTCGGTGCCCGGAACGAACGCTGCGGCCACCGCCGCTGCCATCGCGCCTGCAGCCTCGAGCCCAAAGCTCTGCTGGTGTCCGGCGGCAAAGCTGATCGCCTCATTGTAGGCGCCCTGCGGGTCGCAAGCATTCACAACGCCCATCGGCGCGATATACATGGCCGCACCGCAGTTCACCATATTGCCGATGCCCCCCTGCCGCGGCTCGGCGCCGCTGAGCTGCAGGCGCTGGTAAATCCACTTCTCCGGGTAGAACAGTCTTTCAACGAGCATTGCCTCGCGCTGTAGCTCCGGTACGAACCGGGGCGTCCAGGCGATCTGGCGCACGAAACCGTCCGCCATGTCCCAGGCGTCGAGGTGGCGCTTCGCTTCGACGTACACCTCCATCAGGCACAGCGTCATCAGCGTGTCGTCGGTGACGATGCCATTGCCGCGCACACGGCCCTGTCGCGCTGCCTCCGGGCCGCTCATCCGGTGCCACGGGGTCGCCAGCGAGCTCACGCGGCCGTAGCGCGTCCGGATTTCCCCGGCCGAGAGTTTCTCGACCGGGGCGCCGAGGGCGTCGCCGAAGGCGACGCCATAAAGCATGGCCCGCACGCGGCCCTTGAAGCCGCGCCCGCGGTCGTCGGTGGTCATTTGAGCACCGTCTTTGCGTAGTCGGTCATGTGCGCGTTGCCGGCGGCGTTGAACTCGTCGACGAACTGCGGCCACTGGTCCATCGTCGCCTCGCCGGTGATGAACCGCGCCACCCACGAGCGATAGACCTTTTCGGTGGCATCGACGTCGGTGGCGTAGTCGGCCGGCCACACGAAGGCGTTGTCCGGCTTGAAGTTCGCCTTGACCGTCTCGAGCGCCTGCTGTGCCGTCGGGCTCAGCAGCGGGGTCGGAGGCGTCCAGTTGGCGGCGTTGAAGAAGCGGGCGTACCAGGTCGAGATCTTGTCGGTGAAGGTCACCTTGCCGCTCGCGTCCTTGGTATATTCCTCGCCCGCAAAGCCCATGCGGTCGATGTCCTGGCCCGCCTTGCTGGCCATGAAGTCCAGGAGCTTCGCCGCTTCTTCCTTGTGCTGGCTGGTCGAGGCGATCGCGAAGCCGCGCGATTCCTTGCTCACGTCCACGGCCTGGAGGCCCTGGCCGCCCGGTCCCTTGGGGATCGGCAGCAGCACCAGCGAGAGGTTCTCGCCCGGGTGCGCCTGGTTCATCTTGCCGCCATAGATGTCGATGACCTCCGGCGACGAGCCGAAGATCACGCCGGCCTTGCCGGTGTAGAACTTGTCTTCCTTCACGTCGTAGGTGTTGGTGACGAATTCCTTGTCGAACAGGCCTTCGCTCGCGAGCTTGGCGTACCAGGCGATCTTGGCCTTCTCCTGGTCGGTGATCCGCGCATTGACCCACGCACCCGAGGCGTCCTTCATCCAGGTGCCGGTCACGCCGAAGGCCTGGTCGAAGATGGTGTCGAGTTCGTTGGTGTTCTGGTAGGCGGTGAGGCCCAGCGTGTCCCCGGTCTTGCCGTCGCCGTCGAGGTCCGCATCGTGGATCGCCTTGAACAGTTTCTCGTAGTCGTCCACCGTCTGCGGCATCGGCAGGCCGAGCTTGTCGAACCAGTCCTTCCGCATCACCGGCTGCGGCTCGCGCGGCGGATAGATGTAGAGCAGGTAGGGATAGTTCTTGAGCCGCGCCACGTTGTGGGGCCAAAGCGCTGCCTTGATGTTGGGCTCCTTGTCGATCCACGGCGTCAGGTCCTCGAGCACGCCCTGGTCGGCCATCTTCTTGTCGCCGCCCTGGAAGTAGATGATGTCGGGGATATCGCCCGACAGCAGCTTCACGCCGAGCGCATCGGCGTAGCCCGCCGACGGCATGTCGACGATCTGGATGTCGAGATCGGTGCCCTGGGCCTTCATGGCGGCCTCGATCGCCTGCATCTCCTTGACGTCGTCGGGGTTGCTGGTCAGCAGGTCCTTGCTCACCAGTCTGAGCGTTACGGGATCGGCGAGCGCCGGCACGGCAAAAGCCAGCGACAACGATAGCGCCGTCGCCCCCATCAAAAGTGTCCTACGAAGCATGGTTGTCTCCTCCTGCTATGCTTGTTCGAATGTTGAAGCCGCGTACCCGCATTCTCATCCCTTCACCGCCCCCACCATCGTTCCCTTGGTGAAGTACCTCAGGATCAGCGGATAGACCGCGAGGATGGGTAAGATCGTCAGCAGGATCATCCCCGCCTTCAGCGCCCGGATGTCGATCTGAGCGATGCCGATATTGTTGTTGGCGGCGTTCTCGCCGACGATCGCCACCTTGTCGCCGCCGATGACGAACTGCCGGAGCACCACCTGCAGCGGCCATTTGCTCTGGTCGTTGAGGTAGATCATCGAGCGGAAGAACTCGTTCCAGTGGAACACCAGGTAGAACAGCGCGATCGTTGCCAGCGCAGGCCGCGCCAGGGGCAGAACGATGCTCCAGAAGATGCGGAACTGGCTGGCACCATCGAGCTGCGCTGATTCGATCAGTTCCTCGGGGATTTCCTCGAAGAAGCGTACGAGGATGATCAGATACCAGGCGTTGATCGCCTTGTAGAGGATCACAGACCACTGATTGTTGAGCAGCCCGAGCTGCTTCATCAAGAAGTAGTCGGGGATGATCCCGGGTTCGAACACGATGGTGATCAGCACGAAGATGAAGATGGTCCGGCGGAGCGGCAGCTCTCGGCGCGATAGCGGCCAGGCCATCAGCGCCGTGCCGACGGTGCCGATGGCGACGCTGGCGGCGGTCATCCAGATCGAGTTGAAGAGGCCGCGCTGCACGTAGGGGTGCTGCAGCAGCAGCGTCCACACATCGAGCGAGAAGCCATCGGGAATGATCGAGAGGCCCGAGAACCCCGGCACCTTGCTCGGATCGCTGAGCGACAGCGCCAGCAGGTTGAGCAGCGGCTGCACCGTCACCACCACGAGCAGCAGCAGCGTCGAGACGATGAGGACCGATTCGATCCGCTCCATCGGCGTCTTGGCGGCGCGCGCGGAAAAGGCTTCGGCCATTACCAGAGCCCCCTGCCCGTCAGCCGCTTGGCGACGAAATGCGCGATTAGCACCAGCCCCATGCCGAGCACCGCCTTGAACAGGCCGGCGGAGGTGGCCAGCGCGTACTCGCCGGTCTGCAGGCCGATGCGATAGACGTAGGTGTCGATGATATCGATGGTCGACGAATTGACGTCGTTCTGGAAGTTGATGACCTGGTCGAGGTCGGCGCTCAGGAACATCCCCATGTTGAGGATGAAGAGCGTGGCGATGGTCGGAGCGATACCCGGCAGCGTGATGTAGCGGATCTTCTGCCAACGGTTGGCGCCGTCGATATCGGCGGCATCGTAGAGCGCCGGATCGATCGCGATGATCGCCGCGAGGTAAAGCAGGCTGTCCCAGCCGGCTGAGCGCCAGTTCTCCGATAGAACGAGCATCCAGCGAATGGAGCCGGTGTTGGTCATGTAGTTGACCGGGTGGAAGCCGAGCGCCTGCGCGATCTGGCCGACAGCGCCGTCGCTGGGCGAGAGCAGCGCGATGAAGACGCCGGCGATCACCACCCAGCTCAAGAAGTGGGGCAGGTAGATCGCCGACTGGATCCACTTGCGCAGGCCGCTGCCACGCACTTCGTTGAGCAGCAGCGCCACGACGATCGGCACCGGGAACACGAAGCAGAGCTTCATGCCCGAGATGATCAGTGTGTTGAGGATCACCTGGTAGAAGACCGGCGAGGAGAACAGCAGCTGGAAGTTCTTGAGGCCGACCCAGAGATTGGGTGGGATGATCCGCACCGTCTCGAAGGCCATCTGCACCTGCCAGATCGGCACGTAGTGCCAGATGATGAAGAAGATGAGCCCCGGCGTGAGCATCGCGTAAAACGGCAGCCAGTGGCGCCAGCCGCGCGCCGGACCTCCGCGTTGCAAGCGGATGCCGGGAACGTTCCCAGAGGCGGCGGCGATCCGGCTCGAGGTGATTTCGGTTACCGCCATTGTGCGTCTCCGAAGCGCATTTATGCGGTCCCAAAGGCCATATGTTGTGTGTGCTTTTGTTGCACCAGGTCACGCACCGAGCCGCGCTCGACGAGCCGGCACGGCAGGTAGATGCGGCCATGGTCGGCCGGTCCTTCGAGCTCGTCGAGGAGGCATTCGACCGAGCGCCGGCCAAGCGCCCGCGCCGGCTTCTCGATCGTGGTCAGACCCGGCCAGGCGAAGGCGCCCGCCGGGATGCCGTCAAAGCCCAGGATCGATACGTCTTCAGGGCAGCTCCTGCCCGCCTCGCGCACCGCCAACATGCAGCCAATCGCCATCAAGTCGTTGGCCGCAAAGACAGAAATGTGCTTACCGCGATCCTGTTCGAGGATGCGCAGCATGGCCTGCCGGCCGCCCTCCACGGTGTACTCCCCCTCCTCCGTCGGCAGGCTGGCGGGGTCGATGTCGCGTTCGACGCAATGATCGTGCACCGTGCGGAGGAACCGCGCCCGCGCGATGCGCCAGCGTGGCCCGAGCAGCAGCCAGGGCCGCTGGTGACCCTTTTCGACGAGGTAGTCGAGCCCGAGCCGCACGCCATGCGCGATGTCCGAGCCGACGCTCGAGGTTTCCGGGAAGCGCTCGGCGCTCGAGCCGATCATCACGAAGGGCAGCCCGAAGCGGTGCAGGTCGTCGAAACTGTCCGCCACCGGATTGATGATGGTTCCGTCCACCCGGGCCTGCCGCAACGTCCGCAAATGCTGGGCTTCGAGGTCGTGCTGCCAGTCCGAGGAGAAGATCATCAGCGACGAGCCGGCGTCCTGCGCCCGGTCCTGCGCGCCGCGCGCGACCTCGGCCCAGAACGGGTTGGCGATGTCGGGGATCACGAGGCCGAGCAGCCCCGACCGGCCGGACCTCATGCCAACCGCGAGCCGGTTCCGCTCGTAGCCGGCGGTGCGCGCCACCTTGAGCACCGCCTCGCGCGTCGCCTCGGAGATGTCGCGATCCCCCGCCAGGGCGCGCGCCACGGTGCTCTTGGACACGCCTGCCAGGCGCGCCACGTCGACGATCGTCAATGGCTTGCCGTCGCTCGCTCGCCGCAAATTCCCCTCCCGCTCCGGGAACGATACCGGCCAATGGGCACAAGGGCAAGAGCCATACGACCGGTCTTCTGGTGCTGCCTTCGGATGGCCGTCCGCCGCAGCAAAAGCGTTCCGCGAGAAGGCTTTAGGGCCGCAAATTTATCGCCACCCGTCAGATAGACTTGGCCATTGGCGGGACTAGATTGCGCCCGTCTTTCGGGCCCGCCGCTGGCAACTCCGTCGTCGGCCGACGGCCCCAATCCACCGGAGACGTCCAATGTCCAAAGCCTTCGGCTCGCTGAGCCGCCGTTCGCTGCTCACCATGATGGGAGCGGCTCCCGCTGCCGTGGCGATCTCGCAGCTCCTGCCGGCCAAGGCCTTGGCCGCCGGCGCGCTCAACATCTACAGCTGGCCCGACTACTTCTCGAACGACGACCTCGCGGCCTATGCGAAGAAGTCGGGCGTCACGCCCAATATCGCGACTTACAACGACAACGGCGCGCTGTTCAGCAAGCTAAACAGCCCCGCCGGCGCCGGCTTCGATATCGTCATTCCCTCCTCGGGCTGGATCAAGCAGCTCGCCGACAAGAACCTGCTGCTCGAGCTGGATCATGCGAAGATCGATTTCTCGGCGCTCGACCAGTCGCTGCTCAACCGCGACTACGATCCCGGCAACAAGTACTCCATCCCCAAGGACTGGGGCCTGCTCGGCGTCGTGTACGATCCCGATGCCGTCGGCGGCGAGATCAAGACCTGGCAGGATTTCTTCGACGCCGGCGCCAAGCCCAACGTCTCGGGCAAGGTGCGCCTCACCAAGGATGCGGGCGAGACGGTCGGTCCGGCGCTGTGGATAGCCGGCAAGGACTGGAACTCGGCGACCGCCGACGACATCCGCGGCACCAAGGATTTCCTCAAGGGCTTCGCCAAGCACGTGAAGACCTTCTCGGGCTTCGACCCGGCAGCCATGGCGAACGGCTCGATTGTCCTCGCCCAGGCCAACCAGGCGGCGGCGCGCGGCGCCATCCAGCAGAATCCCAAGCTCAAATGGGTGGTGCCAGGTCCGCATTCGGAGATCTGGGTCGACAGCTATTCGATCGCCGCGCAGGCCGAGAATGTCGACCAGGCCTACGACTTCCTCAACTTCTTCCTCAGCCCGGACATCCAGGTAAAGGAAACCGAATATCTCGGCTATCCGGCTGCAATCGCCGGCCTGCAGGGCAAGCTCTCGGCCGACACCAAGAATGCCGACCTGATTTTCGGCGGCCCCGGCGTTGACTTCAGCACCCTGACTTCGTTCATCGTCAACCCGGACACCATCGACGTGTACCAGGAGGTCCAGAACGAGGTCCAGGCCGCTGCCGGCGCCTGAGGCGTTGGCCAAAATATCACCGACCTCGACTGCAAGTCCGGCCGGCCGCCACCGCGTGGCCGGCCGCGCTCTTGATCATCTGTTCGCGGCGCTGCCGGCGCTGTGGCTGCTCGGTGTGTTCATCATCCCGCTCGGCTTTACGGTGGTGTTCAGTTTCGGCCGCTCGAGCTTCGGCGGCATCAAGCTCGATTTCACCTTGGACAACTATGCGCAGGCGCTGTCGGGCTTCTATCTCGACAGCTTCCTGCGCACGATCCAGTTTGCTCTGTCAGGCTGCATCCTTTGCCTGTTGGTCGCCTATCCGGCGGCACTGTTTATCGCTCGGCAGCAAGGTGCCCGGCGCACGGCGCTGCTGGTGCTCGTGCTGGTCCCGTATTTCACCAGTTTCCTGATCCGCGTCATGAGCTGGCAGATCCTGCTCGCCCGCGGCGGGCCGATCGAGTGGCTGCTCAATGTCACGCATCTCATGCCCGGGCCGCTCGATGTGCTCGATACGCAAACGGCAGTGTTCATCGGCTTGGTCTATGCCTACCTGCCGATCGCGGTGGTGCCGATCTACATCGTGCTGATCCGTATCCCGGCCGGCTTGATCGAAGCCAGCCGCGATCTTGGCGCCTCAGCCTGGCAGACATTCTGGCATGTCACGCTCCCGATGAGCCGCCCCGGACTCGCGACGGCTGCCTTGCTGACCGGCGTGCCGATGCTCGGTGAGCTCGTGATCCCGGCGCTGCTTGGCGGCGACAAGGGTGTACTGATGGGCATGGCGATCAGCCAGCAATACCTGGCGACCCAGAAATATGCGCTCGGATCGGCAATGGCCGTGCTGGTGCTGCTCGCCGTGGCGGTGATGGTTGCCGTGCTGGTGCGGCTGACGCGCGGCTTCGAGGAGGTTTCGGCGTGAGCGCCCCCTCTGGAGCTGCGCGACGCGGCGGCAACCTGCTACTGGGCCTGTGGTACGTGCTGGTGGTGGCGTTTCTATTCGCCCCTATCGTCACGTCCATCGTCTATTCTTTCAACGTCGGATCGCTCGGGAAGCAGACGTCGACGTTCACGGGCTGGACGCTGAACTGGTTCGCCGACGCGTGGAACAATGTCTCGCTTCGTCGCGCCGTGCAGGTGAGCCTCACCGCCTCGTTCTGGTCGGCAATCATTGCGGTAATGATCGGCAGCAGTCTTGGATTTGCGCTCGTCCGGCACCCCAACCCGCTGGTTCGACGCCTGCTCTCGGGCCTTACCTACATTCTGCTGATCGTGCCAGAGACGGTGGTCGGCACGTCGCTGCTGCTGTTTTATTCCGTCACGCGCTTTCGTCTCGGAATGCCCACGCTGGTCGCCGGCATCACGCCGCTGGCGATTGCCGTCACTGCGCTGATCGTCCGCGCTGGTGCACTGACACTCGACCGTCGTCTCGAAGATGCGGCCGCTGACCTGGGAGCCGGCCGCTGGAACACGATCTGGTTCGTCGTCCTGCCCCATCTCGCGCCCGCGATGCTTGCCGGAGCCCTGATGAGCTACGTCTTTTCGTTCGACAACCTCGTGATCTCGAGCTTTCTCACCACGCCCTCGATCAACACCCTGCCGGTCTATCTCTACGGCAGCCTGCAGTACGGCCCCTCGCCGGCCGTCTATGCGGCGGCAACGAGCGTCTTCGTTTTCACCATCGTGCTGGTCGGCCTCGCCGGTCTGCTCTACCGGCTCGTGCTCCGCCGCGGCCGGCCGCGCAAATGAGCCCCTGATGTCTGCCTTCTCTCCGCTCCTCGATCTGCCGCCCTTTCCACCTGACGCCAATGGGCAGCTTGCGGACCGCGTGAAGCGTGTGCTGTCGACCCGCAACGACGTGGTGTTCGTACAGGCCGAGGCGATCCTCGCGCTCGAGGCCGCCGCGACGAGCCTCGGCGGGCCCCGCAAGGTCGCACTCAATATCGTTACCAGCCAGTATGGCGGCTATTTCGGGGCGTGGCTCCGGCGCGCGGGCACCGATGTCGTAACAGTCACGGCAGAGGCCGGACTGCCTGTGACCGTTGAGGTGGTGAGGGCGGCGCTCGAGGCGCGGCCGGATATCGGGCTCGTTGCGATGGTCCACGCCGAGACCTCGAGCGGTATCCTTAATCCGCTACCGGAGATCGCCGCGATTGTCCGGAGCCATGGCGCATTGTTCCTGGTCGACGCCGTGGCCTCGGTCGGCGGGCATCAGCTCGATGTCGACGCCATGGGCATCGACGTCTGCGTCATCGGTGCGCAGAAGGCCCTGGCCGGTCCCTCCGGACTGTCCATGGTCAGCGTCAGCCCGCGAGCGTGGGAAGCGATGCGGCCGCTTCCGGCATCGTCAAACCTCTCGCTGCTCGACCTCAAGACCAACTGGCTGGATCGCGGCCGGGGAGCAGTCCCCGGGATGCCGTCGGCGCTCGAATTCTGGGCCCTCGACGCGGCGCTCGATCGTGTCGAAGCCGAGACACTCCAGCTTTGTATCGAGCGACATCGGGCAGCGAGCTCGAGAGCTCGGGCCGGACTTCGCGCCTTGGGCGCCACCTTGTGGATCGAACAGGACGCGCTAGCCTCGACGCTTGCCACGGCCGTTCGCATTCCGGCGGGCCTCGACGGCGCCGCCTTGGTCGATACCGCACGGTCAGGGGGTGCCAGCCTTTCGGCCGGCATCGGCGCGATGGCGGATCATATCGTGCGCATCGAGCACACCGGACAGCGCGCGACGCCTACTGCGGTGCTGCAGAACCTTACGGCCTATGCTGTGGCGCTGCGAAGGCTCGGTGGATCCGCGGATCTCGATGCAATGGAACGAGCCCTCCGCACCTGAGCGCCACGGCCTCCGTCGACGCGGCTCGGGCCTACTTGAGCAGGCTGGGCGATACCGAGCCCTGCAACTGGCGCTGGAAGATGATGTAGACGACGAGCACCGGCGCCACGGTAATGACCACCGCAGCGAAGAGGGCGCCGAAATCGACCGCATAGCCCGCCTGCGAGGCAAATTTTGCCATGCCCTGTGACAGGACGTAGTTTCCGTCTTTGGTGTTGAGGGCGACCGGTAGCAGGAACTGGTTCCACAGACCGAGGAAATTGAAGATCGCCACCGATGCCATGCCTGGCCGTGCCATCGGCAACATGATCTGGAAGAAGATGCGCCATGGCCCCGCGCCGTCGATCGCCGCTGCTTCCGCGACCTCTTGCGGCAGCGCCTTGAAGAACGCGTAGAGGAAGAACACGGTGAATGGCAGGGCGAATGCCACATAGGTAATGATCAGGCCCGGCAGGGTGTTCAGCACGCCGAAGCTCTTGAGCACGAAGAACAGCGGCACGATCGCGAGGAAGATCGGGAACGCCAGACCGGCCAGCATCATGTAGTAGATGAACTTGTTGCCCTTGAATTCGAAGCGCGCCAGCACATAGGCGCACATCGCCCCGAGCACCATGACGATCACCAGTGCGCTGGTGACCACGATCACGGTGTTAAAGAAGTACGTTCCAATGCCCGCGGTCGTCCAGGCGGAGACGTAGTTGTCGAAATTCCAGTTCGCCGGCAGGTTGAAGGGCGACGCGAAGACCTCCTTGGTCGTCTTGAACGAGGAGATCAGTACCCAGACGAGCGGCAAGCAGACGATGACGACCCAGACGATCAACGAGGCGTGCGAGAACCCCGCGACTTTGCGGTCAGTCCAGAACTTTCGAGGTGGCGGCGCGACAACCGGCGGAGTGGCCGCCACGCTGGCCTCAGGAGCGACGCGCGGCTTGGCGCGAACGACCTGGCGTACCGACGCGCGCGGCGTCGCGGTCCCTGCCGAGAGCGTTGGCTTCGGCTTGCGATCGAACAGGAGATAGAAGGCGAGGAAAATCACCGCCGCGAACGCCAGCGTAATGATCGCCATCACGCCGCCCATCGAGCTCGCATAGCCGAACTTGCTCTTGCGGAAGGCGGTGACCAGCAGGTCCTGGGAAATGGTCAGCGTCGAGTTGTTCGGGCCGCCATTGGAATTGAGGGCCTGCATGTAGACAAACGCGTCGAGCGCCAGGATGCCGAGGTAGATGTAGGCGGTGCGGATGTTGTCGCGGATCATCGGCACAGTGATGCTGATCGCCGTGCGGAAGCGGCCGGCGCCGTCGATGCGCGCCGCCTCGTAGAGGTCCGAGGGAATGCCTTTGATAGCGGCGATGAACAGCACCATGTAGAAGCCGACCATCGACCAGACGATAACGAAGATCGAGGCGCCCATCGCGGTGCGCTCGTCGCCCAGCCAGGCGAAGGACTTGAAATTGGACAGCCCGACTGACGTCAGAATGCCGTTCAACAGACCGTTGGACGGGTCGTACATCTGGGCCCAGATGATGCCGATGACGATCGCCGGAACAACGTAGGGGAAGAAGGAGATGATGCGGTAGATGCCGGCGCGGGAGAGGCCCTTGACCTCGCCCTGGCTGGGACCACCGACGGTTACGAGGGTCGCCAGCGTCAGCGAGATAACGATGGTCAGAGGCGGCAGGACGACGGCCAGAAGGATGTTGTTGCCAAGAGCCTTCAGGAACACGCCGTCCTGCAGCAGCTTCACATAGTTGTCGAGCCCCACGAAGTTCATCTTCTTGGAGAAGCCCGACCAGTCGGTCATCGAATAGTAGAAGGCTTGCACGAATGGCAGGATCACGAAGATCACATAGATCGCGAGCGGAACCCCGAGGAAGACCAGCACGAAGCTGGCCTGCCCGAAGCTCGGCAGCGTCCATCGTTTCCTGGTGGAGCTGACAGACGCTCCTGCCACCGTGCTGATCGTCACTTCACGACGACCTTGGTGACCGACGAGTCATTGTAGACGGCATCGGTGATGCCCTGCAGGGCGCTCGTCAGGCCGGCCACGTCGAGCTTGCCATCGAGGAAGCTGTTCCAGGGAACGAGCATGTCCTTGTTGGTGCCGTAGAGGTCGACGAAGTTCCAGCTGAAGATGTCGGTACCGGCATCTCCGAGCATCTTGACCTGCGACAGCAGGGCGGTCGAGCCGAAGCCATCGGCCGGCACAGTGCCCTTGACGATGGTCGGAGCGAGGCGGGTCTTGGTGAAGTTGGTCGCCGCGTCCTTGCTGAGCATGGTGCGGAGCAACTCCTTGCCGCCTGCCGAGTTGGCGCCGGCCGACGGCAGAACGTACGGTTCGCCAGCGGTCGAGTGCAGCGCGGTCTTCTTCATCTTGGCATTGGCCGTGACCGCAAGGTCCGGAATGCCCATCATCTTGAAGCCGTCCTTGGTCGCCTTCTTCATTTCGTTCTCGATCCACGAGCCCGACGGATAGAGCAGGAAGGACTCGTCGTTCGACCACTGCGCCTGCGCGGCGGTGAACTGCGTGCCCGATCCACCCGGCTTCATGTAGCCGGCCTGGATGATGTCATAGAGATGGGTGAACGCGGCCTGCACGGCCGGGTGCGACCAGCACTTGGGCTGGATGTTGTCGAGGGCGAGACGGACTTCGTCGCCGCCTTCCTTGATCGCCGAAGCGATGAGCGTGGTCTGGTAGTAGGTGGCAGCTTCCTTGCCCCAGCCAAGCAGGTAGAGGTTCTTTTCCTTGGCCTTGGCGCCAAGTTCCTTCGCCTCGTCCCACGTGGTCGGCGGAGTCCAGCCGTTCTGCTCGAACAAGCTGCCCGAGTACCAGATGCCGTACACGGTCAGCACGTAGTTGAGCGCCACGAACTTGTCGCCGAAAGTGCCGGGAGCCTCGACGCCGCCGAACAGCGTGTCGCGGATCTTGGTGCCTTCGAGGTTCGGAGCATCCAGAACTTCGTTCATGTCGGAAAGCTGGTCGATGATCGAGCTGAAGCCGATGGCGTCAGCGCCCGAGTTGTCGATCAGGTCCGGCGGGTTGCCGCCGACGAAGCGCGGCTGCAGCTCGGTCGAGATCTGCGTGGAGGGCGAGACCTTCACCGTCACCTTCGGATGCTGCTTCTGCATGATGTCGGCAGCGAACTGCACATAGTCGATGCCGTAACCGCCGTTGAAGATCACCGCGTCGACGGTCGAGCCGTCGGCAACCTTGAACGGATTGGAGGCATCCTGAGCAAGCGCGCTGGTCGAGCCGAGCAGGCTGCTGAGCGGCAGAGCCGCCGCTGCTGCCGCCGTTCCGCGCATGAACGTGCGGCGGTCGATATTCTTGATATCCATTTGTGGTCCTTCCCTTTGCTTAGTTTAGTTAGTTACACCCCACGGCAGCCGGCTCTGCAAGGCAATTACGCCTCCCTGCGGATCCGCTCGCCGTAAAGATCTTCGAGTTTTCGGTTGTGCTCGTCGCCGCCCGGGATATTCGCCGAGATATAGACCGGCGGGGTCTTGCCGCGCTGGCGCATCGTGTCGGCAACGCCGATGGTGATGCGCTGCGCAATGAATGCCGCGGTGATCGAGGATACGGCGCCGATGCCGGTGCCATCGGCGAGGGCCATCGTGCTGTCGCCATAGGGCGCGAGATTGTCGATGACAATATCGGCGACCTCGCTCAGCCGCTTGCCGCTCGGATGCTTGGGGGTGACGCGATTGGTGTGGTCGAGGCTGGTCACCGCGATGAGCTTGTGGCCGCGCGACTTGGCCGCCAGTGCGACGCCGAGGATCGAGCCGTTGACGCCGGAATTGGACGCGATGATGAAGATATCTTCGGGCCGGACGTCGAACAACGCCAACAGGTTTTCGCCGATATTGGGATCGCGTTCGAACTCGGCGCCGCCCAGTTCCGTAACATCGCGGTCGCCCCGCAGCACCAACGTACGCAGCGCAATGCGATTGGTGGCGATGAGCCCGCCCGCGCGGCCGGCGATCTCCATGGCGAAGGCCTCGGAATGCCCGGTCCCGAACGCCTGCACCACGCCGCCCGACTCGAGGCTGTCGGCAATGGCCGCCACCGCGTCGTCGATGGGCTTGTTCGGCCCGGCGAGCCGCTCGAGGCGCCGGGTCACTTCATCGAGATATAACTTGGTCAAGTCAGGCATTATCGGCTCGTTCTCAGGAGACGTGTGCGGGGCGGCGCCCGGCAAGGTTCGGCATCGCGGCACCGCGCATCGGCCGGCGCCGGGGGGCGACCGCCGCGGCAGAGGCCGCCAGATATCGGGTGGTCCGGTCGAAATTGGACTGCGCGATCAGCAGGTAGAGGAAGTCGACGACGAAGAGCTGGCAGTGCCGGGCTGAGAGATCCGCCGGCTGCAGGTAGCCGTCGGGTGAAGCCGCGATCAGCACATCCTCGGCGATCCTCGCCAGCGGCGATTCCGGATTGCCGGTAATGGCGACCGTATGCGCGCCGGCCGCCTTGGCCACCGTGAGCATCTGGATCGTCTCGTCGGTGCGGCCGGTATTGGAGATGCCGATTGCGACGCATTTGCGGTCGAGAATGGCGGCGCTGGTCAGGCCGTTGTGGACCTCGGACCATGGATGAACGTTGATGCCGATGCGATAGAGGCGCGCCTCGACTTCGAGGGCCGTCAGCGCGCTGCCGCCAACGCCATACACGTCGAGATGACGGGACTTGGCGATGGCCTCGGCAACGCGAACGGCCGTGGGCAGATCGAGGAGCGCCGCCGTCGTCTGCAGCGAGCTCACATGCGTATCAAGCAGGGCCCGCTTGATGTCCTCGGGCGGATCGTGCGGACCGAACGACCGGCCGATGTCGGCGAGCCACGCGGCCTGCGCGCCGCCGCGGCCGACGTCCTCGGCAATGCCGACGCGCAGCGGCGCGTAGCCGCTGTAGCCGATCATCCGGCAGAAGCGCGTGACGCTCGCGGCCGATGTCCCTGCCCGCTCGGCGAGCTCGGTGATCGACAGGTTCAGTGGAGCGCGCGGATCGTCGATGAGCACAGCCGCTATCTTGGCCATGGTTGCCGGCATCTGAGACTGGTAGGTCTTGATGCGGTCAATCACGCTGAAGGTCTTTGCGGCGGCAGACATCGCTATGCTACCAACTCCGAGGCTTGAAAATCATTCTCAGAAGGACAATGCGCTGGTGAAAACAATTCTTATCCAGCCGAATAGCCGAATGCAAGCGACCCGATGACTGCGATGCCCAAGAGCCTGCTCGCCATCGACGTGGGCGGATCGACCTCCCGGGCCTATCTGGTCGATACCACTGGCCGTTGCCTGGGCCGCGGGCGCACCGGCGGGGGCAACCCCGCCTCGAACCGCGAGCAGGCCACGGACGCCATCATCTCTTCGGTAGAGGTGGCAGTGGCACAGGCCGGTGGTGCACCGCGCGAGATCGAGCTGGCGCTGATCGCCCTGGCGGGGCCTCGTGTGCATCTCGCCGAAGCGAAACTCGAGTCTGCCCTCCGGTCGCTCGGCCTAACCGGACCGCTGGTGTTCAGCGGCGATCTGCTGGCGATGTTCGCCTCAGTGACTCCTGAGCCGAACGGCTATTGCGTCGTCGCGGGTACCGGCGCCGGTGCAGTGCGCATCCGCAATGGCGCGATCGAGCGCGCCGTCGACGCCGTGGGCTGGCTGCTCGGCGATTCCGGCTCGGGCTACTGGCTCGGCCACCAGGGTGCGAAGGCCGTCGTTGCCGAGCTCGAGGGACGCGGCGAACGCACGGCACTCACTCGCGCCTTCCTCGATGTGCTGGGCGTACCTGCGAGCGATGCATGGGCGGACAACGGCCGGCCCATGATGCTCAAGCTCTTCGTCGACGCGATCTACGCGATGCGTCCGATCGAGCTCGCCCGGCTGGCGCCGGTCGTCATCGCCAATCGCGACGATCCCGTCGCGGCCGCGCTCATCGCCCAGGCCACCGCCTATCTGGTGTCCGACTTCACGGCCGCATTCGATCCGGCGATGCCTGGTCCGGTGGCGCTGGGCGGCGGCGTCATCGCGCATTTGAGCGGGCTGCCGGATGCCATCGAGAACGTCGTTCTAGCGGCGGGGCACGCGCCCGATGTTCGGCCCGTCGTCGATGGCTCGATCGGCGCCATCGTGCTTGCGATGCGCGCTTATGGACTCACGGTCGACAAAGCCCTGTTCGACAGCATCGCGGCATCCCTGGCTGCACAAAGCGCGCCGGCAACCTAGAGTTCGTCGAGCACGTGCATGCGCAGGTCTAGACTGCGTGGCAGCGGGTGCTGCCGGAGATCGGCACGCGCCTCTTCTGCGGTTGCCGTGCGGCCGAGCTCGGCTTCGATCCGGCCACGGCGCAGCCGGACCCAGAGGTCCGACAAAAGCGTCTCGCCTTCGCGAATGGTGGCGAACTGCCGGCTCAGCAGCAACCGCTCGAGCTCGTCGAGCTGCCTGTCGTTGGCGGCGACGACAGCGCGCGCGAGAATAATCCGCTCGTGGTCGCGGACCGCCGGCGGCAGCGTATCGACAAAGCTCTTGAGCTCCGCCGAGCGGCCCGCCGACATCAGGTATGTCGCGGCCTCTACGGCGAGCTCCGGCGGCGCATCGCCCATCGCCCAGGCCCGCCGATAAAGGTCTGACGCCTCGTCAGCATTGGCAGCCAGCAACGCCTTGGTCCGGTAGCCGAGCCAGCTCGGCCGCACCGACAGGGAGCGGTTGACCTCGACCAGCGCCGCGCCCTTCTCACCGCGATCCAGCAGCGCCACGGCGAGCAGCAGCGGATGCAGCCATGTCTGGCCCTGCGCCCCGGTGCTCGACCGGAGGCGCTCCAGCCACAGGTCCGAGACCGCGATGCCGTCGGGGATATCTCGCAGATGCTCCGCCAGGATCGTCCGGCCACGCGCCAGATCGTCCCAGGCATCAGCTTCGTGCTCCACGGCGAAATCGAGACCTGCGGCAAGCGGCCTGCCGAGCAGGTACTCTTGCCGTTCCCCCCAAGGCGCGCCGAAGGAATAGCGAGCATCGGTCGGCAGGCGAGCCTGCTCGCGCAGGAATACATCGATCCGCGCCAGCTCATCGGCAGGCACCGCCGCGTTTACTGCCATGCCAGCGTGCGAGACCGCCGCACCATAGTCGGGATCATGAGCCCGACCGGCATCGAGCTGCACAGAGAAGAACGCCTCGGTCCATTCGAGCTCTTCACCGGCCCCGAGCTCGAAGCGCTGGTTCTGCGTCGGCGCGATACCGCTCTGGATCTCGAGGTACTTTCCCTCGCGGGGCCGGGAGAGGAAATCCATCCAGTTCTGGCCGCCCGGCGCGTCGCCGAAGTAGAAAAACTTGCGGCCGACCATTTCGGCCGTACTGGTCTGGCCCAGGCCGTAGCCCGCCCGGTCTACCGACATGATGAACCTGCGTGGCGCCGACGGCGCACGGAAGAACACCGAAGTCGCATTCTCCCAGTTCCGGGGATATGAGGCGTCCCAGTCGGCGCGCGGAAAATCGCAACGGCCGAGATTGTTGCCGGGCCAGATGTGCTCGATCGAATACTCGGCCGGACTCAGCACGCGCGTCCCCTCCGTCATCGGCGCCGCGACATTTGTCCACCAATAGGCAAGACGCGGCCGATCCGATGGGTTGACGATGCGGCCATGGGTGAACAGCGCCGCCGAGCCGGCCGGCAGAAAAAGATCGACCTGCCAGGTCGCCTCGACGATGCGGTCGAATTCGTAGATCCTGAGGACCGGCCCCCGCGGCGTCTCGCGCATGCCGGCGAATACCGGGGCGCAGGTGAACGGGGTGTGACCCGGTATAAGGCCATTCCACTCGATACCGCCCGAGAACCAGGCATTGAGCGCCGCCAGATTTGCAGGCTGGAATACGGGGTTGCGGAACACGAGGTCGCGGCCGGTTCGCAGATCCTCGAGCTCGAGCAAGCGGCCGCCCAGCGATGGCGCGACTACGGCACGCAGGAGCCCATTTTCAATCACGAGGCAGTCGAGGTGGCCGGGCTGGACGTTGCGATCGTAGTCGTCGGTGACCTGATAGGGCAGAATCGAGTCCTCGCCCCAATTGAAGCCGTGCCGGCTCTCCTGCTCGCTCAGCCCGAGGTTGGGCGGCGCCGCGCGGCTGGGCGTCGGCTGCTGGAAGCGATATCGCGGCATCTTACTCGGCCGTCCGAGGCGCGCCATCGGCAGGGCAATCGTTTGCTTGCGGATCGTCGTCGCCGTCATTTCAGCAGCATCTCCACCATCGGCACCGCCATTTCACCGGCTTCGGTTTTTTTGGCAAGACGAAATGCCGGACGGGCTGTCACCCTCCGGGTTCGACATTGCCGCACCTCGGGGTGCGGCGGGGGCGGGACTTTCATCCCGATGGCGGTCGTCCGCCGAAAACAAAGGTGGGACTTATCGCCCCGCCCCGCGCGAACGGTTTTCGGCCCGACGGCGCGGGACTGCGACCCGCACTCCGTCCAACCCAGGAGCAGCCGGCGCCGCCCCTGCCCGTACTCTCTCCGCGATGCGCCGTTCGCATCTCGCGCCGGAGAGATGCGGTCAATGTAAGGCCAGCCAGGGGGTCCCTGCATAAGTTTTTGATTTCGCAGAAAATGCGTTGTTTTCCAGCGATTTACAGCGTTTGTAGAATACCGGTTCAGACGCGATGGACGTAGCCCGTGATCCGCGACAGCATCGACTGCAGGGGCCAGTGCTGCCAGGCGTCAGTCATGTAATCGTCGTGATTGACGTCGTCGCCGGTGCCATAAAAGGCCACCACACCGGGGCCGAGCTTGTCCGGGATCTGCTGCGTGAAGGCGATGTGCTTGGACACGAGCACCCGGGCGATCGCCTGATCGCCCGGCTCGGAGCCGGCCGAATAGGCCGAAAAGAAGAACGATGTTTTGTGCGCCTTGACGATCCAACCGGAGAACTTCTCGCTATCGTCATAAACGGCATCGAACAGCATCACGCCACGGACCCGTGGTTCGCCGCCCACGGACACCGCGTAGGCGGCAGGATCGTAACCGCCGCTGTAGCCCACGATGATGATCGGGGCGATCTGGAAGGCCCGCCTGGCGCCCGGGGCGCCGTGCAGCGCCGCAAGCTGTGTCGTCGCCTCGACCATGAAGCCATGGAAGGCGTTGGGTAGCCAGAAGCGGCCGGCGCTCGAATCCTGCGCATCGACCGCCATTTGCGGCGCGACCAGCCCAGCGTTGAGGCCCGAGGCCTCGAGCTGGTCGACGATCGCCTGCCGGCCGATCACGTCGCGCTCAAGCGTAGCGCGGTTGCCGTGGAAGAAGACGACGATGAGGGCCCGCGACTTGACGTCGAAGCCCTTGGGAAGTGCCAGCAGCACGCGCTGGTCGTTGTAGGTCTGGTCTTCCCACAGAACTCCGCTGCGCGGCGAGGTGTGGCCCAGCCGGCCGTGCTGGTTCACATCCATGAAGTCGCGGTCGGAGTCGGGGATCTTGCCGCGATAGGGGAACGGCGCGTTCCGGAATGTCTTGAGAGTTACCTTCCGTTCCGGCAATCCCGTGGCCAGGGCGGGCCGCGTCAGCGCCAGGCCCGCGCCGGCACTGGCGAGGCCGAGGGAGAAGTTGCGGCGCGAGATCAGGCCGGCCGTAGCGCACCGCCATCGGCGGTCCGCGGCGCGCGGATCACCGAAAGGAACGCGGGAATGGCAAGCAGGTAGGCCGCGGCACTCACCTCGAGCACCGAGGGCAGACCGAATGCGGTGGCGATGATCGGCACGGCCGCGGCGCCAATGACCGAGAAGCAGCCATTGATGCCCCAGGCCCAGACGAACATGTGGTCCTTGCCCAGACGGCTCAGCGAGGTCATCGCGGTCGACATCGGGAATCCCATCAGCAACGCCGGCGGCGCCACCAGCAGGAAGCACAGTAGCAGACGGAGCGTGAAGGGGAAGGCGCCGATCCAGTCGAGCACCGGATCGAGGAACAGGCCATAGCCGGCAAGCAGTATGGCGATGAGCACCAGGATCACCGGCAGCGCAATGCGGGCGCGATCGAAGATGCGCTCCGACAGCAGGCTGCCCAGCCCCGAGAACACCAGCATCGCGGCAATGAGGATGGAGGCGGAGATGGTCGGGTTGCTCAGCGCCAGCGTGAAGCGGCTGATGAGCCCCACTTCCACCGTGATGTAGCCGAGGCCCAGCGCGGCGAAATAGAAGATCGTGCCGAGCTTGCCGGGCGAGCGGGAAAAGACGCTGCGCCAGCCCACCGCCACGGGGATAAGGATCAGCACGGCGGCGCAGAGGGCGGCCACGCCGAGCGTTGCCCAGAGCAGCAGGTAGCCCCAGTCGTCCTGGAAAAGATCGAGCCGGTCGAGGGTGCGCGGCAGGTCGGCAAACTTCTCGTAGGCGGCAAAATAGGGCCGCCAGTTGGTCAGCGGACGCGTGTCGAAAACATACTGGTTAGCGATGTCGTCGCCGCTGATCAGCCCATGCCAGAACAGGCGCCCCAGGGTCGTGGCCGGCTCGGCGCTGCTCCCGGAGTCATCGGTGCTGCCCGCATCGGCAGCGGTGTCGGCGCCGGTGGTGTCCGTGGCGTCGGCGGCGGGATCGCCCGATACGGCCGCGACCGACGGGTTCGAGGCGTTGGTCGTATCGCCTGCCCCGAAGATCGACGCGGCGTATTGCGACAGGATCGTCGGGGTAATGCTGGTGTCGACCGCGTAGCCGGGCGAGTAGATTTCGTCCCACGACATGGAGTCCGTGTATTTGCGGAGCTTGTCGATCTCATCGGCGGTGAAGCCGCCCTTGCGGTAGAGCACTGTCGTCGTCGACAGGTAGCTCGAAGCGACGAAGATGGAATTGGCCGCCGTCGTCGGGTCGAACTCGCGCGCGGCCGCGGCGATGGTGGAATAGAGTTTCAGGATCGACTTTGGCGGCTCTTCCTTGTTCCATACGGTGACCGACAGGATGCCGTCGTCGGAGAGCGCCCGCATGTAGTCGAGCATCGCGTCGGTGGTGTAGCCATACTTTTCGACGATGGCGAAGCCGCCCGGATTGGAGAGGCCGACCGAGTCCGCAAGGCTCAAATCGATCACGTCGTAACGGTTGGTGGTGTGGCTCAAATAGAGCCGGCCGTCGTAGTCGATCACCTTGAGGCGCGGGTCGCTGAGAATGTTGCTCGAGGCGTCGCGAATCACCGGATCGGCAAACGCCTGCAGTACCGCCGGGTTGTTCTCGGCGACGGTGACGCTGGTGGCGCCCGAGTGCAGCGCGGCCTGCGTGGAAATCCCGCCGCCGAACTGCACGACGAAGGTGTTGGCCCTGGGCCGCACGATGTAAGGGTAGTCCATCGGCAGATAGTGGAAATACTGCGCGTCCTCTGCCGGCGGCTCGCGCATGATGCCTTCGGGGCCCTCGCCATCGATGTACATCGCGACGAACGATTTGCCGGGCAGCTCGGGCAGGTTGAAGGCGGCGTTGTCGCTCAAGCCGGGCGAAAAATGCATGTAGGAGCTGGCATAGACCTGCAGGTCGCCGAAGGGCGAGATCGAGCGGTAGATGCGCTGCGAGTCCGGGAAGTTCCGCGCGTAGGACACGCCCTTGTACTGCGAGGTCGAGATATCGGGCACGCCGGTCAGCCCGGGCAGCCAGAGATAGGCGGCCACCGAAGCGATCCCGAGGACTGCGGTCAGCACGCAGGCCAGGGCGCCGCCGCGGCCGAGGCCGAACCAGACGATGGCGCCGATCACCCAGAGGGTCAGCGGCACCGCCTGCAACTGCTCCGGCGGCAGCAGGTACATCGCACCGAGCACCGCGAGGCCGGCGATGCCGGAGCCGGTCAGATCGGCGAAATAGACGCGACCGAAGC
This sequence comes from Devosia sp., assembly GCA_051953275.1. Classification (GTDB taxonomy): domain Bacteria; phylum Pseudomonadota; class Alphaproteobacteria; order Rhizobiales; family Devosiaceae; genus Devosia_A. The sequence continues at coordinate 11,376 of JBQCIY010000223.1, read as the reverse complement.
CGGTCTTGCTGCGCAGGAACACAATGCCCAGAAACATCGCGCCGGAGAAGAAGGGCAGCAGATAGAGGAGGAAGTTCGCGAGCAGGCGCCAGACCTGCGTCGGATCCGAAACCAGGAAGATGGCGTTGAACGGCACCATCTGAGCGACGAAATTGGCGCCCACCGCCAGCGGCCCGAACAGCAGCAAGGCGGTGCCGGCGGCGCCACGCCAGTGCCGCTCGAACCAGCCCTTGCCGATGAAGACGATGACACTCGACAGGCCGAAGCCGAGCAGCGCGAGGCTCACCACGAGCGAGCCGAAATGCGCCCAGCTGCCGACCGAAAAGACCCGCATGATGCAGATCTGGAGGGCGATCACCGCGCCGGCCAGCAGCCCGACCGGCAGATAGAGCCGAGGCGGCTCCTCCGGCGGCGCGACGGTCGAATCGAGGATTTCAGGTAGGACCATGGGCCATTCCTGCCACGCGCCGGGAAACGGTGCCAGACTCAGCCGTTGTGGGTGCCCACGATGGTATCGCCCTCGAGCTTGGTGAACGGCACGAACGGCACCACCTTGCCATTGTAGATATCGCTCCGCTCGACCTTGGTCGTGCCGTCGGCCGCCGTCGTCTTGGTGACCTTGAGCACGTGCTGCGCGCCGGGCGGGCCGATCGGGATCACCATGATGCCGTTAGGCTGCAGCTGCTGCAGCAGCGCGGGCGGAATGTGATCGATGCCGCAGGTCACGATGATCTTGTCAAACGGGGCCGCGTCGGGCCAGCCGTAGTAGCCGTCGTCGTTCTTGGAGGTGATCGCCTTGTATTCCGTGTAGCCCTCGGCGATCAGCTTGTCGTAGGTGGCGCGCGTACGGGCGGCGAGCGGCTTGACGATCTCGATCGACCACACCTGATCGGTGAGGTTGCTCAGATACGCCGACTGGTAGCCCGAGCCGGTGCCGATCTCGAGCACCTTGTCGCCCTTCTGGACGTTCAGCGTCTGCGTCATGCGGCCGACGAGGTGCGGGCCGGAAATGGTGACGCCGTAGTTGATGTCGAGGAACGCGCTGTCGTAGGCGCGCGGCAGGTTCGGCGTCAGCACGAAGTCCTCGCGCGGCGTCATCAGGAAGGCGCGCTTGTTGCGGTCGTCCTTGAGGTCGGCGTTGCGGACCATGACCAGGAAACGGTCGTAGCGCTCGCCGAGGAATTTCGGATCCTCGCCGCGGTTCTTCACGGCCCAGTCGATGAAGGCCTGCCGGTCGCCCAGCGGCGGCATGGCCGTCCAGTCGTAGGGCACAGGGACGTTGGCGCGCACGGTGGCGGGAACGAGGGTCGCCGCGGCGGCGACGGCGGATCGAACGAGGAAGTCACGGCGCTTCATCAGATGATCTCGAGGTGGGATGCGACCTCAGACCCGGGTTGCATCGCAGTATTTCGGCTGCGTAAGGGTTAGTGAGACGGCCCGTTGCTGCAACTTACAAAAAGTTATGCTTTGCCGGCTGTCGGACAGGTTTGCCAATCGACAGGCGACGTGCGGTCGGCTACAGCCTGCCGTCCCTCCTCCTAGAGCCTCCCCTTCCGATGCCGATCGGCGTGCTTTTCGCGCTTCTGGCCTACTCGATTTATTCGATCGGCGATTCCGTCATGAAGAGCTTCGGCAGCGGAGCCGTGTCGGTCTTCGAGATCAATTTCTTCCTCAACCTGTTCGCGCTCGTGACCTTGCCGTTCGCGCGCGCGCCGGGCGACAAATGGCGCGAGGTGTTCAAGCTGCGGCGGCCGTGGCTGATGCACGGCCGCGCGCTGCTGTATACGGCGGCCACGCTGTGCTTTACGGCCGCCATCACGGAGATTCCGTTCGCCGAGACCTACTCGCTCGCCTTCCTCGCCCCGTTGTTCCTGACGCTGCTCTCGGTGCTGGTGCTGAAGGAGCGCGTGGCCCTGACCCGCTGGCTGCTGGTCGGGCTGAGCTTCATCGGCGTGCTGATTGTGGTCCGCCCGGGCTTTCACCAGCTCGGCCTGGGCCACCTCGCCGCCATCTGCTGCGCGCTGTTCGCAGCGTCGGCCAATGTGATCCTGCGGGTCATTTCCACCGACGAGAAGCAGATCAGCATCATCGCGATGAACGGCGTCTACCAGGTGCTGCTGGCCGGCGCACTGATGCTGGGCGGCTTCGTCGTGCCGACCTGGTACGACCTGCTGCGCTGCGCGGTCATCGGGCTCCTTTACGGAACGGCGCAACTGCTCCTCATCCGCGGCATGAAGCAAACGCCGGTCAGCCACATCGGACCCACGCAGTATGTGCAGATCATCTGGGGCGTCGTCCTCGGGGTGCTGTTCTTCATGGAGGGGCAGGATGCCATCGGCTATGGCGGCCTCGGGCTCATCGTCGTCGCCGGTATCGCGACGATCTTTTCGGACGGCGCACAGGCACGGATTTCGGGACGCTGGGCCGAGTTCCGCGCGCGCCGCGGCGAGCCCGAGATCAACCGCGTCGAAGGCCCGGAACTCTAGCCGAAGGCTTGCATCGGCAGCGCCGACGCGGCAATTTGGTAAACCGGTTTACCAAGGGCGAACAAGTGAGCATCAAAGTCTACCTCGCGGGTCCCGAAGTGTTCCTGCGCAACGCGCGCGAGCAACTCGATCGCAAGATCGAGCTGACCAAAGCAGCGGGCCTCATCCCGGTGTCGCCCGGCGACTTCGTCATTCCGCCGCAGCCGAGCAAGCGGCAATTCGGGCACGCGGTCAGCGAGATCGACGAGAAGATGATGGACACGGCCGATGCCATCATCGCGAACCTCACGCCCTACCATGGCGTGTCGGCGGACGTCGGCACCTGCTACGAGCTTGGCTACATGTGCGCGCAGGGCAAGCTCGCCTACGCCTACACCAACGTGGCCGCAGACATGCGCACCCGCACGGTTGCCCATTACGGCGGCGACGTCGTCACCGACGCCACCGGCCGGTTGCGTGGCCGGCGCGACGGCCTGGCAGTCGAGGACGTGGACATGGCGGACAACCTGATGATGCAGGGCGGCGTCGAGCGCCGCGGCGGCCGGATGATCATCCACGATGCGGCGCCAGAAGCGCTCTACACCGACACCACGGCGTTCGAGGCGTGCCTGCGGCTGCTGGCCGAACGCGCCAGGAGCTGAGGCCTCAGTGCGCGCCGCGCAGCGCCAGCAGGCGCTGCGCCCGGATCGAGAACAGCACCAGCGCCAGGATCGTCACGATGAACGGCGTCATGTGGATGATCTCGGGCGGCACCCAGTCGAACAGCCCGGGCAGGATGGTGGTGAGGCCATCGAAGGCGCCGAAAAGCAGCGCCGCGAGCAGTGCACCGAAGGGGTGGCGCGCGCCGAGCAGCACCGCGCCGAGCGCGATGAAGCCGCGGCCAGCCGTCATGTCCCGGGTGAAGCCGACGAAGTTGAACATCGCCAGTTGCGCCCCGCCGAGGCCGGCCAGCGCGCCAGAGACCAACAGGCTCCAGGTGCGGACCGCGTTGACCGGGATACCCGCTGCTTCCGGCGCCGCGGGATATTCTCCGACGCCGCGTAGCCACAGGCCCCACGGGGTGCGGTAGAGGAAGTACCAGATGCCAATGACGAGTAGCGCCGCGACCCAGCTCAGCACCGAGTGACCGCTGAAAAGGCCGGTAAGGATCGGCCCGATCCCCGGTATCGCGTCGAGGAAGCCCAGATCGATCGCCGGCACCGCCTTGCTCGGCAGGTTGATCGACGTGCCTTTGTCGCCGCCCGTCGCGAGCGCCAGGACGAACACCGTTCCACCGGATGCGAGGATGTTGATGGCAAAGCCGACAAGGATGATGTCGGCGCGCATCTTCAAGGCAAAGAACGCCATCAGCAGGCCGAGCACGCCGCCGACCAGCAGCGCGGCCAACACCGCCACGTACCAGGGCGTATAAACCGAAACGATCACCGCGGTGAGGCAGCCGATCAGCATCTGCCCTTCGAGCGCGACATTGAGCGCCCCCGAGAGGTCGGCGATAAGGCCGCCGAGCGTCGCCAAGAGCAGCGGCGTCGTGGTGCGGATGACGGTCTGGTAAAACGCGAAGGAAAGGATCGCACCGATGAGTTGCGTCATTGGCGCGCCTCCCCCGCCGTCGCCGAGAGGGGCACATCCGGCCGCATGCCGAGGAGCCTCGCGAAGAACGCCTTGCCCGGGAATTTGAAGGTCGACGAGACGAGGATAATGATGAGCGCGGTGACGATGCCGATCACTTCGGCCGGCACGTCGGTGCGGATGTTCATGAGCTGCGCCCCCTGCCGCAGGTAGCCGTAGGCCAGCGCGACGAACGGCACCGCCAGGGGCCGGCTGCGCGCCACAATAGCGACGAGGATGCCCTCGAAGGCGAGGTTGCCCTCGAACAGCACGTTGAGCTTGCCGAAAATCTGGCCCTGCACGAACATCGAGCCGAGCAGGCCGCCGAGCGCGCCCGACGCTGTCATCGCCGACACCATGATGACGCTCGAGCGGATGCCGGCATACGCCGCAAAGCGCGCGTTGTGGCCGACCAGCCTGAGCTTCAGGCCCCAACTGGTGCGGTAGAGCGCAAACCACACCGCAAGCACCGCGATGATCGCGAAGATCAGGCCGAGGTCGATACGGGTATTGGGAACCAGCGCCGGATAAACCGAGGTGGCCGGGAACGGCGCAGTGTAGAGCATGCCCGGCGCGCCAAGCTGCACGCGTACCAGGTAGTTCACGATGTCGATGGCGATATAGTTGAGCATCAGCGACGAGACGATCTCGTTGGCGCCGAGCCGCGCCTTGGCGATGCCCGGCAGGAAGCCGTAAATGCCGCCGGCCACCATGGCCGCGAGAATGCCGAGCGGGATGCCGAGCCAGGTCTGGCCGATCGGCGACACCGCGACATAGGTCGCGAAGAGGCCACCGATATAGACCTGCCCCTGCACGCCCATCGAAAACTGGCGCGCCTGGAACACGAGGCTGAACGCCAGACCGGTCACCGTCAGCTTGGCGGCGTCATCGATCCACAGCCCGATCGTGCGCGGTCGACCGAGCGGCGCCGTGAGGAGTGTTACCAGCGCGTCGAACGGCGCCTTCGAGGTGAAGAGCACCACGACGAAGGCCACCACCAGGGCGATCACCACGGCGATCAGCGAGCGGCCGGCCTCGCGGCGGAATTCGGTCCAGCGCCCCATGGGCCTGACGCGTTCGACCTCGGTGCTCATGCCAGCGCCTCCCGCATTTCGTCCGGCGTCTGCGCGCGCAGGCCCAGCATATAGGTCCCGAGCGTTTCGGGGTTGACGGCTTCGCTGTTGCGGAACGCCGCAACGATCTTGCCACGGTAGAACACCAGCAACCGGTCGCTGAGCGCGAGCAACTCCGACAGATCCGCCGAGGTCAGCAGCACGGCGGTGCCGGCGTCGCGCGCATTGGCGATAGTCTTCCAGATGAACTGCGTCGCTCCCAGGTCGACGCCGCGCGTCGGCTGCGCCACCAGCAGGAGCTTGGGCTGTTCGGCGAGCTCGCGCGCCACCACGACCTTCTGCATGTTGCCGCCCGAGAGCGTCGCGACCGGCGCTTGCGGGCCGCTGACGCGGATCGAGAACTTCTCGATCAGCGCCTGCGCCTGTGCCTTGATCGCCCTGAGATCGAGCAGGCCGGAGCGCACGAAGCGCTTGTCGGTGAGCCGTGTCGAGACGAGGTTCTCAGCCACGCTCGCGCCCACGGCGAGCCCTTGAGCCAGGCGATCCTCCGGAATGCCGGCGATGCCCCGCTGCCGGCGCTGGAGCACGCTCAGCGGAACAATATCGCGCCCGTCCAGCTTGATGGCGCCGCCCTCAACGCTGCGCGTTCCTGCGATGGCCGAAATCACGTCGCTCTGGCCGTTGCCCTCGACGCCGACGAGGCCGAGGATCTCGCCCGAGCGAACCTTGAAGCTCAGGTCCGAACAGACGGCGTTGCCGCGCGCGTCCATCAGCCGAAGCTTGTCGACCTCGCAGGTCACTGCCCCGGCTTTCACCTGCGAGCGATCGATGCGCAGCACGACTTCGCGACCCACCATCATGGTCGCGAGCTCCTGCTCGGTCACGTCGCGGGTCTTGACGCGGCCGACCGACTGGCCCTGCCGCATGACGGTGATGGTGTCGGAAATCTCGAGCACCTCGGGCAGCTTGTGGGCGATGAAGATCACCGTGCGCCCCTGCGCGACCAGCGAGCGGATGGCGACGAAGAGCTCCTGCACCTCCTGCGGCGCGAGCACCGCGGTGGGCTCGTCGAGGATCAGGATTCGCGCATTGCGGTAGAGCGCCTTGAGAATTTCGACGCGCTGCTGCTGCCCCACCGGCAGGCTGCCGGTGGCGGGAAGCGGATCGACCGCGAGGTGGAACTTTTCGCTCAGCGCGGCGACCTCGGCGATCGCCGTCCTGCGATCGAAGCGCACGCCGCTGTGCGGCTCGGCGCCCATCACGACATTCTCGTAAACCGAGAACGAGGGCACGAGCGAGAAGTGCTGGAACACCATGCCGATGCCGGCGTCGATCGCCTCGCGCGGATTGGCGAAGCTGACCGGCTTGCCATCGAGAAGCACCTGGCCGGCGTCGGGGTGCTCGACCCCGAACAGGATTTTCATGAGCGTGGATTTGCCGGCGCCGTTCTCGCCGACCACGGCGTGTACTTCGCCCTTGTCGACCGACAGGTTCACACCGTCGTTGGCGACCACCCCACCGGGATAGACCTTGCCGATATTGACTGCTTCGAGAAGTGCCATCGCCGCCCCGCGATCGGAAGCCGCGCCCGAAGGCGCGGCCCCAAAGCTTGAACTTACTTCATCACCGTGTCGACGGTGATTTCACCCGCGATGATCTTCTTTTCCTGGGCATCGACCTCGGCGCGCACGTCGGCCGGGACGAGCTTTTCGTAGTTCTCGTTCTTCGAGATGCCCACGGCGCCATCCTTGAGGCCGAGCAGCACGGCCTTGCCGTATTCCTGCGTGCCGGCGATCGTGTTCTTGAGCGCCAAATAGAGCGACTGGCCCACCTTCTTTTCGACCGAGGTGAAGATCACCGCGGCCTGTGCCGGGTCGGAATCCTTGAAGATCGCGTACTGGTCGCTGTCGACGCCGACCGCGAGCTTGCCCGAGTCCTTGACCGCCTGCAGCGAACCGATGCCGGTGCCGCCGGCGATCGGGAAGATAATGTCGGCGCCCTGCCCGATCTGGGCCAGTGCGATTTCCTTGCCCTTGGCCGGATCGGTAAAGGTGCCGGCGACCTGGCTCAGGATCTTGATATTCGGGTTGGCCGCCTTGGCGCCCTGGTCGAAGCCGACCTTGAAGTCGGTGACGGTCGGGAAGTCCATGCCGACGACTTCACCGATGGTGCCGGTCTTGCTGATCTTGGCGGCGGCGTAGCCAGCGAGGTACCCCGCCGACGAGGTCTGGTATTCGATGCCGAGCACGTTCTTGCAATCGCACTTGGTGTAGTCGGGCTCGGTGTCGAAGGTGATGAACTTCTCATCCGGGTATTGCGGGGCGACCTTGGCGACGAAGTCGATCATGTCGAAGGTGCCGGCGATGACCACGTCGTAGCCGGCGTCGGCGGCGTCATCGAGCGCCGGTTCCCACTTCGACTTGTCGGGGCCGGCCTCGATGATCTTGACCTGCACCGGCAGGTCGGCCTCGGCCATCTTCATGCCGGCGGCGGCACTGTCGAGGAAGCTCTTGTCGCCGAGGTTGCCGTGGATCACCAGCACGACCTTGAGCGGGTGGTCCTTGGTGTAGGTGGTCTGCGCCATGACGGCGGGGACGGAAATTGCAGTCAGCCCGGCGGCGAGCGCCAGCCCGGCCGAGGCCTTCATCAGTTGATTGAGAAGAGACATGCGCACTCCTGTTGCGTTAGTTCGTCTGCTTGTTCGTCGGCGAGTAGGCGACGGATACGGCGTAGAGCTTGTCGATCTTTTCGATGTCGACTTCTTCCACGAACGTAATCTTGGGTGTTCCGAGACGGCCGGACGGATCGACCAGCGTCATGCCCCGGCAGATGCCGGCGGAGAGCTCGACGCTGGTCGAGGCCTTGATCGATTTGGAGATCATCAAGGGATCGACGACCACTGCGGCGGCCAGCGGATCGACATAGCGCATGTCGCCGGGCCGGCCGCGATTGTAGGCGAGACCGCGGGTGTGCAGCACGAGCGCCTGGGAGAAATCGCGGATGGTGCTCCTGGGCGTCCGCGCAAACAGCGCGTCGGTTTCGGCCTCTTTCATGAAATGCGTCGTGCACGGCTCCCACGGCACCAGCACCGTCTCGATGCCGGCGGTCAGTACGATCTGCGCCGCTTCGGGATCGGCGTAAATGTTGAACTCGGCCGCCGGCGTGCTGTTGCCGCGGCCATAGACCGTGCCGCCCATGATGGTCAGCGTGCCGATACCCGCGACGATGCCGGGATCGAGGCGCAGCGCCAGCGCCAGGTTGGTCAGCGGGCCGATCATCAGGATATCGGCCTTCGCACCGGCTTTCGCCGCCGCGTTGAAGGTGCGGATGAGGACGCCGACGGCATCGTCGGAGGCGGGCTTGTCCTGTTTTGCCGGGCGCGCCGCGCCACCGAGGCCGTCGTCGCCGTGCACTTCCTTGGCGTCGATCACCGGCTGCGTCAGCGGCCGGTCGGCGCCACGATGCACCTGGATGGAGACTCCCAGATGCGCACACACGGCCAGCAGGTTGGTGGCGGCCTGGTCGCGCCCGACATTGCCGAACACCGCGGTGATGATGTCTGGCGCCCGGCCGTTGGCGACAAGCAGGATCAGGGCCTGCGCATCGTCGACGCCGCCGTCGCTGTCGAGAATCAAAGTCCGCTTCGGCACGTCAGGCCACCTCTCTTTTGCTCGTCTTCTTCTTGTCGTCGGCCACGCGGCGCCAGAAGGACGCGTACGCCTGTGAATAGTCGCGGCGGATGTCCTCGTATGGCCGCCGCGTCAGTTTGCGGTCGCGCACCAGCTGTTCGCCGGCGACCCAGACGTGCCGCACGTCGCGGCCGCTACCGGAATAGACCAGCAGCGTCTCGGGATCGGGCGTTTCGGAATAGCCGGCGCCACGAAGATCGATGGCGATGATGTCGGCCGCCTTACCGGGCTCGAGGCTGCCGATTTCGTGCTCGAGTCCGAGCGCGCGGGCACCGTCGATGGTCGCCATGCGCACCAGTTCGCGCGACGAGATCGGCTGCGCCCGGCGCTCGCGGTGCGAGGCGACGAGGCCGGCGACCCGCATCTCGCTGACCATATCGTAGGAGTTGTTGGCGGCAACGTTGTCAGTGCCAATGGCAACGACGACGCCGCTCTGCCGCAGTCTTACGGCGGGGCAGATGCCCTCGCGGCCGGAGCGCAGCCCGGCGCTGGCACAATAGGCGATCGAGGCCGAGGGATGCGCGGCAAAGACCGCGATGTCGTCGTCGCTGAGATCGAGGCAATGGGCCGCATGCACACGACCCGCGAAGAAACCGGCGCGATCCAGCGCCTGCGTCGCGGTCAGGCCGTAGCGCGCGATCGTATCGGCATTGTCCTCGGGGCCTACCGCCATATGGAGGTGCAGCCCGACGCCGTGCTCGCGGGCGATCGCGACTTCCTCGAGCAGCAGCTCTTCGGTGTTGTCGATGTAAGGGGCGTGCGGCCCGAACCAGGGAATGACCCGGCCATCGGCCGAGCGCTGCTGCTCGATGAAGGCTTTGGCCTTGGCCAACTCCTCGGCGCCGCGCTGCCGGTCGCCGAGCTGCACGATGCCGTAGGCGATGACGGCGCGGAGGCCCGCGGCCTTCACGGCTGCCGCGATCTCCTCGGCGAAGAAGTACTGGTCGCAGAACGTGGTGGTTCCGGAGAGCGCCATCTCGGCGCAGGAGAGCGCGACGGCCGGGCCGATGTCGTCGGCCACGAGCGACAGCTCGGGCTCGCGGATGGAGTTGTACCAGCCGTCCATGGTGAGCAGGCTCTGGCCTTCCGACCGGCCGCGAAACAGCACCATCGCCGAATGCGTATGGGCGTTGACGAGACCGGGCATCACCAGGTGCCCGGCGAGGTCGTGAACCTCATCGAAATCGCGCGATGGCGGGGTGGACGACTGAGGACCAATGGCGGTGATACGGCCGCCACGCACGGAAATCCATCCGTCCGTCAGCACCCTGTCGTCCTTGTCCACGGTCAGGATGGTGCCGCCGTGGAAAAGTGTCCCCGCCATGTCCCCTCGGTTGGTAAACCGGTTTACATGAGCATCTAAAGACGGTCATTATGCGCTTGTCAAATCCTTTGGACCAGCGAGAGTGAGCTTCAATCCGTTCCGCGCCGATCCGCAGATCAGCTCGCGCCTCGACGCACTAGAACAGTCCTCTGGACCTCGGGTGCGGAGCGCGGTGGATCAGGCGCTTGCCGGAACGCGCCGGCGTGTCGCCGACAATCTGGGGGGCGTGCTGCCGGCCGCCGACGCCGCAAGGATCGGCGCAGCACATGGCCTTTCCGGCGACGAATTGATGCTCCTGTCGCTCGGCGTGGCGCAGGATTTCGCCCGGCCGCCGATCTCCAATTTCCATGTCGGCTGCGTCGGACGCGAAGCGGGCACCGGGAACCTGGTCTTCGGCGGCAACCTCGAATTCGTCGGCGCGCATATCGGCAACACCGTGCACGGCGAGGGGTTCGTCTTCACCCGCGCCTTCAGCCGCGGCACGGCGATCGAGACCATCGCCATCGGCGAGGCGCATCCCTGCGCGCATTGCCGGCAGTACCTCTCCGAGTTCGCCGCCACGCAATCGCTGACGCTGATCGATCCGCTCGGCCACCGGCTGAACATGGCCGATCTCTACCCCTGGCCGTTCGACCCCGACTATCTCGGCGAGACCGGGATAGTTCCCGGGACGATCAACCACCCTGAGCTGACGCTGGCGCCGACCGATCTGCCCGACGCGACGACGCGGGAGCTGACCCGGCTCGGTCGCCGCAGCTACACGCCCTACGGCAAGTCGCCGGCGGCGCTGCTGCTGACGCTGGGCGATGGCACGCTGATCGGCGGCAGCGCCATCGAGAGCGTGTCGTTCAATCCGACGATCAGCCCGCTGCAGGCGGCGATGATCGATCTGTTCGCGCACGGCTACGCGGCGACCGACATCGCGGCCGCGACGATCGCCGTCGCCGCCGATGCAGAGGTCGACTACGCCCGCCACGCGGCTGCGGCGTTGGCGGCGGTCGCGCCGGGTGTTCCGCTGCGCGTCCTCTACTGGACCGCGACGACATGAGCGCCGACGATCTCCTCATCACCGGCGCCGGCGAAGTCGCCATCCGGCAGGAGCTGACGCTGGTGGCGCTCGGCAGGAAACCGGCGGATCGCGCGTTGCGCGTCGGCCGGCTGCTGGACGTCCACACCCGCACCTGGCTCTTCGACCA
>JBQCIY010000222.1:0-4395 GCA_051953275.1 Devosia sp. | reverse complement strand
CGCCTCGCTGCTCACCGCCCCCGGCGGCTTCAACGGCCGCGACGGCGTCTTCCGCTTCCTCGCCGACGGCCGCAGCCAGTTCGCCCTGGTGGTCAAAAAGATCAGCAACGGCACCGCGCAGGTGGTGGACGGCGCGAAGCTCTAAGCCGCCAGGTCCGCCACCACGGCGTCGAGCACGGGCCAGCCCTTGTCCGTTACCCGCAGATTGCCGTTGGGCAGGGTCTCGACAAAACCGATGCGCTTGAGCTCGTCGATCTGGCGCTGGTCGATGCGGCGGCCGCTCAGCGTCGCAAAGCGGTTGGGGTCGATGCCCTCGCGCAGGCGCAGGCCCATCACCAGCAGTTCGTCGCCTTCCTCTTCCCAGGTGAGGATGTCGTCGGTCGCCATGCCGTGGCCGCGCGCCAGAACCTTCTTCTGCCATTCGAAGGGCAGCTTTTCGACCGCCGTGGCATGGCGCTGCCCGTCGATCAGCAGCCGGCCGTGCGCACCCGGGCCGATGCCGGCATATTCCCCGTAGCGCCAGTAGATGAGGTTGTGGATCGACTCCTGCCCAGGCCGGGCATGGTTGGAAATCTCGTAGGCCGGCAGGCCAGCGGCGCGGGTCAGCTCCTGCGTCAGCTCGTAGAAATCGGCACTCAGATCCTCGTCGGGCATCTTCAGCTTGCCGGTGTTCCACAGGTCGAAATAGCGCGTCCCCATCTCGATGGTGAGCTGGTAGAGCGAGATGTGGCCCTCGGCCATCCACAGCGCCTCCTTGAGCTCGTCCTCCCAATCGCCGAGCGATTGTTTCGGCCGCGCATAGATGAGGTCGAAGCTCGAGCGCGGGAAAATCGATTGCGCCAGCCGCACGGCGCGGATGGCTTCGTCGACCGTATGGCGACGGCCGAGTTCGGCCAGCGGACCCTCGCGCAGCGACTGCACTCCCAGCGACACGCGGTTGACGCCGGCGGCGCGATAGCCGCGGAAGCGCTCCGCCTCGACCGAGGTCGGGTTGGCCTCGAGCGTGATCTCGGCATCCGGAGCGATGTTCCAGTGCTGCCCGATGCTGGCAAGGATGGCGTCCACCGAGCGCGGGTCCATCAGCGACGGCGTGCCGCCGCCGAAAAAGATCGAGCGCACCGTGCGGCCCGGCGTCAGCCGCGCGAAATGAGCGATCTCCTGGGTGTACGCCGCGACATAGCCGGGCTCGTCGAAGGCCCCGCGATGCACATGCGAGTTGAAGTCGCAATAGGGGCATTTGGCGGCGCAGAACGGCCAGTGCACATAGACGCCGAACAGGCCGTTGCCGCGGGGCGCGTCAGGATTGCTCAATCGCGCCCTCCACGAACTTGGCGAAGGCGCGGGCGCGGTGGCTGAGGCCGACCTGGCCCGGCGCCCAGCTGTGTTTGGCCGCCGACGGCATCTCGCCGAAGGTGATGTCGAAGCCGTCGGGCATGAACATCGGATCGAAGCCGAACCCCTTGTCGCCGCGCGGCGGCCACACCATGGTGCCGCTCACCTGCCCGACATAGAGGTCGTCGCGCCCGTCGGGATGGGCGAGGCAGAGCGTGGCGTTGAACGAGCCCTTGCGCAGCCCTGGCGAATTGGCGCCGATCGCCTGCAGCCGGTCCTCGACGCGGCGCATCGCAATCTGGTAGTCGCGGCCGTTGGGCGTCGCGGCCCAGTCGGCGGTATAGACGCCGGGCTCGCCACCGAGCGCATCGACACACAGGCCGGAATCGTCGGCAAGCGCGATCATGTCGGCGGCCGTAGCCGCGGCGTGCGCCTTGAGCCGGGCATTCTCGACGAACGTCGTTCCAGTCTCTTCCGGTTCGGGCAGGCCGAGGTCCTTGGCCGAGATCAAGACGATCCCGAGCGGCGAGAACAGCTCGCGGAATTCGGCAAGCTTGCCGGCATTGTGCGTGGCGATCAGCAGTCTCTCGCCGCGCTTCAGTCGCGCGATGTTAGCCATCGGTCTTTTCCAATCGCATGACCTGATCCGAAAACCGGCGTCCACTTTTCGGGGTCATGCGCTTTTCCAATCGCATGACCTGATCCGAAAACCGGCATCCACTTTTCGGGGTCATGCGAGGGCCGCCTTCTGCAGCTCAGTGAGCTCGGCGATGCCTTTCTCGGCGAGCCCCATGAGCGTTGCGAGCTCGTCGCGGCTGAACGGGGTTTGTTCGGCGGTGCCCTGAATTTCGACGAACTTGCCGGCGCCGGTCAAAACGAAGTTGGCGTCGGTCTCGGCCTCGACGTCCTCGAGATAGTCGAGGTCGAGCACCGGCGTGCCGCGATAGATGCCGCAACTGATCGCAGCGACGGAATCGCGCAATGGCTCGCCGCGGGTCAGCGAGCGCGCCTTGAGCCACTGGATGGCATCGTACAGCGCAATATAGGCGCCGGTGATCGAGGCGGTGCGGGTGCCGCCGTCGGCCTCGAGCACGTCGCAGTCGAGCGTGATCTGGTTCTCGCCCAGCGCATGCATGTCGACGACGGCGCGCAGGGACCGGCCGATCAGGCGCTGGATTTCCTGGGTGCGGCCCGACTGCTTGCCGGCGGCCGCCTCGCGCTTGGTGCGGCTGCCGGTCGAGCGCGGCAGCATGCCGTATTCGGCCGTCACCCAGCCCAGCCCCGAGCCGCGGCGCCAGCTCGGCAGGCTGGTTTCGACCGAGGCCGTGACATGCACCTTGGTGTTGCCGAAGCTGATGAGGCAGCTGCCTTCGGCCTTCTGGGCGACGTTGCGCTCGATTTTCACGGCACGCATCTGATCGGGGTTGCGGCCGGACGGGCGCATCGATTCTCTCAATATGGCTACGTTAACCGCCTCTTAACCCTGAGCCGGCGGGCCGACAACCCGGCCCCGGCTTTCATCGACCAGCGTTTTTGCCTAGATGGTTACAGGTGCAATTTGAGCGAAAGGCCGCCTGCCACGCCCATGCCGAACGTCCCCGAGGATTTCCTCAAGCAGCTCAACGCGCGCAGCCAGGACATCTTCAAGAAGATCGTCGAGCGCTACCTCGCAACGGGCATGCCGGTCGGCTCGCGCGACCTGAGCCGCATGCTGTCGGTCGGGCTCAGCCCGGCCTCGGTGCGCAATGTCATGGCCGACCTCGAGGACCTGGGGCTGATCGTGGCGCCGCATACCTCGGCCGGGCGGCAGCCCACGCAGCAGGGCCTGCGCTTTTTCGTCGACGCCATGCTCGAGGTGGGCGCGGTGGACGAGGGCGAGCGGCAGCAGATTTCGCGCCAGATCCAGGGCCAGTCGGGCAAGCTCGAGGACCTCCTCACCGAGGCCTCGACGCTGCTCAGCGGGCTCAGCCATGGCGCTGGACTCGTCATCGCCACCAAGGCTGACATGGTGCTGCGCCACATCGAATTCGTCCGGCTCGACGCCAACCAGGCGATGGCGATCCTCGTGGGCGAGAACGGCACGGTGGAAAACCGCGTCGTGCAGCTGCCGCCGGGTCTCACCAATTCGGCCCTGGCGCAGGCTTCCAACTATCTCGCCAACATCGCCGTCGGCCGCACCCTGGCCGAAGCCCGCGCGGAAGTCAGCCGGCAGCGGGCGGAACGCATCGCCGAACTCGACGAGCTGACGCAGCGCCTCGTCGACACCGGGCTCGCGACCCTCAGCGAGGGCAATTCTACGCAGGCGCCGACAGTGATCGTCCGGGGCCGCTCCAATCTCCTCAACGATGCCATGGAGTCTGAGGAGTTGAGCCGCATGCGCCGGCTGTTCGACGAGCTCGAGGAGCAGGAAGGCCTGATCGAGCTGTTGGGCGACGCCGAGCAGGCGGAGGGCGTCCGCATCTTCATCGGCAGCGAAAACAAGCTCTTTTCGCTCTCGGGCAGCTCGGTGATCCTTAGCCCCTACCGCGACGCCAGCGAAAAAGTCATCGGCGTGCTCGGCGTCATCGGCCCCACCCGGCTCAACTACGCCCGCATCGTGCCGGTCGTCGACTACACCGCCCAGGCGATCTCGGCCGTGATGGCGCGGAAGAAGTGATGGTTTTGGGGGCTTCGGCCAACCTGCAATCCGCAGCTCAGGGTTGAATCTTACGGCCATCTGGCCGATATGCGGGACAAATTGCCGGAACGACCGGCCCCACCGATCATTGCAGGATAGATGATGAGCGACGACACCATGGCGCAGGACGGCTTTGAGCCGCGTCCCGAGATCGATACGCCGGCGCCCGACACCGATCCCGTCGAGGCCCTGCAAAAAGAAAACGCCGAGCTCAAGGACCGGCTGCTGCGGCTCGCCGCCGAGATGGAAAATCTGCGCAAGCGCATGGCGCGCGAGATCGAAGACACGCGCACCTATGCGATCACCAAATTCGCCCGCGACATGCTGACGGCGACCGACTCGCTGAGCCGGGCGCTGCTGGTGCTGCCGGCGGAAGCCCGCGACAC
>JBQCIY010000221.1:0-4447 GCA_051953275.1 Devosia sp. | reverse complement strand
CGCGCGGCCGTCGGCATCGAACGCGGCCTCGCGCGCCGGAAGCGTCGCTTCGCATCACGGCTCAGTCGTAGAGCTTGGCCACCGCCGTCATGTTCTCGCTGGCGAGCCCGGCTTTGACGGCACGCTCGAACACACCATGCGCCGCGGCGCTGATCGGCATGGCCTCCGTTGGGGTGGCCAAGGCAAGATAGCTCAGGTCTTTCTCGACGAGCTCGACCGGAAAGGCCGGCGCAAAGTTGCGCGCCAGCATGGCCATCGTGGCGCCCTTGGCCGAGACACTGCAGGAGGGCATCTCGGCGATCACCTCGCCGGCGCGCTTGCGATCGAGGCCCAAACGCTCGGCCGCGCCGAGCAACTCGCCGATTGCCGCCACCTGAATGGTCAGCAGCGCGTTGACGAGCAGCTTCAGAGCGGCGGCCGAGCCCGCGGCTCCCACATGATGTGCGACATTGCCGATCGCCGCCAGAACTGGCTGCGCCTGCGCCAGGGTCGCAGCGTCGCCGCCCACGAGGTGGATCAGCGTTACGGCATCCGCCTGGGCCCGCGTGCCGACCACCGGTGCATCGAGGAAGGGAACGCCGCGGGCGGCCGCCGCCGAGGCGAGCTCACGGACCCAGTCGGGCGTCAGGGTGGAGCTCTCGATCGCGATCGTCCGGCTCGACATTGCTGCAAGCGCGCCATCGTCCGGCGCCAGCCAAACGCGGCGCGACGCTTGGTCGTCGCGGACAACCGACAGGACCACATCGGCGTCCTTTGCCGCCTCGCGTGGCGATCCGGCGGCGGATGCTCCTTGCTCGACTAAGGGCTTGGTTCGGTCCGGGGTTCGATTCCAGACCATCACGGAATGTCCGGCCTTGAGCAGCGAAATCGCCATGCGCGAACCCATCGCGCCCATTCCCAGAACTGCGACGCGCATCTGTGTCTCCCTGCTGTGTCACGTTCACTGTCGGACCGATGCCGAGATCGTCGGCCGGATACTATGATTGTGGCGAAAAATGTCATCTGGGTCCCACTCAACTTTGGGACCGATAATCGGGGATAAGCTCCGCCCCCTCCCGTTACTCTACCGCCAATCTGCCGATCCGGGGATGGGGTCTCGTCTTCGAGCGTCCCAGACTTTCGTCACATCAATGGGCGGGCGACGATCGCAATCCTGGGGCCAACGTCAGTCCTGACCGGCCGTACCGGGGCGATAATCGGGCCGACCGGCTATACCTACTGGAAGCTGCCGGTCAGCTTGGCATAGACCCCAAGCTGCGGCTGACCGGCGATCGCCGGCAGCAGCGGGACCGCCGCGCTGACATCGAGGCTCGAATTGTTGGTCCAGGTGTAGGTCCAGCCGGCGCCGAATGAAGCCAGCGTCGTGGTCGTGGGGAAGGTCGAATGCACCTGCCCCACATCGAGGAGCCCATAAAGGTCGAGACCCTGCGTGTTGCCCGCGCCGGCCCAGTGCAGCTCGTTCTGCACGTAAAAGCCGGTGTCGCCTGCGACGCCGTCGGAGGAATAGCCGCGCACCGTGTCGTGCCCACCGATCTGGAACAGCAGGTCGCCGGGCAGCAGTTGCTCGGTGGTGTACTGCCAGGCGCCGCGGCTCTGGATGCTGAAGGAGTTGCCGAGCGGGACCGTGACGTCGCCATTGCCGGCAAACAGGGTGATGTCGCGCTCAGTGCTGAACAGGTTGTCGTCGCTGCGGGCGAAGATCACCTCGGGCTGTGCATCGATCGAGACCTTATCGTTGGCAAAGCTCACCGCCGCCCCGATTGCGCCCTTGGTGGTCGATGTGTCGACCAGGGGCGTGCCGGCGGAGAACGATTGCGAGGTCCCATGGGACAGCGTCGCAAGCCCGATGACACTCAGATCCACGCCCGAATAGAGCGCCTGCGTCAGCGTCGCGGTCACCGCCTTGGAGTTGCCGGTGATATTGAGCGGCAGCGTGGGTCCGGCGATCACCTTGATGCTCGAGGCGGTGGCACCGAGCGCCAGCCGGGTGCCCAGATTGCCGATCGGCATGTCGAAATTGGCGGTGCCGGCGAGGCTCCCCTGTGTCGCGGTCGCAAGGAACATCATCTGGTCATCGATGCCGAGCAGGCCATAGTGCTGGTAGAGCGCCGTCCCCTCGATGGCGCCGGTCGAGGCGGCGCCGTAGTCATCGACCGACAGCTGGACGATGTTGGGCGGCGGCTCGCGCACGCCCAGGGTCAGGTCGGTCAGCCCGAACGTCGCGCCCGGCTTTAGCAGCAGGCTCAGCTGCGCGTGGTGGGTCTTGTTGAAGCGCGCGATATCCTGCGATGCCGTCGGCACGTCGACGATGTCGCCATCGCGGGTCAGCCGCACGGCCTTGAGGAACACGTCGTCCTTGGTGATGTGGGCGCCGACGATGGCGACCTTGCCCTCGCGGCCCTCGACCAGTTGCACCTTGAGCTCGCCGCTCTTGAGGTTCTGCGGCGGCAGCACCGCACCGGCGGTGACCACGCCCTTTTTGGCGTAGAGGTCGTTGACGTCGCGAACCAGCGCCGAAATCTGCCGGAAATCGACCATATGGCCGATGTACTTGGCGGTGATGGCGTCGAGTTCGGCCTCAGTGAGGAAGGCCGATTGCGGCTCGAACGTCACCGACTTCAGCAGGAACATTGGTCCGCCCGCCGGAGGCAGCTCGGCCCGCTGCGACGGGGCGACGACAACGCCTCCGGCCGGCGGCTGGTTCTCGCTGCCCGCGCGCTCGGCGTTGCGCTGGTTCTGCTGCAACACTTGGTTGGCCTGATCCGGGGCGGCTGCGGCGATCGCCGGCACCGTGCCCAGCGCAAAAACCGCAAGTGCTGCGGAACCCACCCATCGGGCTGCGCCCGACGGGTGCCGCCTGCCCGCCCTCACCATCAGTTCGCCTCGCTCAACTGGACCGCCGGACCCGAGCCTACAGTTCCGACGGGATAAGTCACGCCGTCAATGACGACCCGGTGACCATTCTCATCGAAATAGAACTCGTGCAGCACGTCTTCTCCGTCGGGACCCTTGGTCAAAACCAGCAGCACTTGCAAGGCCGAGCCGTTGTACATCAACCGGTCCGTGTCGCGGACGAGGCTGGCGCCGTCAAAGGCGAGCCCATTGAGGATATCGGTGACCTGTGCCGTCGGGTCGTACCAGACCACGAACGCGTCAGTCGTGGTGTGGTAGTTGTCGACGTCGAGCGCGAAGGCAAAATCTGGCTGGTACATCTGGGCGTTATGGCCGGCATTGGGACCCGGCGAGCGGTCATTGACCCAGATCGACTGCAGTGGCGTATCGAGCAGCAGGCTGCCGGGCACGTAGGCGCTCAGCACCGAGACGCTCTTCGCCGTCGTGGTGATCTGGCTGTCGTAGAACTTGAGGAGCGGCATCACGAGGCCGTCCGGCGCGTCGACCGTAAGGTTCGCCGAATGGCCGACCGCGCCGTGGTAGCCGGTGATCGACAGCTGCAGCGGTCCGGAGGGGGGCAGCGACTGGTGGATGGTACCGCTGAGGTCGTTGGCGCCCAGCGTCAGCTGCTTGGACACCGTGATGTTGCCCAGGTTCAGCTTGCCCGCCGCCTGCAGATAAACGTTGCCCTTGCCGGCGTTGATGTTGACCGTGACCTCGGGGGCCAGCGCATCGGCCCAGATGTCGCCGTCGGTCGAATTGAGCGACAGCACCGGCGACAGCACCAGGATCGGATTGCCGACATCGGTGATGGCGTTGGCGGTGCCGGCCGGTTCCCCCGAGCCATCCTGCCATTCGTTGTCGGCCTCGGTCTCGTCGCCGATGCCGAGCTTGGCGGTGATCGTCACGTCGGCGCCACTGCCCATCGCCTTGATGTCGAATGGCCGATGCGGGTCGGTCCCGGCGAGGACATGGCCATCGTCCGCGGTGACTACCACGGCCCCTGTCCCCGCCCAGCCGCTGGTGATGCCCGTGACGAGCGCGTCGCCGCCGGTGGCATGGATCAGCACCTTGCCGACGTCGGCCGTGATGGTCGCACCGTTGATCATCTTGAACGAGTCGACGACGGCCGAGATGCTTCCGGCGCTCGAGTCCACATCGCCGATGCCGCTGATGACGAAGCGGCCGCCGGCAATGAGGTTGATGTCGGCGGCGGTCGTCACCGCACCGTCGATGATGCCCTCGTTACCGGCGTCGAGGGTGATGTCCCCGGTCGTCGATGTTGCCGACTTGACGACAAAGAGGTTGTTGGCCGGACCGTAGAGGTTGATCAGCCCGTCAGCGCTGGCGGTGATGCCGCCGCCGAGGTTGTTGCCGACGTTGAGCGCCTGTGTGAGCGAGCCGATCGCCGAGGCGCTCAGCGTCACGTCGGTGCCCAGCACATTGATGAGCTGGTCCTTGTTGGCGCCGAGCAGCGCGCCGGTCGCGTGCAGCGACACGTCCTGCGGTGAATAGACGGTGTCGATCGCCGCATCGCCGGTGAAGTCGACATAAA
>JBQCIY010000220.1:0-13714 GCA_051953275.1 Devosia sp. | reverse complement strand
GCCATCCAAAAGCCAAAGACCTCGGGCTTAACGCCGGTCGCTGCTAGGATTCCTGGCGCACTGATTCGGCGAGTTACGGGGCTTGAAGACGAAACGCGTCCACTGGACGATGGCGACGGTGCTGACCGCAGCGTTGGCGACCGCGGGGGCGCTTGCGCAGTCGTCGTCGGCGCCCTCGAGCGCCGCGTCCTCCTCGGACCAGGCGATCAACGACGCCTCGCAGATGCCCGACCCCGACACATCCGCAGCGGTCGCGCCGGTGGGCAATGGCGTGCCCAAATGGATCGAGCAGAAATCAACCAACAGCCAGGAGCAGCTGCAGGAGCTGCAGAGTTCCCTGTCCCTGAGCCAGGACAAGATCGATAAGCTCAAGGCCGAGATCGCCGCCATGAAGGGCGATCGCGACAAGCAGAACGCGGCGCTGATCGCCGCGAGCGAGCGGGTCAAGAGCGCGCAAGCCGACGTGGCGGCGGTGCAGGACCGCATCGGCGATCTGATCGTCCAGGAGCTCGATACGCGTGGCCGGCTCGACGGCACCAATGCGTCGATTTCCAACGTCCTCGCAGCGCTCGAGCGCATCTCCGAAAACCCGCCGCCGGCGCTTATCGTCGATCCGTCCGACGCGCTGGGTTCGGCCCGCGGCGCCCTCCTCATCTCGGCCATCCTGCCGCAACTGCGCGCGAAGGCCGACCAGGTGACGAGCGACCTCAAGCACCTCACCGACATCCGCGCCGCCGCCGAGGCCGAAGGAGAGACCCTAAAGGCCAACTTCGACGTGCTCGAGGAAGAGCAGTTGCGCATTGCGACGCTCATCGAAGCGCAAAAGCAGAACGAAACCACCGCCGATGCCGCGCTTGCCACCGAGCAGGAGCAGGCCGCGGCAATGGCGGACAAGGCGGCGCAGCTCAAGCAGGTGATTGCCGACCTCGGCAAGCAGGCCGAGGCCGTGGTAACGGCGGCCAATGCCACCAACGCCGCCAACAACGGCAGCAAGCCGCCCAAGCTCGATGACGACACCATCCGCCTGGCGCTGGCCAATACCGCGCGGCAGCAGCCGGCCGTGCCCTTCGCCGCCGCCAAGGGCTATCTCGATTTCCCGGTGAGCCGCGGCGTCAACGTCGTCAACTACGGCGATGCCGACGGGCTGGGCGGCACCTCCGACGGCCTGTCGGTCGTGACCAACGCGGATGCCCAGGTCCTTGCCCCGGCCGACGGCTGGGTGCTCTATACGGGCAACTACCTCAATTACGGCCAAATCGTCATTCTTGATGCCGGGCAGGACTACACGATCCTGTTGGCCGGGATGGCGAGCGTCGGTGTTAAGCCCGGCCAGTTTGTGCTCATGGGCAAGCCCGTCGGCAGCATGGGTTCACGGACAATTGGCCGGACGGTTGCGACGAGTGCTGGTGCGCAAAGGCCGACCCTTTATATTGAGATGAGACAAAAGAACGTGCCTATCGATCCGACCGGATGGTGGGCTGCCTCCACAAACCCGAGTGAGACTGGATAGACCCTGATGCGTCTGACCTTTTCGCGCGCTGCCATCGCCGCGCTCGTGCTGCTGATGCCGCCCGCCCAATTCGCCCTTGCACAGGATCAGGGGGCCTCGAGCGCGCCCGCGGCCAGCAGCGCCGCATCGTCGGCACCTGCCGATGCCGCCTCGTCCTCGGCTCCGGCAGACACGGGCGCCTCGTCCGCTCCGGCAAACGACAACGGCTCCTCGGCGCCGTCGTCCGTCGAGCCGTCCGCCGCTCCGCCGGTGCCGGACCAGACCGATACTGGTGCCGGCGTCGGCAAGCCCGACAAGCATCCGCGCACCAGCCAGGAGATCTACCAGAACCTCGATTTCTTCGGTCAGGTCTTCGATCGCATCCGCGCCGAATATGTCGATCCGCCGGACGAGCAGGCGCTGATCCGCGCCGCCATCAACGGCATGCTGACCTCGCTCGACCCGCACTCCAACTACATGGACCCCACCGAGTTCGACCAGAGCCAGGAGGACACCTCCGGTCAGTTCGGCGGACTGGGCATCGAGGTCACCATGGAAGAGGGGGTGATCAAGGTCGTGTCGCCCATCGACGATACGCCGGCGCAGAAGGCCGGGATCCTGCCCAACGACTACATCGTCGAGCTCGACGGCAAGTCGGTGCAGGGTCTGTCGATCGACGACGCCGTGGCCAAAATGAAAGGCCCGGTGGGAAGCAAGATCAAGCTGACCGTGATCCGCGAGGGCCAGCAGAAGCCGCTCTATTTCGAACTGACCCGCGCCACCATCGCGCAGTCGGTGGTGAAGTGGTCGTTTGAAGGCGACGCGCAGGACGTGGCGGTGATCCGCCTCAGCCGCTTTACCGAGCAGGCCTTCCCCGGCATCCAGAAAGCGATCAAGGACATCTACGACAAGCGCAAGGGGGTGGCGCCCAAGGGCATCGTGCTCGACATGCGCAACAACCCCGGCGGCCTGGTCGACCAGGCGGTATATGTCGCCGATGCCTTCCTCAAGCAGGGCGCGATCGTCTTGACCCGCGGCCGTACCGATTCCGAGAGCAGCCGCTATGATGCCAAGCCCGACGATCTCGATGCCAAGCTCGCCAGCGTCCCCTTGGTCGTGCTGGTGAATGGCGGCACCGCCTCGGCGGCGGAGATCGTCGCCGGTGCGCTGCAGGACCACAAGCGGGCGACCATCATCGGCACCCGCTCGTTCGGCAAGGGCAGCGTGCAGTCGATCATCCACATGGGAGACAACGGCGGCATCAGGCTGACCACGGCGCGCTACTACACGCCCAACAACCGCTCGATCCAGGCCGCGGGCATTCCGCCCGATATCGTGATCACCGAGAACGTGCCGGACGACCTCAAGGGCCGCGACGAGATCCTCGGCGAGGCCGGGCTCAACGGCCAGATCGGCGGCGGCACCGCCCCCGAGGCGACCACGGGATCGTCGGTCTACGTTCCGCAGGACAAGAAGGACGACACGCAGCTCAACTACGCGGTGCGGCTGATCGACGGCCTCGAGACCAATGCCGCTTATCCGCCCAAGGCGGACGGCTGAGCGCTGTGGTATCGCTGAAGCAAAGCGCGGGACGTTGATTCGCCCCGCGCGGCCGGTCTGAAGGAACACATGGCGGACGACCTCAGCGCACCGTTGGGCCGCAAGCGTGGCAAGGCCGCGCCGACCGGCCGGCTGTCGCCGGACAGACTGCCGCTCGCCCGCATCGCCTTCGGCCTTGCGGCCGTGGTGATCCTCGGCGTCGCCGCCCGCATCATCCTGGTCAACGATCCCAATGGCGGACGGCCAGTGACCGAAGTCGGCGTCAATCGCGGCAACAACTCGCTGGCACAGAGCCTCAGCACGACCAAGCAGCCGAGCCCGAGCACCGTGACCATCAGCGCCGGCCCCGAAATCCCGGCCTCCGGCGCCTACGTCTCGATGGTCGGCGACGATGTTCCGGACGGCACCCCGACCGCATCGTCTGCCCCCGCCGGCGTAAACGTCGCGACCGCCAACGCGCAGGGCCTCTATCCCGACCTGCTCGAGCAATCCGAACACGGCGCCATTCCGCGTGTTGCCTCGAGCGGCCAGACCCCGTTCGAAGCCTACGCGCAGCCGCTGCCCCAGGGGGCGGACGACGGCAAGCCGCAGGTCGCGGTGATTGTCACCGGTCTCGGCCTCAATGCCACCGGCACCACCTCGGCGATCCAGACGCTCCCCGGCCCGGTGACGCTCGCTTTCGCGCCCTACGGCAAGAATCTCGGCGCAGCGGTGGGCACCGCCCGCGCCACCGGCCATGAGATCCTGCTCGAAGTGCCGCTCGAGCCGTTCGATTATCCAGACAGCGACCCAGGCCCCGACACGCTGCTGACCGGCCAGGCGCCACGGGACAACCTCGACAAGCTCTACAATGTGATGGGCAAGTTCGGCGGCTATATCGGAGTCATCAACCACATGGGCGCGCGCTTCACCGCCTCGACGGCCGATTTCGGTCCCGTAATGGAGGAGCTCGGCGCCCGCGGTCTCGGCTATGTCGATGACGGCTCGTCGGCCCGCTCGGTCGCGCCGCAGCTCGCTTCCGCCGATACCGTCGAGTTTGGCCACGCCGACATCGACCTCGACGCCCAGCCGGTCAAGGATCAGATCCTCGATCGGCTCAAGGCGCTCGAACAGAAGGCGACCGACAAGGGCAGCGCGATTGGGGTGATTTCGGCCTTGCCGGTCTCGCTGCAGACGCTCGCCGACTGGAGCAAGACACTCGAATCGCGTGGCTTCCATCTGGTCCCGGTCAGCGCCCTGATGCACAAGACGACATGAGCAAGATCGACCGTGAAAGCCTGCCCTATCGCGATTGCGTGGGCATCGCCCTGTTCAACGACAACGGCCAGGTGCTGATCGGCCGCCGCAAGCCTGAGGGTGACCCCGAGGACAGCGCCGAACTGGGGGCCCCCTGGCAGATGCCGCAGGGCGGCATCGACAAGGGGGAAGCGCCCGAGGTCGCAGCCTTGCGCGAGCTGTTCGAGGAGACCTCGGTCCGCTCGGTGGAGCAGGTCGCGGAGGCGCCGGGCTGGATCTACTACGACCTGCCTGAAGACATGCTGGGCATTGCCCTCAAGGGCAAGTATCGCGGCCAGCGCCAGCGCTGGTTCGCCTTTCGCTTTGTCGGCAGCGAGAGCGAAATCAACGTCACGGAGCCCGGCGACGGCAGCATGCCGGCCGAGTTCGAAACCTGGCGCTGGGAGGACCTCAGCCGCCTCCCCGACCTGATCGTCCCGTTCAAGCGCGAGGCTTATCTGCAGGTCGTCGCCGCCTTCAAGGACCTGCCGCACAAGCTCAGCCGATGAAGACCATCGGCCTCATCGGCGGCATGAGCTGGGTCTCGACCGCCCACTACTATGCGCTGATCAACGAAGCGGTGGCCAAAGCCCTCGGCGGCCAGCACTCAGCCGAGATCATTGTCCACTCCGTCGATTTTGCACCGATCGAGGCCATGCAGCGCGCCGGCGACTGGGACCAGGCCGGCGAAGCCCTCGCCGATATCGCCCGCGGCCTAGAGCAACAGGGCTGCGGCGTGATCGGACTCGCGACCAACACCATGCACATCTGCGCCGACCAGATCGCCGGAGCTATCGACGTGCCGTTCCTCCACATCGCCACGCCGACCGCCGAGGCGATTTCTGCTGATGGCATCGAGACTGTCGGGCTGCTCGGCACCCGCTTCACCATGGAAAAGCGCTTCTATATCGATGTTCTTGAAGAGACCGGGCTTAAGGTTCTCGTGCCTGACATCGGCATGACCAACCTCAACGGCATCATCTACGAGGAGCTGGTCAAGAACATCGTTCGGGATGAATCCCGACGCACTTATGCCGACGCGATCATGCGGCTGCAGGCCCGCGGCGCGGAAGCCGTGATCCTGGGCTGCACCGAGATTGGCTTGCTGATCGACGACAGCGTCAGTCCGATCCCGACCTACGACACCACGGCGCTCCATGCCGCGGCGTTGGCTGCCGCGGCGCTCGCCTAGCACACGCCAGCTTAGGCGGCCCGGCGACGCTGCGGCTTCTGCGTACCGTCTTCGATGGCAAACACATCCACGATGCGGTCGAGCTCAGTGGCCTGTGCTTCGGTTTGTTCGATCGCCGCATTGGTCTCTTCGACCAGCGCCGCGTTGTGCTGCGTCATCTCGTCGAGCTGACGCACGGCGGAGTTGACCTCCTCGATGGCCGAGGCCTGGTCGCGGCTGGCATTGGCGATGCTTTCAATGAGCGCGCTCGATTCCTTGGCCGCCTCTAGCATGGCGACGAGCTTCTGCGCCGCTTCGGCGACGAGCTTCGAGCCGCCTGAAACCTCCGTGCCCGATTGCTCGATAAGGCCCTTGACCTCGGACGAAGCCTGCGCGGCCGACTGCGCCAGGCGCCGCACTTCCACCGCGACCACGGCGAAGCCCTTGCCGGCCTCGCCGGCGCGCGCTGCTTCGACCGAGGCGTTCAGCGCGAGCAGGTTGGTCTGGAAGGCAATGTCGTCGATAAGTCCGATGATGTTCGAGATCTTGTGCGACGAGGCGGTGATCCGCTCCATCGCTTCTGTCGCCTTGTTCATCACCTGGCCGCCTTCGGTGGCGGTGGCGCTGACGGCGCGGGCCTTGGCGCTCGCCGACTGGGCACGTTTGGCGTTCTCGGTGACGGTCGCGGCAAGCTGCTCCATCGCCGCCGAGGTCTCTTCGATCGTGGCCGATTGCTTGGTCGTGCGTTCGCTGAGATCGTTCGCACCCGACAGCATCTCGCCGGTCGCGGTCTTGAGCTGGCGCGACGTGTCGCGCAGCCCGCTCACGATCTCGCTGAGGGTATCGCAGACGCCGTTTGTGTCGTCGCGAAGCTGCCCGAAGGCGCCCTCGTAGTGGCCGGTGACACGACGGGTGAGGTCGGTATGGGCCAACGCTGACAGGACCTCGCCGGTCTCGCCCAGGCCACGGTCAACCGTCTCGACGAGGTTGTTGACCGAGTGGGCGAGGCTGTTGAGTTCGGCATCGGGGAACTCGGCCTCAACGCGCTTGCTGAAGTCGCCGCGCACGGCCGCATCGACAACTTCGCCGAAGGCGCGCTGCAACTGCTGCATCATCTGTGCGCGCTCCTGGCGCCGGCGCTCGGAGGAGGCGCGTTCGTCCTCGCTCATTTCGGCGACTTGCCGGGCATTGGCGCGGAACACCTCGACGGCGCGGGCCATCTCGCCCAACTCGTCGGTCTTTTTCGCCCCGCGGATTTCAACATTGAGGTCGCCTGCCGCAAGCGCGTTCATTCCGGTGGTGAGACGGGTGATCGGCTGCGACACGCTGCGCGCGAACAGCCAGCCAAGGGCGGCAATAACCACGAGAAGGCCGCCGCCGATGCCCAGCATCAGCGAGGTCAGCGTCGCGACAGGGCCGAACACTTCGGCCTTGTTCATCACAGCGACCAGGGCCCAGCCGAGATCGGACGTAACATCGACCGGTGCCGCGGCAGCGATCACGTCATTGCCGCGGAAATCGGGCTTTTCGGTTTCGCCCGGGACCCCGTCGACGGCCTGCTTGATGGTGTCGTCGAAGACAGTGGGCTTCAGCAGGTCGCTGTCAGGGGTGAAGGTGCTGTCGGTACGGGCGAGACCGTCCCGCCCAACGATGATGACGTCGCCGCTCTGGCCCAGCCCGGTCCGGTTGTCGATCACGTGAGCCAACCGGTCGGCGCCGATCGAGATGGCAACCACGCCGACCTTGTTCGAGGTCTGGTCGAACACGGGCGCGGCAAGGAACGCCAGCGGCATGCCGCCGGCCGGCTCATAGGCGCTGAAATCGGCGAAGGCGAAAGTCCCCGGCTTAGTCAGCGCGCTGGCCGCCACATAGGCCTTGGCCAGACCCGAGTTCGCATACTTGCCGCCGCCATCCTTGGCGAAGTTCATGGCGAAATCGTCGGCCTTGAGGGTGGAATAGACGACATTGCCCTGCGTATCGAGCAGGTAAAGATCGTGGTAGCCGGCATTCTTGATCTGCTCGCGGAACACCGGATTGTAGTGCGAATGGTTGAATCCGTATGCCGCCGGAACGCCGCTCTGCACACCGCCGGGTGTATTGTCGACGTCGATGCGCTTGTCAGGCTCGCCCTGCAGGAACGCTTTGCGCAGCGTCACCGAGGCATCCATGTTGAGCTGCTTGTTGGTCATGCCGGCATAGGCCGTGGCCAGATTGGCCACTGCTTGCTGCACCGTTTCGGTGCCAGACGTCTTGACCAGATCCGTCTCGACGTCGCGCAGATAGACGCCGAGTTGGTTGGCGCGCTCGAAAGCGATGGTGTCGAGCTGCTGCCGCGCCTGATGCTCCAAAGCGCTCGAAGCGATGATGTAGGAGGCGATGCCAACCCCCGCGCCCACAACGATCGCCGAGCCGACCAGCGCCAGCGGCAGCTTTTGCGACAGCTTCAGCGATGGAATGAACTTCTTGAGGCTGAACTTCATGGCACTCCCCCAAACACGACAGCCCAGTGCGATACTGGGCAACCCGTCTGACAACCATAGGATCAGTAGCGCTAACGATCGGTTACGTGCGTAGTGCGGAAAGGGGGCGCGCCGCGCCCCCCTTCACACGGATCGGCCGGACCACCCGGCCCGATCAGAACTCCGCCCAATCCTTGTCGATGGCCGCATTGCCCTCGCTGAGATAGGACTTTGCGGTGGCCCTGGCTCCGGCTTTGCGGTTGGACGCCGAAGCCGGCTTGGCTGTTGCCGGTGAGGCCGCTTCACCGGCAACACGGAAGATACCCACCACCTCATCGAGCTTGGCCGCCTCCGCTTCGGTCTGCTCGATTGCGGCATTGGTCTGTTCAACCAGCGCCGCGTTGTGCTGCGTCATCTCATCGAGTTGGCGGACCGCAGCGGTCACCTCCTCGATCGATGCAGCCTGCTCGCGATTGGCACCGGCGATGCTCTCGATCAGGGCGCTCGACTCCCGGGCCGCCTCGAGCATGTCGACGAGCTTGCTCGCGGCCTCCGCCACGAGCTTGCTGCCGCCTGAGACTTCCGCGCCCGACTGCTCGATCAGCCCTTTGACCTCCGCCGAGGCCTGTGCCGCGGACTGCGCCAGCCGCCGCACCTCGACCGCCACCACCGCAAAGCCCTTGCCTGCCTCGCCAGCCCGCGCCGCCTCGACCGAAGCGTTGAGCGCCAACAGGTTGGTCTGGAAGGCGATGTCGTCGATAAGCCCGATGATGTTCGAGATCTTGCCCGACGATTGCGTGATGCGCGCCATCGCGTCGGTCGCCCTGTCCATCACCGCGCCGCCATCTGTTGCCGTCTGGCTCACCGCACGCGCCTTGGTACTCGCCGTTTCGGCGCGCCTGGCGTTCTCGTGCACCGTGTTGGCGAGCGTTTCCATCGCGGCCGACGTTTCCTCGATCGTTGCCGCCTGCCTGGTGGTGCGCTCGCTGAGGTCGTTGGCGCCCGACAGCATCTCGCTGGTCGCTGTCTTCAGTGTGCTCGACGTTCGCTTGAGGCTGTGGACGACATCCGCAAGGGTCTCGCAAACGCCATTGGTGTCGTCGCGCAGGCGGCCGAAGGCGCCTTCGTAGTCGCCGGTCATGCGATGCGTGAGATCGGTATGCGCGAGGGCCGACAGCACGTCGCCGGTTTCATTGAGGCCACGCTCGACGGTCTCGACCAGATTGTTGACCGAACGCGCGAGACTGTTGAGCTCGGCGTCGGGGAACTCGGCCGTAACCCGGTGCGAGAAATCGCCATTCACGGCCGCGTCGACCACCTCGCCGAAAGCGCGTTGCAGGGCCTGCATCATCTGGGCGCGCTCGGCCTGCCGGCGTTCGACCGACGCACGTTCGTCCTCGCTCATTTCGGCCACCCGCCGCGCATTGGCTCGAAACACTTCGACCGCGGCGGCCATCTCGCCAACTTCGTCCTGGCGCTTGCCGCTGCCGATCTCGACGTTGAGATCCCCTGCCGCCAGTGCCTTCATCCCGGCCGTCAACCGCGAAATCGGCCGCGCGATGGAGCGCGACAAGACAATTCCACCCAACACCGCAAGGATCAGCACGGCTGCGGCGATTTCGAACATCAGGTCGCGCATCTGCACCACTGGCGCAAGCGCCTCATCCTTGTCGATGCCGGCGACCAGCGCCCACTTGGTCTGATCGAAGCTGACCGGGACCACGACGTCCAGCATCGTCTTGCCGCCGAACTGCGTCTCGCCGGACGCGATCGGCAGTTTGCCGCTCAGCACCGCGTCGAGCGTGGGGTCGTCGAAGGAGGTCTTCAGCACGTCGCTGTCCGTGCTGAACCGCAGCTTGTTGCGGAGCAGGTGGTCCTCGCCCACGAAGAAGGCTTCACCGGTTTGGCCCAGCCCATTGTCCGAGCCGAGGAGAGCATCGACGACACCTTGCGGCATTTCGAAGGCCAGCACGCCCGCCGGGTTGCCGTCGCTGTCGAGGATGATGGTGGCGATGAAGCCAGACGGCAGGTTGCCGTTGGGCGCATAGGGCGCCACGTCCTTGAAGACGATGTCCCCCGCCTTGGTCAGTTTGGCGGCGGCCTGGAACGTCTGCCCGAGCGCCGTTGCGGCCATGCTGCCCCCGGACGCGAAATTCTCGGCGAAATCGGCGTTCTTGGCGACGCTGTAGATCAGGTTCCCGCTCAGATCGAACAGGAAGATATCGCCGTAGCCGCCGATCTCCATCTGCCGGCGGAAGCCCGGATTGTAGTTGTTGTGGGTAAAGGCGTAGCCGGCGGCCAGGTCGGAGTTGTCGTAGAGCTGCCGCTTGCCCGCTGGATTAGGATTGTCGGTAATATACGCCTTCTGCAACGTCGCCGTCTGCGTGCCTGCATCGAGCTGCGACCAGCCGGTGCCGAAATCGCGCAGCGCGGTGGCGGTCGTCTGCGAAGCCGCAGTGACGACGAGGTCGTTGCGCACCGTCTCGAACGCCCGCTGCAGCTCCTGCGCCCGCTCGACCGCGATCGACTGCAGCTTGGCGCCGGTGAGGGCGACCACGGTCTGCGACGAGACCACATAGGCCCCGATGCCGACACAGGCCAGCGACAGCAGAGCCACCCCGACGACGACCGCCGGAAGCTTCTGGGCGATCTTGAGTTTCGACACGAACGGCATCGGCGAGTCCCCTTCCCCCGAGGCGCCACGATCCCTCGGGGCGGCCCGACCTGCCGACACGGTAGAAAAGTATGACTAACGAACGCTTACCGCCGGCCAGCCCTACCAAACGCTGGGCGACAAAGGCTGGTGCGGCTCAGAACTCCGACCAGTCGAGCGCCGCATTGCCGTCGCTGAGATACGCCTTGGAAGCCTGCTTGACGCGTGCCGCCTGGGCGGGTTTACGCGCGGGTGCTGGCGCTTCCTTCTGCACCCTGGGCAGGGGCAGGATCGGCGCGTCGTCGGCGCCGATATGGAAGATGTCGACCACCTGGTCGAGTTCGACCGCCTGCGCCTCGGTCTGCTCGATCGCGGCATTGGTCTCCTCGACGAGCGCCGCATTGTGCTGTGTCATCTCGTCCATCTGCCGGACGGCCGTGTTGACCTCGGCGATGGCCGTCGCCTGCTCGCGGCTCTCGGCAGCGATGCTCTGCAGCAGCTCGTCGTTGCGCTTGACGGCCTCGAGCATGCCATTGAGCTTCTCGGCGGCGCCGGCGACGAGGCGGTTGCCGGACGTGACTTCCGCCGCCGACTGCTCGATCAGTCCCTTGATCTCAGAGGACGCCTCGGCCGCCGACTGGGCCAGCCGCCGCACTTCGATTGCAACCACGGCAAAGCCCTTGCCCGCCTCCCCGGCGCGCGCCGCTTCGACCGATGCATTGAGCGCCAGCAGGTTCGTCTGGAACGCGATGTCGTCGATCAACCCGATGATGTTCGAGATTTTCCCCGATGAGGTCGTGATCCGTTCCATCGCCGCATTGGCCTCGAGCATCACGGCGCCGCCCTCGGTGGCGGCCACAGTGACGTCGGCGGCATTCTCCGACGCCTGACCGGCTCGCTCGGCATTCTTGAGCACGGTCTCGGCGAGCTGCTCCATCGCAGCAGAGGTCTCTTCGATCGTGGCGGCCTGCCGGGTGGTCCGCTCGCTGAGGTCGTTGGCGCCGGCAAGAATCTCGCCCGTCGCTGTCTTCAGGTCCAGCGAGGTCTTCTTGAGCCGCCCGACGATGGCGGTGAGCTTGTCCGCGACCGCATTGGTGTCTCGCTGCAAATCGGCGAAAGCGCCAGCATACTGGCCCTCCATGCGCTGCGTCAGGTCAGCTGCAGCGAGCCCCGCGAGGACCCGGCCGGCGTCGGAGAGGCCCGAGGCCACGGTATCCATCAGCTGGTTGAACTTGCCGGCGAGGAGTTCGAGATCGGCCTCTTCGTAACCGGTCGATATACGCTTGCCGAGATCCCCTTCGACCGTTGCGGTCACCACCTCGCCGAAGGCTCCCTGGAACTTTTCCATCTCGCCACGGCGTCGCGCCGATCTCTCGACGGCCTCACGCTCGAGCGCGCTCATTTCCGCGACGCGAACCGCGTTCTCCTTGAACACGCCGACGGCAGCCGCCATCTGCCCGATCTCGTCCTTCTTGCCCTGGTAGGGCACATCGACGGCGATCTCGCCCTGCGCCAGCTGCTGCATGGCGGCGGTGATGCGCGACAGCGGCCGCACGACATGCCGCGTTGCAATGAACAGCGCCGTGCCGATGCCGGCGAGCAGGCCGAGCAGCGTTGCGACAAGCACGATCGGCACCACCTGGCCTTGGAACGTGCTGAGGTCGTCGCGCAACGAGGCGAAGTCCGCCTGGTCTTTCTTCACCACGGCGTCGATCTCGGCCTGGTATGCCTTTCGGTTGGCCCTGTTGGCCTCGTTGTTGCCCTGCACGTTGGCCTGTGCCGGGTCGATGCCGCCCAGCCGGACGGTTTCCGACCGGAAAGCGCGGAACTCGGCGGTGCGCGACACCACCTTGGCGAACGAGGCCTGATCTTCGGGCTTCACCAACGGCGCCCAATCCTTGAGCAACTGGTCGATCTGGTCGAGCGAGGCCATGACGCCTTTGCCGAAGGGAGCCGCCTCATCAGTAGTCTTGCTGGCATAGATGCCACGGGCATCCATCACCACCGCGGTCACCAGCCGGTTGAGGTGCTCGCCGTTGAAGGCGCGCGCCGAGGCCTGCTCGAGCTCGCTGACCTGATGCGAATAGACATTGGTAGTGTAGAGGACCATGCCGCCGGTAAAGGCGATGACGGCGCCCATCACGGCGACGATGAGCAGGATCTTGGTTCTGAGATTCATGACGGCACGCGCTCCACGAAACGGCAGCGAGCCCGACGCACGACTATCTGCAGTTGCAACCCCAACCGAAACACCGGACCTCCGGCCAGCATCGGTTGGCGGCACCGATGCCCAACGCGTCAATAGACCAGCATTCCCCGGTCCTTGTCTGCCAGATCGTCGTTAAGGGGTGGTGAAGAGCAGTCTGCTGCAAACAAAAAAGGCGCCCTGCGGCGCCTTCTCATTCTGCCTCGCGAGGCAACGGCTAGTGGGTCGTCGCACTCGGCGTGCCGGCCGTCTGCGCTTCGATCAGCAGGTTGCGCCACGCATCGAGTTCGTTGGTCAGCCGGTCCTGCTCCTGCGACGTGCTCGCCGCTTCGAGCGCGGTCTGACCCGAGGCGATCAACGCCTCGATCTCGTTGCGATTGAAGTCGGCGACCGGCCGGGCTTCCTCGGCAAGGATCGTCAGCCCCGTCGGTGCCACGTCGGCGAAGCCGCCGCGCACATAGTAGACGTGCGCGATGTTGCCCGTGTCGGTGACGGTGATGAAACCCGGCTTCAGCACGCTCATCAGCGGCGCGTGCTCGCCCACGACGGTGAAGTAGCCCTCAGCGCCCGGCACGGTCACCGACAGCGCCTGCTGGCTCACCACCAGCCGCTCGGGAGAGACGATCTCGATCTTGACGCCGTCGGCCATCGTTCTAGTCCTGTGTGAGCTTAGGCCGCGGCCGCGAGCTTCTGCGCCTTCTTGACGGCATCGTCGATCGTGCCGACCATG
Source organism: Devosia sp. (assembly GCA_051953275.1). Lineage (GTDB taxonomy): Bacteria > Pseudomonadota > Alphaproteobacteria > Rhizobiales > Devosiaceae > Devosia_A. The sequence continues at coordinate 171 of JBQCIY010000220.1, read as the reverse complement.
TAAAATGCCGCTTCGGGCAGATGGTCGTACTCGCCGTTCACCAGGCCCTTGAAGCCCTTGATGGTGTCTTCGAGCTGCACGAACACGCCCGGGGTGCCGGTGAAGGCCTCGGCCACGTGGAACGGCTGGCTCATGAAGCGCTCGACCTTGCGGGCGCGGGCGACGGTAAGC
>JBQCIY010000219.1:0-3768 GCA_051953275.1 Devosia sp. | reverse complement strand
CGAGGTGCGCAGCAAGACGCTGGCGCTGAGCCGCATCGAATATGTGCGTGCCGCGATCGCTGTAGGCTCGGGCGATTTCCGCATCATCGTCCGGCACATTCTGCCGAACGTCTTGAGCCACATCATCGTCGCCGTGACGCTCGCCATTCCGACCGTGGTGCTGCTCGAAAGCTTCCTTGGCTTCCTCGGCTTCGCGGTGAAGCCGCCGCTGATTTCGTGGGGCCTGATGCTGCAGGACGCCGGCTCGTTCTCGGTCATCGGCTCCTATCCCTGGATCCTGTCGCCCGTGGTGTTCGTCTTGATCGCGGTGTTCGCGTTCAACGCCCTCGGCGACGGGCTGCGCGATGCGGTGGACCCCTACTGATGAGTACGCTCGCTCCCACCGAACGGCATGACCTCGGCGCGCACGGCCGGCCGCTGATCCTCGATGCCCGCAACATCGCGGTCGATTTCAAGGTCGAGGGCGGGATCGTCCAGGCCGTGCGAGACGTGTCGTTCCAGCTGCACAAGGGCGAAACCATCGCGCTCGTCGGCGAGTCAGGTTCGGGCAAGTCGGTGACGGCGCGTACGGTGATGCGGCTCCTCACCAAGCGCGCCAAGATCGCGCCCCAGGCGCGGATCACGCTCGATGGCGAGGACATCCTCAAGAAGTCGTCCAACGCCATGCGAAGCCTGCGCGGCAACAAGATCGCGATGATCTTCCAGGAGCCGATGAGCTCGCTGAACCCGGTCTACACCATCGGGGCCCAGATTTGCGAGGTGCTGCACCTGCACAACCGGATGAGCCGCAAGGCCGCTATGGATCGGGCGCGCGAGCTGCTCGAGGAGGTGCAGATCCCCGATCCCGAAGCACGGCTCAGGCAATATCCCCACCAGAGGTCCGGCGGGCAGCGGCAGCGCGTGATGATCGCGATGGCCCTCGCCAACCGGCCGGAAATTCTCATCGCCGACGAGCCGACCACGGCGCTCGATGTCACCGTGCAGGCGCAGATCCTCAACCTCATCAAGGACCTGCGTTCGAAGTACGGCATGGCGGTGATCCTCATCACCCACGATCTCACCATCGTCCGGCAGTTCTCCGACTACGTCTATGTGATGCAGGCCGGCGAGGTGAAGGAACACAACACCACTGAAACATTGTTCCAGAACCCGCAGCACTCCTATACCAGGCATCTGCTGGCGTCCGAACCCAAGGGCCGCGCCAAGCCGATCGAGGCGGGCGGCCGGCCGGTGCTCGAGGGCAGGGACGTCCGCGTGGCCTTCACGCTGAAGCGCGGCGGCGCGTTCCGGCCGGATTTCTTCGAGCTCGTGGCCGTCGACAGCCTCAGCATCAAACTGCAGCGCCACGAGACGCTCGGCATCGTCGGCGAATCCGGCTCGGGCAAGACCACCTTCGGGCAGGCGCTGATCCGGCTGATCTCCAACAATGGCGGGCAGATCTATTTCGACGGCGAGCCGATCCACGACAAGGACCGCCATGCGATGCGGCCGCTCCGGCAGCGCATGCAGATCGTCTTCCAGGACCCGTTCGCCTCGCTCAATCCGCGCATGTCGATCCGGCAGATCATCGAGGAAGGCCTGATCGTCAACCACATCGGTGCCAACGAACGCGAGCGCGTCGAGCGCGTTCGCCAGGCGCTGCGCGACGCCGGCCTGCCCGACACGATCCTGCAGCGCTTCCCGCACGAATTTTCCGGTGGGCAGCGGCAGCGCATCGCCATCGCGCGCGCCATCGCCATGGAGCCCGAGTTCATCCTGCTCGACGAGCCGACCTCGGCGCTGGACCTTTCGGTGCAGGCGCAGATCATCGACCTCTTGCGGAACCTGCAGGAGCAGAAGGGCCTCAGCTACCTCTTCATTTCGCACGATCTCAAGGTGGTACGCGCCCTCTGCCATCGCGTCATCGTCATGCAGAACGGCAAGATCGTCGAAGAGGGGACCGTCGACGATGTTCTCAGCCATCCGCAAACCGAATATGCTGCGCGCCTTATTCGCGCGGCGTTCGATATTGCCGCCTGACCGGCAAGCACAGCTTCCCAGGAGACTATAATGCCTAACCCGAAGATTACCTTTGTCGGCGCCGGCTCGACCGTGTTCATGAAGAACATCGTCGGCGACGTGCTGCAGCGCGATGCGCTCAAGGACGCGCGCATTGCGCTCATGGACATCAACCCGCAGCGGCTGGAGGAAAGTGCGGTGATCGCCGGCAAGCTGGTGCAGACGCTCGGCACCAGGGCGACGATCGAGACCTTCTCGGACCAGCGCAAGGCGCTAGACGGCGCCGATTTCGTCGTCGTCTGCTTCCAGATCGGTGGCTACGATCCGTGCACGATCACCGATTTCGAAGTGCCCAAGAAGTTCGGCCTGAGGCAGACCATCGCCGACAGCCTCGGCATCGGCGGCATCATGCGCGGCATCCGCACGGTGCCGCATCTATGGAAGATCTGCGACGACATGCTGGCGGTCTGCCCCGACGCGATCATGCTGCAATACGTCAACCCGATGGCCATCAACACCTGGGCCATCGCGGCGAAGTATCCGGCCATCAAGCAGGTCGGCCTCTGCCACTCGGTGCAGGGCACGGCGTTCGAGCTGGCGCGCGACCTCGAGATCGATCCGGCGACGCTGCGTTATCGCGCAGCCGGCATCAACCACATGGCGTTCTACTTGAACTTCGAACAGAAGCAGCCGGACGGGACCTACAGGAACCTCTATCCCGATCTGCTGCGCGCCTATCGCGAGGGCCGTGCCCCCAAGCCCAGCCTGTGGAACAAGCGGCAGAACAACACCGTCCGCTACGACATGCTGACGCGGCTCGGCTACTTCGTCACCGAGAGCTCCGAGCACTTCGCCGAGTACGTGCCGTGGTTCATCAAGGAGGGCCGCGAGGACCTGATCGAGAAGTACCACATCCCGCTCGACGAATACCCCAAGCGCTGCGTCGAGCAGATCGCGCGCTGGAAGGACGAGGCGGCCCGCTACAAGACGGCCAACACCGTCGAGGTCAAGGAGAGCCACGAATACGCCTCCGAGATCATGAACTCGCGCTGGACCGGCGAGCCTTCGGTGATCTACGGCAACGTGCGCAACACCGGGCTCATCACCTCGCTGCCCGAAGGTTGCGCGGTGGAGGTTCCGGTGCTGGTCGACAGCAACGGGCTGCAACCGACCCATATCGGCGCGCTGCCGCCGCAGCTCACCGCGCTCATCCGCACCAATGTCAACGTGCAGGAGCTCACGGTCGCCGCGCTCCTCACCGAGAACCGCGAGCACATCTACCACGCCGCGATGATGGACCCGCACACCGGCGCCGAGCTCGACCTCGACCAGATCTGGCAGCTCGTCGACGATCTGCTGGCCGCCCACGACGAGTGGCTGCCGCAATGGGCGCGCCTGCCGGGCAAGCGCGTCGCGGCGGAGTAACGGCAAAAAGCACGATGGCCCGCCGCCGTTTCCCTCCCCCGCGTGGGGAGGGCGGCGCGCTTGGCGAGCGAAGCGAGCTTAGCAAAGCCGGGGTGGGGGGAGTCGCGGTCTCGCACGCTGCCCCCAACCGGCACGCGTTCATCTTCGCAACCCCCAGCCCAGCCGGGGCTTTGGGCCTCATTTCAAAAAACTTATGCCCGGTCATCTGAGCCCCCTTATATTCCCCTCATCCCCTCGCGCTGCGAGGTCGCGACGAACGGTCTGCGGGGGGAGTTGGGGATCACGGGAGTCGTCCCGTGGTGGGCCAAAGCGGGAGCCGAGGCGGATGGCACAGTTCCACCGCCC
>JBQCIY010000218.1:0-2103 GCA_051953275.1 Devosia sp. | reverse complement strand
GGCACGATCAACTCGAACTTCTTCCCGGTGTTCTGCGGCTCGGCCTTCAAGAACAAGGGCGTGCAGCCGCTGCTCGACGGCGTCATCGACTTTCTGCCGTCGCCGATCGATATCCCCTCGATCAAGGGCATCGACGTCAAGACCGACAAGGAAATCGAGCGTCATGCGTCCGATGACGAGCCGCTCTCGATGCTCGCTTTCAAGATCGCCAACGACCCGCACATGGGCACGCTGACCTTCTGCCGCATCTATTCGGGTCACCTCGAGGCCGGTGCGATGCTTGAGAACACCGTCAAGGACAAGCGCGAGCGCGTCGGCCGCATGTTCCAGATGCACGCCAACAGCCGAGAGCAGATCAATGAAGCCTACGCCGGCGACATCGTCGCCATCGTCGGCCTCAAGGACACCACGACCGGCGATACGCTTTCGGACCCGGCCAGCCCGGTCATCCTCGAGCGCATGGAATTCCCGGAGCCGGTGATCGACATTGCCGTCGAGCCCAAGTCGAAGGCCGACCAGGAAAAGATGGGCCTTGCCCTCGCGCGCCTCGCCGCCGAGGATCCGAGCTTCCGGGTCAAGACCGACGAGGAATCGGGCCAGACCATCATCTCCGGCATGGGCGAGCTTCATCTCGACATCATCGTCGATCGCATGAAGCGCGAGTTCAAGGTGGAAGCCAATATCGGTGCGCCGCAGGTGGCCTACCGCGAGGCGATCACCAAGGCTGTGGAACACGATTACACCCACAAGAAGCAGTCGGGTGGTTCGGGCCAGTTCGCTCGTATCAAGTTCCGTATTGAGCCGAATGAGCCGGGTGCCGGCTTCGAGTTCAAGTCGGAAGTCGTGGGCGGCAACGTGCCGAAGGAATACATCCCGGGCGTCGAAAAAGGCGTCAAGTCGGTCATGGGCGCTGGCCCGATCATCGGCTTCCCGATTGTCGACGTGAAGTTCACGTTGACGGACGGCGCCTACCACGACGTCGACTCGTCGGTCCTGGCCTTCGAAATTGCCGGTCGCGCTGGCTTCAAGGAGGCCATCGAGAAGGCAAACCCGCAGATCCTCGAACCGATCATGCGCGTCGAGGTTCTGACCCCGGAAGACTACGTCGGCGACGTGATCGGCGACCTCAATTCCCGCCGCGGCCAAATCCGTGGCACCGAGGCCCGGGGCATTGCGCAGGTCATCGACGCGATGGTGCCGCTCGCCAACATGTTTGGCTACGTCAACTCGCTGCGTTCGATGTCTCAGGGTCGCGCCCAGTACACCATGACGTTCGACCACTATGAGCAGGTCCCGAACGCCGTGGCGAAGGAAGTCCAGGCGAAATACGCCTGATCCGGAAATTAGAAGAAACCAAAGCCGGCCCGTCTGGGCTGTTTAGGAGATAGCGATGGCTAAGGAAAAGTTTTCCCGCACTAAGCCGCACTGCAACATCGGCACCATCGGTCACGTCGACCATGGCAAGACGTCGCTGACGGCCGCGATCACCAAGGTGCTCGCCGAGACGGGCGGCGCCCAGTTCAAGGCGTATGACCAGATCGACGCCGCGCCGGAAGAGAAGGCGCGCGGGATTACCATCAACACCGCCCACGTCGAGTACGAGACGGCCAACCGTCACTACGCCCACGTCGACTGCCCCGGCCACGCCGACTACGTGAAGAACATGATCACCGGCGCAGCCCAGATGGACGGCGCGATCCTGGTCGTGTCGGCTGCCGATGGCCCGATGCCGCAGACCCGCGAGCACATCCTGCTCGCCCGCCAGGTCGGCGTGCCGGCTCTCGTGGTGTTCCTCAACAAGTGCGACATGGTCGACGATCCGGAACTGCTCGAGCTCGTCGAGCTCGAGGTTCGCGAACTGCTCACCTCGTACGAGTTTCCCGGCGACGACATCCCGATCATCAAGGGCTCGGCCACCGAGGCGCTCAATGACGGGGACAAGAAGCTCGGCCACGATGCCGTGCTGGAGCTGATGGCCGCAGTCGACAGCTACATCCCGCAGCCGGCCCGCCCGGTCGACCAGCCGTTCCTGATGCCGATCGAAGACGTGTTCTCGATCTCGGGTCGCGGCACCGTGGTCACCGGCCGCGTCGAGCGTGGCGT